>NZ_JAGXJM010000004.1:229686-566970 GCF_019091445.1 Streptomyces sp. GbtcB7
AATTGCCCGTATCAAAGACCCGTATCAAAGAGCGGCGTCCCCGGCCGCCGCCGCGAAGGCGCCCCGCGCCATCCGGTGCAGCAGGGCCGCCGTCACGCCGCGCCCCGGCAGCGCCCCCGGCCGCCCGAGGTGGGGTGTCGAGTTCAGGAGGCCGAAGACCGAGTGCACCGCCGAGCGGGCGGTGGGTTCGGTGAGGGCCGGATACACCTCGCGGACGACCTCCACCCACAGCTCGACGTACTGCCGCTGCAACTGTCGTACGAGCTTGCGGTCGCTGTCCCGCAGGCGGTCCAGCTCGCGGTCGTGCAGGGTGATCAGGGGACGGTCGTCGAGCGCGAAGTCGATGTGCCCCTCGACGAGCGAGTCGAGGACCGCCTCCGCACCCCCGTCGGCCTCCGCCACCCGGCGCTTGCCGCCGGTGAGCAGCTGCCCGCTGATCCCCACCAGCAGCTCGGCGAGCATCGCGTCCTTGCCCGCGAAGTGCCGGTACAGACCGGGGCCGCTGATGCCGACCGCCGCTCCTATCTCGTCCACCCCGACGCCGTGGAAGCCGCGCTCGGCGAAGAGCCGGGCAGCCTCCCGGAGGATCTGCTCGCGTCGGGTGGGGGCGTCGGTTCTGGTGGCCATGGAAGCAATTCTAGACAGGGAGGTTAGCGGTCGTTAACCTGGACGACATGCGTTAACGCTCATTAACTGGTGGACCACTGGTGAGGGGACCGCGGGACATGCACGAAGCACCGGAGCTGACGAGCGCGGCAGATCCCGCGTCGGAGGCCTGGCGGGCCAACGAGGCGGCCCATCGCGCCCTCGGCGAGGAGCTGCGCGCCAAGCTCGCCGAAGCACGCCTCGGGGGCGGTGAGCGGGCCCGGGAGCGCCACACCGCGCGCGGGAAGCTGCTCCCGCGCGAGCGCGTGGACACGCTCCTCGACCCGGGCTCGCCCTTCCTGGAGCTGGCCCCGCTGGCCGCCCACGGGATGTACGACGGGCAGGCCCCGGCCGCGGGGGTGATCGCCGGGATCGGCAGGGTCAGCGGCCGCGAGTGCGTGATCGTCGCCAACGACGCCACCGTCAAGGGCGGCACGTACTACCCGATGACCGTGAAGAAGCACCTGCGGGCACAGGAGGTGGCGCTCGAGAACCGCCTCCCCTGTGTCTATCTCGTCGACTCCGGAGGCGCCTTCCTGCCCATGCAGGACGAGGTCTTCCCGGACCGCGAGCACTTCGGGCGGATCTTCTACAACCAGGCGCGGATGTCGGGGGCGGGGATCCCGCAGATCGCCGCGGTCCTCGGGTCGTGCACGGCCGGCGGCGCGTATGTCCCGGCGATGAGCGACGAGGCCGTGATCGTGCGCAATCAGGGCACGATCTTCCTCGGCGGGCCCCCGTTGGTGAAGGCCGCCACCGGCGAGGTCGTCACCGCCGAGGAGCTGGGCGGCGGCGAGGTCCACGCGCGTGTGTCGGGCGTCACCGACCACCTCGCGGAGGACGACGCGCACGCGCTGCGGATCGTACGGAACATCGCGGCCACGCTCCCCGCGCGCGGGCCCCTCCCCTGGGCGGTCGAGCAGTCCGTCGAGCCCAAGGTGGATCCGTACGGGCTCTACGGCGCGGTGCCCGTCGACTCCCGCACCCCCTACGACGTACGCGAGGTCATCGCGCGCGTGGTGGACGGTTCGCGCTTCGCCGAGTTCAAGGCGGAGTTCGGGCAGACCCTGGTCACGGGCTTCGCGCGCATCCACGGACACCCGGTCGGGATCGTCGCCAACAACGGCATCCTGTTCTCCGAGTCCGCCCAGAAGGGCGCCCACTTCATCGAGCTGTGCGACCAGCGCGGCATCCCCCTGGTGTTCCTGCAGAACATCTCGGGCTTCATGGTGGGGCGTCAGTACGAGGCCGGTGGCATCGCCAAGCACGGCGCCAAGATGGTCACGGCCGTCGCCTGCACCCGCGTGCCCAAGCTGACCGTGGTGATCGGCGGTTCGTACGGCGCGGGCAACTACTCGATGTGCGGCCGGGCGTACTCGCCGCGCTTCCTGTGGATGTGGCCCGGCGCCAAGATCTCCGTGATGGGCGGCGAGCAGGCCGCGTCCGTCCTCGCGACCGTCAAGCGCGACCAACTGGAGGCGCGCGGGGACTCCTGGCCCGCCGAGGACGAGGACGCCTTCAAGGCCCCGATCCGCGCCCAGTACGAGCGGCAGGGCAGCGCCTACTACGCGACGGCCCGCCTCTGGGACGACGGCGTGATCGACCCGCTGGAGACCCGGCAGGTGCTGGGGCTCGCACTGACCGCCTGCGCCAACGCGCCACTGGGTGACCCCCAGTTCGGCGTCTTCCGGATGTGATGAGGGTGCCCGAGATGTTCGACACAGTCCTTGTGGCCAACCGGGGCGAGATCGCCGTACGCGTCATCCGCACCCTGCGCGCGCTCGGCGTGCGCTCGGTCGCCGTCTTCTCCGACGCGGACGCCGACGCCCGGCACGTGCGCGAGGCGGACACGGCGGTACGGATCGGTCCGGCGCCGGCCGCCGAGAGCTATCTGTCGGTGGAGCGACTCCTCGAAGCCGCCGCTCGCACCGGCGCCCAGGCGGTGCACCCCGGGTACGGCTTCCTCGCCGAGAACGCCTCGTTCGCGCGCGCGTGCGCCGAGGCCGGGCTCGTCTTCATCGGCCCGCCCGCGGACGCGATCGCGCTGATGGGCGACAAGATCCGCGCCAAGGAGACGGTGAAGGCGGCCGGGGTTCCGGTCGTCCCAGGCTCGTCCGGCAGCGGCCTCACGGACGCTCAGCTGGCCGGGGCCGCACGGGAGATCGGCATGCCCGTGCTGCTCAAGCCGTCGGCGGGCGGTGGCGGCAAGGGCATGCGGCTGGTGCGGGACGCGTCGGCGCTGGGCGAGGAGATCGCCGCCGCCCGCCGCGAGGCCCGCGCCTCCTTCGGCGACGACACCCTCCTCGTCGAACGCTGGGTCGACCGCCCCCGGCACATCGAGATCCAGGTCCTGGCCGACGGCCACGGCAACGTCGTCCACCTGGGCGAGCGCGAGTGCTCCCTCCAGCGCCGCCACCAGAAGATCATCGAAGAGGCGCCGAGCGTGCTCCTCGACGCCGGCACCCGCGCCGCGATGGGCGAGGCGGCCGTCCAGGCGGCCCGCTCCTGCGGGTACGAGGGCGCGGGCACGGTCGAGTTCATCGTCCCCGGCTCCGACCCGTCGTCGTACTACTTCATGGAGATGAACACCCGCCTCCAGGTGGAGCACCCGGTCACCGAACTGATCACGGGGCTCGACCTGGTGGAGTGGCAGCTGCGGGTCGCCGCGGGCGAGCGACTGCCGTACGGGCAGGAGGACATCACCCTCACCGGGCACGCGGTGGAGGCACGCATCTGCGCCGAGGACCCCGCACGCGGCTTCCTGCCGTCCGGCGGCACGGTGCTCGCCCTGCACGAACCCCAGGGCGACGGAGTGCGCACCGACTCGGGGCTGAGCGAGGGCACGGAGGTCGGTTCGCTCTACGACCCGATGCTGTCCAAGGTCATCGCGTACGGGCCGGACCGCGCGACCGCGCTGCGGAAGCTGCGCGCCGCCCTCGCGGAGACGGTCACGCTCGGCGTGCAGACCAACGCCGGGTTCCTGCGACGCCTGCTGGCCCATCCGGCCGTGGTGGCGGGAGACTTGGACACGGGGCTGGTGGAGCGGGAGGCGGACGAACTCGCCGCGCGGCCGGTCCCGGCGGAGGTGTACGCGTCGGCGGCGCTGCTGCGCCAGGCGGCCCTCGGCCCCCGGGCTTCCGGGGCCCCGGTGGCCTTCGGGGCCTCCGAAGCCACCGGCTGGGTCGATCCGTTCTCCGTGCCGGACGGCTGGCGCCTGGGCGGCGAGCCTGCCTGGACGGCTCACCACCTGCGGCTGCCGGGACACGATCCGGTGACCGTCCGCGTGCGCCGCGCGGCGGACGGCGGCGTCGAGCTGCTGCTCGACGGCGAGGAGCGGCCCCTCCGGGGAACCCTCCCCGTGCCCGTCGGCGGGCCCACCGCGTCCCGGTTCACCTTCCGGCTCGACGGCGTCACCCACACCTTCGCCGCCCTGCCGGACGGCACCTGGCTCGGCCGCGAGGGTGACGCCTGGCACGTGCGCGACCACGACCCCGTGGCCGCCTCCCTCACCGGCGCGGCGCACGCTGGGGTGGACTCGCTCACCGCGCCCATGCCCGGCACGGTGACCGTCGTGAAGGTGGCCGTGGGCGACGAAGTGGCCGCGGGACAGAGCCTGTTGGTGGTCGAGGCGATGAAGATGGAGCACGTCATCTCCGCCCCGCACGCCGGGACCGTCAGCGAGTTGGACGTCACTCCGGGCACCACGGTCGCCATGGACCAGGTGCTGGCCGTGATCACGCCGTACGAGGAGACGACACCGTCCGAGGAGACGACATGAGCACCCCCGAACTCGGCCTCCCCATGGTCGTACCGGCCCCGGACCTGCCCGCGCGGGTGCGGATCTACGAGGTCGGCGCGCGTGACGGGCTGCAGAACGAGAAGGCGACCGTGCCGACGGAGGTCAAGGCCGAGTTCGTCCGGCGCCTCGCGGACTCGGGCCTGACCACCATCGAGGCCACCAGCTTCGTCCACCCCAAGTGGGTGCCCCAACTGGCGGACGCGGAGCAGCTGTTCCCGCTCGTGAGCGACCTGGGCAGGTCCTCGGGGGTGCGCCTCCCGGTCCTCGTGCCCAACGAACGGGGTCTGGACCGGGCGCTGGCTCTCGGCGCCCGCCATGTCGCACTCTTCGCCAGCGCGACGGAGTCCTTCGCGAAGGCGAACCTCAATCGGACCGTCGACGAGTCCCTGGCCATGTTCGAGCCGGTGGTGTCCCGGGCCAAGGCGGACAAGGTGCACGTCCGCAGCTATATCTCGATGTGTTTTGGCGACCCCTGGGAGGGGCCCGTCCCCATCCACCAGGTCGTACGCGTCTGCAAGGCCCTGATGGACATGGGCTGCGACGAACTGAGCCTCGGCGACACGATCGGCGTGGCGACGCCGGGCCATGTGCAGAGCCTCCTCGCCGAGCTGAACGAGGAGGGCGTGCCGACCAGCGCGCTCGGTGTGCACTTCCACGACACCTACGGCCAGGCGCTCGCCAACACCCTGGCCGCCCTCCAGCACGGCGTCACCACCGTCGACGCCTCCGCGGGCGGCCTCGGCGGCTGCCCCTACGCCAAGTCCGCCACCGGCAACCTCGCCACCGAAGACCTCGTATGGATGCTCCAGGGCCTCGGCATCGACACCGGTGTCGACCTCGCCCGCCTCACCGCCACCAGCGTGTGGATGGCCGAGCGACTGGGCCGACCCAGCCCGTCCCGCACGGTCAAAGCCCTCTCCCACAAGGAATGATCCCCATGTCCCTGGACCACCGTCTCTCCCCCGAACTCGAAGAACTCCGCCGTACGGTCGAGGAGTTCGCCCACGACGTCGTGGCCCCGAAGATCGGCGACTTCTACGAGCGGCACGAGTTCCCGTACGAGATCGTGCGGGAGATGGGCCGCATGGGCCTGTTCGGACTGCCCTTCCCCGAGGAGTACGGCGGCATGGGCGGCGACTATCTCGCCCTCGGGATCGCCCTGGAGGAGCTCGCCCGGGTGGACTCCTCCGTCGCCATCACCCTGGAGGCGGGCGTCTCGCTCGGCGCGATGCCGATCCACCTCTTCGGCACGGAGGCCCAGAAGCGGGAGTGGCTCCCCCGTCTCTGCTCCGGCGAGATCCTCGGCGCCTTCGGCCTGACGGAGCCGGACGGCGGCTCGGACGCCGGCGCGACCCGCACGACCGCCCGTCTCGACCCGGACACGAACGAATGGGTCATCAACGGCAGCAAGTGCTTCATCACCAACTCCGGCACGGACATCACGGGCCTGGTCACGGTCACCGCGGTCACCGGTCGCACGTCCGACGGCAAGCCGCTGATCTCCGCGATCATCGTCCCGTCCGGCACCCCCGGCTTCACGGTCGCCGCCCCGTACTCGAAGGTCGGCTGGAACGCCTCCGACACCCGTGAGCTGTCCTTCGCCGACGTCCGCGTCCCGGCCGCGAACCTGCTCGGCGAGGAGGGCCGCGGCTACGCCCAGTTCCTGCGCATCCTGGACGAGGGCCGTATCGCCATCGCGGCCCTGGCGACCGGGCTCGCGCAGGGCTGCGTCGACGAGTCGGTGAAGTACGCCAAGGAGCGGCACGCGTTCGGACGCCCGATCGGCGCGAACCAGGCCATCCAGTTCAAGATCGCCGACATGGAGATGAAGGCCCACATGGCCCGCGTCGGCTGGCGCGACGCCGCGTCCCGCCTCGTCGCGGGCGAGCCCTTCAAGAAGGAGGCGGCGATCGCCAAGCTCTACTCCTCCACCATCGCCGTCGACAACGCCCGCGACGCCACCCAGATCCACGGCGGCTACGGCTTCATGAACGAGTACCCGGTGGCCCGCATGTGGCGCGACTCCAAGATCCTGGAGATCGGCGAGGGCACGAGCGAGGTACAGCGGATGCTGATCGCGAGGGAGCTGGGGCTGACGGGCTGATGGGCTGAGTCGGGCATTCATACGCCGACGTCGGCGATGGATCGCCGAACCGCCGCCCCGTCACCGCCCACCTCGAACCACAGCAGCTTCCCAGCACCCCGCCCCAGGAGGTCGTCACCGAGCGCCCAGCCACCCCACGAGTCCGCGCATTCCTGCACGCGGAGCAGCCCTCGCCCCCCCTGGCGTCCGCCGGGGCGGGAGCGACCCGACTGCCGGGCGACTGATCGAAGGGCGCGGGGATATGTGGGCTGCTGTCCCACACCCCCACCCGTAACCGCCCGCCCCCCAACGCGGTCAACCGCAGGGAGGCGGGCCCCTTCGTGTGCCGGTACGCATTGGTGACCAATTCGGACGTCAACAGCTCGACCACGTCGAGGACTTCGCGCATGCCATGCCCGTCGAGCGCGGCCCGCACGGTCATACGTGCGACGCGTGCGGCGCGAGGGTCAGGGGGCAGTCGAAGGGCGTACACCCAGGTATCGGGCGGGGATACGGTGACCATGAACACCTCCGGGGAGGAAAGGGCTTGGGCACGCTCAGCGTCGGCGCCGTGCGGCGGCAATGCCTGGGTTGGTGCGCTTCCGGCTTAGGGGCGCGGGCAGTTGAGCGGTACGTGACCACCGTAGAGCAGGGGGTTAGATACCTCTAACCGTTCCTACTCAAAGAATCCAACCTTCACTCGTGTGAGGGAGAGGAACGCCGCGTCGCGGCCGGGAAGGAGAGGCTTTGCCGCCCACCAGCAGCCCCACCCTGCGGCAGCGAAGATTCGGCGCGGAACTGCGCAAGCTCCGCGAACGGGCCGGGCTCACCGCAACCGGGGCGGCCGAGCTGCTCGGCGTCAACCAGGCTCGCGTCAGCATGATCGAGACCGGCCGCACACCCGTCAGCGCCGACCGCGTCCGCTCCATGGCACGCGCGTACGACTGCTCGGACGATCGGCTCGTCGATGCCTTGGCCGCGATGACGGGGCGGCGGACGCGCGGCTGGTGGGAGACGTACCGGGAACACCTGCCCGCCGCATTGGTCGACCTTGCCGAACTGGAGCACCACGCAACAGGGTTGCGCGTGGCGCTCGCGATCCACATCCCGGCGCTCCTGCAGACCACTGATCACGCACGCGCCCTGTTCCGGTCTGTGGTCCCGCCCATGCGGCAGTACGAGATCGAGCACCGACTGACCCACCGCATCAAGCGGCAGGGAATCCTGCACCGCGAGAGCCCACCCCCGTACTCGGCGATCATCCACGAGTCGGCCCTCCGCATGGGCTTCGGTGGCCCCGCCGTCGCCCGTGGGCAGCTCATGCACCTGCTCGACATGGGCGAACTCGCCCATGTCGGCGTCAGGGTGATCCCCTTCGGTGCGGACTACTTCCCGAGCACCGGCCAGTCCTTCGACTATGTCGAGGGGCCCGTTCCGCAACTCGACACCGTCCAGTTGGACACGCACCACGGCGGCTGTGGATTCCTGGACGCGGAGGCACAGCTGGGTAAGTACCGTTCTGTACTGGATCACATGGAGTCCTGCGCGCTCGATCCCGTCAGGTCACGCGACTTCATCCACCGCCTCATCCGGGACGCCTGAAGGAGACCAGCCGTGCACAGCATCCACTGGCAGAAGTCCACGTACAGCGGGGACAGTTCAAACTGCGTCTACGTCGCCGCCACTTTCACCGGCACGATCCACCTCCGTGAAAGCGACGAGCCCGAAACCATCCTCACGACCGCCCCTGCCGCCCTCAAGTCCCTGATACAGGCCCTCAAGACGGCGACCAAGCATCAGTAGGCGCAATCCGCGCCGGCCTAGGACCCCGAGAAACATGACCCCGACCAGACACCGAGTGCCGGGGAAGTTCGGGGACTGCGGGAGGACCAAGCGCGCAGCGTGAGGCAGCTCCTCTCGCCAGCCGCTCGAGCGACCGTCGCATCGCAGCCTGCTGGCGCCTGGGCGCCGACCGGTTGAGAAGAGGTCGCCCCCACGCCGACAGAGAGGGGCGGGGACGCCGCAACGCAACGTGCGACTTCCCCGCCCAGAGTCCTACTTCGCCCTGTACGGCGCCCTGCGTCCGAAGACGTCAAAAACTCCGGCTAATCGATCCTCGCTCCGTGGGTGTCACTGTGAACCCATTTAACGCACGTTGGACGATCCCCTGTTCCGACTCCACAAAACTCCTCGACAGCCTCTCGGATCAGCGGGACCGGGATGGCACTCCGGGGATCATGGAACCTCGGAAAGCTGGGATCGCGGACGACACGAGGGTCGAACTTGGGCGGGTTCGGATTATCCGATACCCAGGTGTGCTCTGAGATTCCATCTTGAACTCTCTCGGCGCGCTCAGCGCTGACATACCAGATCAGCCCGCCATACCCGTTCGACGGATTAGCCGCGACATGGAGGTAGTTGTCCGGCCACCAGTCGAACGTATCGTTGGTATAACGCGCATGAGCCAGGCTGAAGACGGCATCATCGCCAGCGCTAATCCAGTCTACGTCATTTCTCTCACCGCGGAGATTTTCCATAACGTAAGCGATTAGCGCCGGCATCTCAGACTCGCTGTCCGCGTAGAGATAGTCTCCGCGAAAGAGGATGTTAAGGATCAACCCGTGCCACTCCCTTAAAAACGCGCGGTTCACTCATCCCAGGATAGTGCACCGTCATGGTCGACCCTCGTGGAAGGATGGCCCGGGCTGCCAGCTGACAACCGTGCGGACCACCGCATATGTAATTTTGATTGATGTAGACATGCGCGTTGGTGACTTTCTTGTCACGCATCCATGCGGCAAACTGCGTCTCTACATGCTCCTCAGACCAGAACTTGTCACCCTTATTTCTCAAGGGGCGAATATTCGGAGAAGCTTCGAGAATTTCATGGACTCTCTGCTGCAAATCTCCGGAGCCGCTCGTGATGTCTGCGCGAAGCACCTTACCATCCGCGTCAAACATCCTCCCCGTCGTCAGTCGGGCACCTGCTAGATCAGACGCCGCTTGAGACAATCCGGTTTCGAGCCCCCCGCGCAAGGGAACCCCATCGAATGTCCCGACAAGGGGCGGGCACATACCGCTCGCATCGGGAACACAGCCCTCTCCCGTCAACCTGCTCAACGTCTCGGAGAAGTCTCCCGACAAGAGAGCTGCGAGTGGACTCTGAGAAACAGAATCGACGATGTTATCCCAAAACGAAGGGATATTGGGGCCACCGTTACCCATATTGTTGACGCTGTCGGCCGGTCCCTTCTGCGCGCCGCAGGTGTAAATTGGCCAACAATCAGCGTTGCCGCTGCTGGTATCCCCAGTACTGTTGGTGTGCGATGTTCCGCCACCACCGCCACCTCCAGAGCTCCCACAAGCATCAGTGAGCACGTAGTAGCAACCGCTACCGCCCGCACCGCCGCTACCGCCAGGCTTGGTGGTGACACCGCCGCACGGGTCCTGGAGGACGAAGTAGCACCCGGTGCCATTCGCACCGCCGCTGCTGCCCTGGTCAGCGGGGTATTGCAGACCTGTGGGATCGGACTGGGTGACGGGGCTGTTTCCCGCGTAGCTGTAGCCGTTGAGGGACTGGTGCTGGTCGATCGAGAGGACCGGGTCGACGCTGATGAACTGGCCGATCGACGGGTCGTACTCGCGGGCGCCGACATGCGTCAGGGCCGTCGATGCGTCGGCCGGCTTGCCGAGGAAGGCCTTGTCGTCGGGCCAGGTGGTCGCCTTCGTACCGCGCGATCCGCCGAACGGCGAGCTGTAGCGCTTCGTGATCGCGTACGTGCTCGCGTCCAGGGCCACGCTCGACGTGCCGTGATGGTCCCCGGCCAGGAAGCTGAGCTTCGTGCCCGTGGTGCCCGAGACCGCGGTACGGCAGGCGATGGTCTGGCCGTTGGCCGCGTAGTACCGGGTGCCCGACAGCGTCCTCGTCGTCCCCTTGACCGTCAGTCGCGCCTCGGTGCCGCCGCCGAGGTAGAGGACCGTGTCCCCGTCGCCTTTCGCCCGCCGGATCAGCAGTTCGCCGTTGGCGTCGTAGAGGTAGCTGGTCTCCTTCGTGCCCTCGGTGAGCCCCGCCAGCTTGCCCTCGGTGTTCCAGGCCAGCGTCTGCTGAGCCGCGGGGCCCGGACGGGTGATGGTGTTGCCCGTGTTGTCGTAGACGTAACTGCCGGTCGTGGCCCCCGTCGTCTTGTCCAGCGTGTGGGGCTTGTTGTCCGTGGTGTCGTCGTACTTGTACGTGGTGGTCTTGTCACCCGATGTCGCGTGCTGCGTTTCCGTCTGACGCTGACCACCTGCGTTGTACGTGTAGGACGTCCAGTACGGAGCCGCGCCGTCGATGTTGGACATCGCGCGGCCCGTCGCGGCACAGTCCGCGCTCTTCGGCGTCCAGGCCTCGGTCATGCGGCTGTAGCCGTCGTAGGCGAAGCACTGGTAGTCGGCCTTGGCGGTGCCGCCCTGAGTGGTGGTGTCGAAGATGGACGTGACGTTGCCCGCGTCGTCCTGCTTGAAGTTCAGGTCCTGGACCGGGTAGCTGTGAACGTCGTCCGTCACCTGGGCCCGGGTAAGACGGCGGGTGCCTTCTTCGTAGAGCCAGATGAGATAGGCCTTCTTCGCCGAATCACCCCCGTCCATGCCCAGGGCGAGCTTGGCCAGGTCGCCCTGCGGAGAGAACTCGGCTCCCTGGAGATAGCCCGTGGTCCCCTTCGAGGTGAGCTGCTGGCCGGTGGAGTTGTAGCCGTACTTGACCGTCTCCGCCGCGAGGCCGGCCACCGCCGGTGCGGCGGACTGATCCACGGTGCCGTCCAGGTTGTAACTGGTGGTGAACGACAGCGTCTTCGGCACGCCTGCGGTCACCAGCGGATCGGTCTCAGGCAGGAGTAGCTGGCTTCCCGTGACCTGGTAGAGGTTGTCGTACGACGTGACCTTCTGGGTGTACGCCTTGCCGGCGACCCCACCGTCATAGCGCGTGGCGGTGTCTTGCTGTCCCTTGGCCAGGGCGTCGAAGCCCCAGGCCGCGAGCTTGTTGGCATCCGTCTTGTCGGTTTGCCACATGCCGGTCCTGCGGCCGAGATCGTCGTACTCGTACAGGAGTGTGTTGTTCGCCTTGTTGGCGTCGACGGTCTTCGTGACCTGGTCGAGGACGTTGTACTCGGTCGCCGCCCTGCCCTTGTCCGGATCGACGGCCGCGGTCTGGCGTCCGAACAGGTCGTACTCGTAGGACCACTTGGACTGATCGGGACCGGTGATCGCTTCCTGCTGGCCGCTCGGCCGGTAGGTGTAGCTGGTCGTGGTGTAAGCAGTACCGGTCGGCTTGGGGCCCGCGTACTCACGGCGTTCCGTTGTCTGGCCCAGGGCGTTGGCGACCACCGCCGTAGCCTGACCGCCTGCCGGAGCGCTCGTGGACACCGTGTCACCGGTGTACGTGGTCTCGGTGGTCCACCGGGTCGCGCTGTGGACCTTGGTCACCGCCTTGATCGCACGCTCGGCGCCGTCGTAGGTCGTGTCCGTCTGGATCGGGGCCTGACCCTCGGAGGTTTCGACCGGCGTGGACGCCGGCGTCGAGGTGCTGTCCCAGATGTCGGACTGCTGGGTGATGGCCAGCCCTCGCGAGTCGTACAGGCCCAGGGAGATGAGCCGACCACCCTGCGGGGTCGGGGACTGGGTCTGCCGGGTACGCAGCAGCGAGTCGTAGAAGGTGTAGCTCGTGTTGTAGCCGGAACCGTCGCCCTTGAGGGCGCCGGTGGACACCCAGGACATGGCCGAGCTTGTGATCTTGTAGTCGTAGACGTAGTTCGGGGTCTTCTTCAGGACCGTGAGGCGGTTGGGCAGCCACACCTTGGTGACACGCCCGAGGCTGTCGTACTCGGATTCTGTGACCTTGTTGTTGGGGTCGGTGCTCTTCACCGTCGCACCAGTGGCGAAGTCCACCGCACTGGTGGTCGTGTACCCCTTGAAGTTGCTGGCGCTGTTGGAGGTCAGCGGTCCTGCGTCGACCGGAACGTATGTGGTGTCGGCGACAAGCCGGCCGTTGGCGTCCTTGACCACACGCAGACGGCCCAGAGTGTCGTAGGAGCTCGTCGCGATCTTCTGCCAGGCCGGAGTGTCATCGCTGCCGTAGCCCTTGGCCCGGCCCGTCCAGACCGCATCGCCCTTGGTCGGCTTCTGGCTCGGGGACCAGACGGTGGCCGCGGTGTCGTCGTAGATCGTCGCCGTGTCGGAGATGACGTTGCCCGGACGCGACGAGTCCGCGGGCAGGTCGAGCGCCGAGTCGGCGGTGGCACAGGTCTTGGCGACGGTACGGGTGCGGGAGACAAGGGAGTTGAGACCCTTGTCGTCGTTTCGGGCGTACCAGGTGCGGGTGCACTTCTCGTCGTCACTGACCGCGTCGTCACCCTGGTCTTCGACGGTGTCGGCCATGCCGTAGTCGTCGTAGGTGGTCTTCACCGTGCGCACCCGGTCGTACGGGGTGAGCTTGCTGGTGATGTGCGTACGGGCGTGAGTGGCCACCGTGCGCACGTAGTACGCCTCGGTGTCCGCGTACGACTTGTGCTGGGTCGCCGTCCGCTTCGACCAGGGGTCGCTGATTGTGCCCGAGACCTCGGTGTCACCGTCGTAGGTGGCCGATTCGCGGGTGAATCCCGCGTACTCGTCCGAGTCGGTGATGTCGGCGGCTTTGATGCCCGAGACCTTCACCGGCTTACGGGCGTCCGCGTCCGGGGTCTTCCCGTCCGAGCCCAGGACACGGTCACCGTTCATGCCCCGCATGTACACGGTGACGGTCTTGCTCTGCGTGCGCCCGGAATTGCCCGTGAGGTGGGTGACCTTCCCGTAGCCGCGCCAGATGGACCAGGTGCGCTCCTTGGCGGGAGTCATCGGGTCCTCGTTGTAGTGCCAGGCACCGCCACCGGAGTACTGGTAGGTGTGCTGCACGTCCTCCGAGCCGCCGTATGTATCGGTGGAGGAAACCGAGGTGACCGGATACTTCTGGAACCAGTCGAGAATCGGGTCCTTCTCCCCGTTGGGGGACCAGTAGACGGGGTAGCAGCGCTTGGTGTTCTCGTCGACCTTGGGCATGGTCTGGCCCGCGACGCAGTCGGCGTCCGCGTAGGTGACGATGGTCTTGGCGCCGGTCTCGGAGATGACGCTCTTCAGACGGGGTCTGTTGAGCGGCAGGATGTCGTCGGCCGCACCGTCGACGCGGTTGGAGCGCATCTCGTGCGTGAACCTGACGGGGTCCAGGGATAGATCTGTCCCGCGCTTGCCCGTGTGCTTGATCTCGTCCAGCCACAGCGACTGATCGGTCGAGTCACCCGTGTCGCCGGGATCCAGGTACAGCTGCTTGAGCGCCCAGACGTCCACGGCCTCGAAGCCTGGCGTCGAGGCCGCCGCGTTCCACGCGGAGGTGGTGATGGTGGTCAAGCGCTTACGCGTGAAGAACGACGGACCGACGTTGCCCGTGCACTTGTCGCCGTCCTTGCAGATGGTGTCGAACGGTACGTCGGGCCAGTTGTCCCGAGTGTCCTTCGTCAGCGAGTCGCAGCCGGTCCCGGAGGCCAGGCAGCGCTCGGAGTAGGAGAACACCACCTTGTCGGACGCGGCGGGCGAGCCGGAGAACAGCGCGCCGGCGCGCTGGCCGTAACGGATCTCCTTCAGGTAGCCACCGCGGACGTAGTCGGTACCGGTGTTGTCATCGCCGAGCTTGTCGTAGTTGTTGTGCTCGGCCGTGTACCAGTACGACATCGCGTTGCCGTGAGTGTCCTCGACATAGTCGAGGTTCCAGCGCCAGGCCTGCTTCTTGTCCCGGCCGGAGAAGCTGGTCCCGTCGGAGTAACCGGGCTCCCCCGCATCGTCCCCGAACACTGGCACGGTCCACACCGACTCGGTGCGGTCGTCGGCGCCCGCGCCATCGAGCTTGTTCAGGCCGAAGACGTACTTCGTGCCGTCGCCCGTGACGACCGTCCAGTACTCACCGTTGTCGTCGTTGTTGTCCGCGCCGGTGGAGTGGGTGACCGTGGAGGCGTCGTCGTTCTTCAGCCGCCACTTGCCCGTGGTGTCGTCCTTGACCAGCTCGGTCGCCTTGCCGTTCAGCACCAACGACGCGTTGTCGTACTTCCAGCACAGGTCGTACTTCTCGCTCTGCCCGTCGTCGTCGCACGAGCCGTACTTGCGCTCGATGAACGACGAGGTCAGGTCGAAGCCCTCACCGATCTGGCTGCCCTGGTTGTTCGTGTTCGCGGTACGCCCGTCGACACTGCCAGAGTCGTACGAGATCGACAGGGCGGGCTCGGAACCCGCTGCGGCGGGCGGCACTCGCAGCGGATACGACCACGTGAACGTGCCCGACGAACCCCCTGCCTCCCAGGTCGACGAAGCGGACAGCGGGGTCGCCTTGTAGTCACCGCTGCCCGACTTGGCGCCGGTACCGGCCGCGAGCGCCAACATCATCGGCGCTCCGTTGGACGCAAGACTCAGCGGTGCCGAGATTCGGTCGTTCGCACGGTCGTTGCTGGAGTCGAGATCGGTGCGCTTGCGGCACTTGGCCTTCGCCGGATCATCCAGCGCGCAGTCCGGCAGCCGGGAGAGTTGCAAGCGCCCGGCCCAGTCCCCGCCGTAGGCCGAGGCGAAGGCCGAGTAGTCCAGGCCGAGGTGCGCCTTTCCACCGCCCTTGGGGCCGGTGACCTTCAGGACGACGCCCTTGACACCGAGCGACTGCGCCGCCTTCTGGTCCAGCACCTGCACCGTCAGAGACGCGGCCGCCTTGCCCTTGGCGGGCTTGGCCACAGTGACGGGCAGGGCACCCGGGGCCGCCTTGGCCGTGCCCTTCGCCGGAACCTTCAGGGACGTCCTGCCCGAAGTGGGCCAAGTGGTCCGCTGCTGCTGATCACGGCGGGCCCGCGCTGCCGCGGCCTGATCCGCCGCGGCGGACTTCTTCACCGTGTCGGCGGCCTTCTTGTTCACCTCGGCGGTGAACGGGCTGACCTTGGCGGCGCGTGGCGCCTTCAGTCCGGGGTCGCCCAGCGGATCAGCATCCGTCGCGAAGGCGACGGGAGTGAGAAGGCCGGGAACCAAGGCCAGTCCGGTGGCCGCGGCTATGCGGCGGGACCAGCGTCTTCTTGTTCCGCCACCGCGGCCCGGTCCAGGCCGTGGTATGCCGAAGGGGTTCATGTGACTTCTTCCTGCACGCGGGCAGCCTTGAGCCCGGCGCGTGCCATTGGATTGGGTGAGAGAAAGAAGAACTTGGACTCAGATGTTGTCTGGGGTGGCCAGGACCTGCGAGCGGACCTGGTCGGCAGTCAGGGCTCCGGTCCAGACCCTCAGGGAATCCAGGGCTCCAGGCAGGTAGTAGCCCGTGGATCCGGCCGCGGCGCCGCGGCCTACGGACAGCGCTCCGGTGCCCTGCTGGAGCGCGGAGAACCCGGACCTGTCCTCACCCGGCTGCTCGAACCCGCCCACGTACAGGTGCAGTTGCCCCAACCGCTCCTCGGTCCTGGACGGATCGCCCGGGTCGGTCCACTGCCACCCCTCCTGCGCATCGAAGATGCCGGTGACGTCAACCCCGGTGTCCGTTTCGGCGACATCGCCGGCAGCCACCTCCGCGCTCTGGGTGACCTTGCCATCCGTCCCGACGGCGGTGCGGGTGAACTTCCACTGGTAGATGCCGGTGGCGGGCTTGACCACCCACAGCGCCCAAGAGGACTCACCCCCGATCGCCTGTCCCGCCACCTGGGCCTGATAGCCCACTGGCTTGGACGCCAGCTGCAACGAGTTCAGCCTCACGTGCGCCGACACGGTGAACGAGCCGGTCTCGTCAGTCACCGGGCCGATCGCCGAGGCGTAACCCGACGTTCCGTCCAGGACAAGGGAGTTGTTCTCCTCGTCGAGCACGGCCCCCGTCGGTGACAGCGACAGCGCTGGTGCGGGGTAGGGCGACAGCTCCTTGACTTGGTTGCCGGTCGAGGAGGTGGCGTCCCAGTACGCCACGAGTTCGTTGGCTGCAACGCCGTCCTGCAGGAGTTGCGCCTCCGCGGCGATCTGCTCGGGCTTCAGGGCGTACTGCCACACGGAAACCTCGTCGACGCGCCCGCGGAAGTTCTCCCCATAGGCGCCGCCGACCAGGGAGCGGCCGAACTGCAGACCGACCGAGGACGTCCACGGCTGATATGCGGTGGACAACGAGTTCAACACCACCGGCTTGCCCTGTGGGCGGCCGTTGACGAAGAGCTGGATGGTGTCGTTCGTCTTGTCCGTGTCCTTTCCTGTGTCGAATACGGCTGCCAGGTGTGTCCACGCATTCAGCGGCGGCGGCCCGGCGTCAGCGATCGACCGCAGGTAGACCGGGCTGTCCTTGACGTCCGCGGCGGTGCGGTTGAAAACCCACTTCTTATAGCTCGTGGAGTAGTAGAGCGTGAACGCCGACCCGTACGTGCCAGGCGCCGACAGCACCACACGGTTCTGCGAGGCGTCCGTCAGGTAGACCCACGCCGAAACGGTGAAGGAGTCCTTGGTGTTCACGGCAGGGACTGCGGTAGCGGCGTAACCCGAGCGCAGTGTGTCGTCCGAGCCGTCATTGAGCCATAGTGAGTAGTCGGCGTCGCCGCGGCGCGCCAGAGTGGACCAGCCCGCACCTGCGGTCTGCAGCGTGGCGTCATGCCGGGTTCCCTCGGTGGCGGTGTCCTTCGCCACCGTCACCCCGGAGCCGGGTGCCCCGCCATCGAAGTGCCAGCGGCCCACCGTGCCTTCGGCCGGAGCCACCTTGAAAATGAACTCCGCGGGCGTACCCCACCGGTCGTAGACGTCCTTGGCCCGTACCGAGAGAACCTGGGTGCCTGAAAGCGGAGGTGTCACATCCTCGACGTCGGCTTTGAGGCCACCAGTTACCTGCCGGGCCGGCGTGGAGAGCAGCTTCCACTCATAGGCCTTGACGTCGGTGTGCCCGGCGGCGTCGATGTCGGCTGCGTTGGGCTGGAAGGTGAAGGAACCGGGCACACCCGGGCCTCCCTTGCCGTCGCAGAGCGTGCCGCACTCGATGTAGGGGGATCCGGCAGTGATACGGGGCATCTTCGGGGCCAGCGAGTCGATCTTGAAGTAGCACCAGGAGCTATAGGAGGACCAGAGGTCACCGCTCTTGCCGTCGTAGGACCAGTGCGACTGCGTCCGCGCCTTGTAGCGATAGAGGCCCCCGTCAGCACGGTCGTTGGTGCGCAGCTTCTCCAGGGTCTCGTCGGGGTGCCAGCCGGGGTTTGGCATGTAGCCGGTCCACGCTTCGTGCCAGGGTGAGTCGTCACCGCGCTCGATGATGTACTCGGCCTGAAGGGAGCCCTCTTCGCTGCCCTTGTGGGCCTCCGCCAAGGTCTGCACCCGGGCCTGCACCATCGGATCCTTGCGCGTCACGATGAGCGGATCGGTGGACTTCTTGCAGTAGGCGGTGGTGCCGTTGCCCGGGATGAGACCGACGTCCGTGGGCACGCCGGGCTTGTAGGCGAACGTGACCTGCAGTTCGGCGTTGTCGTCGAACCGCTTCCAGGCGCGCGGATCGCTCTCATCCTTGGCCCGCAGCATCAGCGTCAGCCGGCTGATCTTGCCGTCGGCGAAGGAGCGGACGGTGTTCTTCAGGTTCTCGTCCGGCTCATCAGGGTTGTCGTTGAACTCAATCCACGCATCGGGCTGGTCCGGGCTGCACAGAGAGCCTCGTCCCGCCGAGACGTAGCGGTCACCCATCAGGTCGAGTTGCTTGGGTCCGGGCCACCGGGTGCCCTCGGAAATGTTGTCCGTGCGCACCAGGTCGGTCCAGTGCGGATCGCAGTTGAACGACCATGTCTCCCGGGCGCGGAAGGTCGCGTCGAGTACGTACTTGCCGGCCAGCTTGGTGGGCGCGAACTCGAAGTACATACGGTCGACATAGCCACCACCGCAGTAGTAGCCGTCGGCGGTTCCGCACTTGCCGACGCCTTTGTCCCCGTCGAACATCCAGAACTTGTCGCCGTCGGAGGAGAGCTTTGTGCGCTCCGAGACACCCAGGCCGACGGAGGGGTCGATATAGACCGGGTAGACCGTCTGTTGGCCACGCAGCAAAGCCAGGTCAGGGTGCACGGCGACAGTGCCGTCGTTCACCTTGACCGGCAGTACCGCGCTGGCATCGCCGTCCCCGGGCTGCGAGGGGTCGTCCTGCGGTGCCCCGTTCGCGGGTACGTCTGCATGGGACGACAAGAGTTGAGTTTGTGGGCCCGCCTCGACGCCACCGGCGGAGTCCCACATCTGCCCAGCGGGTCCACGGAAGACCGCGTTACCGTCCTCGTCGACGGCCCGAAGGCCGCCACCGGCGCCGGGTATCACGGTCAACCCGTCCCCCGAAGCCGCGAGCTGGACCTGCTCGAGCGCTGGGTCTTGGGCAGCCTCAGGCGTCTTGACGACGAGTACTTCGCGGTAGCCCTCCGCGGTGGCCGTCAGTTGGAGGTCCACCCCGTTGATGACATTGGGATAGGTGGCCGTTGCGCCGTCCAGTGTCGGCTGAGGCAGCGAACCCGCCCACCCCAGAGTGATCGAACGGCCGTCCTTGGCGAGGTGGAGCATGTCCGAGCCCGGACCACCGCCAGAGAAGGACAGGTCAACCACCGTGCCGGTAGGGGCGATACGGCCATCAGGTCGACGCTCCAGCGTGGGGTCGACGGTGCCCCAGGTCCCGTCACTGTTCTTCACACGCTGAGGCGTGGTCGCCTGCGTCAGCTTGAACGAACCGTCCGGATTGGCGCGCGTCGTCGAGTACTCGGTACGGTCCGCCGTCACCTCCACCGGCTCGCCAGAAGCTTTCGCTTGGGCCAGCGCGGTCGGCTCGTCCACTACACCCGGTAACACACCTGCGGCAGCTACCGCCGCAGCCGTCTCGACTGGCAGCACGGGCAACGCCGACAGCACCAACGATGCGGCCACGCCCCCCAGAAGCACACCACGAGATCTTCGCACCCTCCATATGGGCGCTCCGATTCCCCACCCCGAATTCACGGTGTCCACTCCGCTCACAAGATTCTTACAGGATACGCAGAGTTAAATTGTCATTACTTGACTTGGTCAATCTTTAGTGACTTTGGACACATTTCCAGTCGTCTAATATGACCTGACTTCCCCCTATATTCACTTCACAATTGGCTTGTTCAATTCACTGCGTGACTGAAATCAACAAAAGTCAAGTTGGGCTCTATATCACGGCATTCAGGCCGCCGTCTCACGAAACGGCATCTCGCCGAGATCTCGGACAGAATCGTCGACAATCTCGTCGACATGTCTTGCGCCGAGATTGTCGCCGGGCTACGTTCCTTCGCCGTACCGCCCCCGCAAAGCCGGAGTCGCGGAAGGAGGCGAGGGAGGGGTCCGTCGACGGCGGGTCGAGGTGACCAGCCGTCAGGGGCGCTTCGCCGTGCCCCCACTCGCCCCACTGGCCACGGCCGCGAGCCGATCCGCGCGGCCCACCGCGGTGTCCGCTCGGCCTGCCGACCGTTGCGTCCGCGTACTCGCCGCATCACCCCGCACGTTCCGCGCAAGCCGTCGATCGCCCAACGAATGGAGACCGAGCATGGCCACGCTGTCCAGATGGTGTCGGTGGAAGTCGGCCACCTTCATGGCCACCCTCGCGACCGCCCTGACGCTCGTGACCGGCGTGAGCGTGGCACTCGCAGCCGGCGCAACCGGCGCGACCGGCGGCGCGCAAGCCTCCGCCGCGACCAGTGCCTCCGCCGCCAAGGTCGCCACCACGACCAGCACCACCTCCTCCGGCATCGCGCCCGCCATGTCCTGCGCCGGCCTCACCTCACTGGACCTGGCCGCCGCCGTCCCCGGCGTGCCCTTCGAGATCAGCTCGGCCACGGAGCTGGCCGCGGGCAGCAACACCCTGGGCAACTGGGCGGCCTGTGACGTGAAGGGCGTGATCGCCCCGCAGATCCACTTCGAGATGAAGCTGCCCGAGACCGGCTGGCAGGCCAACTACCTCCAGGTCGGCTGCGGCGGCCTCTGCGGCAACGTGAACGTGAGCAACGCCCCCGCCTCGGCCGGCTGCGTACCGCTGACCAGCGGCGCCTTCGCCGTCGCCGCCAGCGACGAGGGCCACTACCAGGGCGGCGGCCTGTTCTCCACCGACCCGACGCTGCGCGCCGACTTCGGCTACAAGTCCGACCACCAGCTCGCCCAGGCGGCCAAGGCCGTCATCGAGCGGTACTACGGACAGGCCGCCGACCACGCGTACTTCGACGGCTGCTCGCAGGGCGGCCACCAGGCCCTGACGGAGGCCCAGCGCTACCCGACCGACTTCGACGGCATCATCGCCGGGGCCCCGGCCAACAACTTCACCGCGCTGAACACCTTCTCGCACGCCTGGACCGCCCAGTCCGTCTACCTCGGCGGCGGCCCGGCCACGATCACCAACGCCGACCTCGCGAACCTCCACGCGGCCGTGCTCAAGGGCTGCGGCGCCCCCGCGGACGGCATCATCGCCGACCCGCTCAGCTGCACCTGGGACCCGGCGGCCATCCGGTGCGCGGCCGGGCAGACCTCCACGAGCGCCGACTACTGCCTGACCGCGGACCAGGTCACCACCCTGCGCCGGATCTACGCGGGACCGACCGACGAGAACGGCAAGCTGCTGTACCCGGGTTACCAGCTGCGCGGCTCCGAGCTGAACTGGGCCGGGATCATCACGCCGGCCACGGCCACCGGAGCCTCCGGCGACATCAACTTCGTCCGCGAGACGCTCCGGTACCAGATCTTCGACAGTCCGCAGCCGACGCTGACGTACAAGGACGTCAAGTTCACCGCGGCCTACTACAAGAAGGTCATGGCCCCCAACGAGGGCATGTACGACGCGACCGACCCGGACCTGAAGGCGTTCAAGGCGGCCGGCGGCAAGCTGATCCTCTGGCACGGCCTGGGCGACCAGCACATCCCGGCGGTCGGAACCATGGCGTACTACAAGGCGGTTGAGAAGGTCATGGGCGGCAGCGCGGCCACGGAGAGCTTCGCCCGGCTGTTCCTGCTGCCCGGCGTCGCGCACTGCGGCGGCGGCCAGGGCCCGGACACCTTCGACGCACTGACCGCGATGACCGACTGGGTCACCAAGGGCGAGGCCCCGAGCAGCCTGACGACCAGGTCCGTGAACAGCGGCGGGAGCACCACCGCCACCCGTCCCGTCTATCCCTTCCCCTACGTCGCCGAGAACACCACGGGCGGCCCGGCGGACGACGCGGGCAGTTACACGCCCGTCAGGTCCACCGCCGAGGCCAACCTGACGCTGAACCGGCTCGGTTCCTTCCGCTCCGGCTACGAGACCGTCGGCAACTGGGTGCACGGCAAGTGGGTGGTGTCCAAGGGCAAGGCCTGACCGCCCGATCGGCACACGGGCGGCCCACAGGTCCGGGCGGACGGCGCCCGCCCTCTGGACAAGTGGTGAGGTTAGGCTAACCTACCTTCGAACTTGTCCGGCGGGCGCTACCGCCCCGTGCCGAAAGCAGCCACACACATGCCCAACGCCCGTGCCACCCACCTCACCCGACGCGGCATCCTCGCCGCCGGCGGCGCCCTCGGTCTCGGTGCCGTCCTCGCCGCCTGTGGCGACGACGACGGCAAAAGCGGTGGCTCGGAGTCGACGAAGGCCGCCGCCAAGTCCGGTCCCTGGACCTTCAAGGACGACCGCGGCACAACGGTGAAGCTGGACAAGATCCCGGCGAACATCGTCGCCTTCACCGGTGTCGCCGCCGCCCTCTACGACTACGGCATCGAGGTCAAGGGCGTCTTCGGCCCGACCACGACCAAGGACGGCAAGGCCGACGTCCAGGCCGGCGACATGGACGTCAGCAAGCTGACCGTCCTCGGCAACGAGTGGGGCCAGTTCAACATCGAGAAGTACGCGGCCCTCGCGCCCGACGTACTGATCTCCACCATGTTCGACTCCGCGGGCACCCTCTGGTACGTCCCCGAGGAGTCCAAGGCGAAGATCCTCAAGCTCGCCCCGAGCGTCGGCATCTCCGTCTACGACCGCCAGATGCCCGTGTCGTTGCAGCGCATGCTCGCGCTCGCCGTGTCGCTGGGCGCCGACGAGAAGTCCGCCAAGATCGCCGAGGCCAAGAAGAAGTTCGAGACGGCCGCCGAGCGGCTGCGCACCGCGGCCAAGGCCCGCCCCGAGATCAAGGTGCTCGCCGGTTCCGCGAGCCAGGACATCTTCTACGTCTCCGGCTCGAACCTCTCCATCGACCTGGAGTACTTCAAGGCGCTCGGCGTGAACATCGTCGAGCCCTCCGCCAAGGCCCTGAAGGCCAGCGGCGGCTGGTTCGAGAACCTGAGCTGGGAGAACGTCGACAAGTACCCGGCGGACATCATCATCATGGACGACCGCAGCGCGACCATCCAGCCGGCCGACATCACCGAGGCCACCTGGAAGAAGCTGCCCGCGGTCAAGGCCGGCCAGGTCATCGCCCGCTCCCCCGAGCCGATCGTGTCGTACGACAAGTGCACCCCGCTCCTCGACAACCTCGCCGAGGCGATCGAGAAGGCCAAGAAGGTCGCCTGACACCCACGCGGTGAACCCCTGCCGCGAACCCCTGAAGTGAACCCGCGAAGTGAACCCAGACGTGAACCCCTGACGATGACTCAGGAGCACCCATGACGACGGCCATAGCCGCCCCGTTCCGTTTCTTCTCCCTCCAGGTCGTACGGACGAGGCGGCTCGGCCCGTCGCTGGTCCGGATCACCTTCGCCGGCGACGACCTGGTGGCCTTCGCCTCCCACGGCCAAGACCAGAGCCTCTCCCTCTTCCTGCCGCACCCCGGCCAGACCGAGCCGGCCGTCCCCTACGAGCTGGGCGACGGCTGGTGGCAGGGCTGGCGCGAACTCCCCGACGACGAACGGGCGGTGATGCGCTCGTACACGCTGCGGGCGCTGCGCCGGGACGCCCGGGGCCGCACCAGCGAGATCGACATCGACTTCGTCCTGCACGGTGTGGAGCCGGACGCCGAGGTCCCCGCGGGTCCTGCGTCCCAGTGGGCCTCACGTGCGGTGGCCGGTGACCGAGTCGTACTGCTCGGCCCGGCGATCGAGGACAACCGGGCGATCCGCTTCCGCCCGCCCGCCGACACCGACCTGGTCGTCCTGTGGGCGGACGAGACCGCGCTGCCCGCCGCCTCCGCGATCCTCGAGTCCCTGCCCGCCGGCACCCGCGTCCGGGCGTGGCTGGAGGTCCAGCACGCCGAGGACGTCCAGGACCTGCTGGTCACCGCCGAGGCGGAGATCACCTGGTTCGTGCGCGACGACGGGGCCCCCATGGCCGTCGACGCCGTACGCGCCGCCCGACTTCCGCCCACCGAGAGCCCGTACGCCTGGATCGCGGGCGAGTCCGGGTGCGTGAAGGAGATGCGCCGTCATCTCGTGCGCGAGCGCGGCATCGACCGCAGGCGGGTCACCTTCGTCGGCTACTGGCGGCGCGGGCTGACCGAGGAGCAACTGCGCGAGCAGGAGTGACCGTTCACGAAAAGACACAGGTGGGGCGGGGTCGCAGATCGACTTAGGTTAGGCTAACCTAAGTCGAGCCGGACCCCGCCCCTCCTTTCGTCCCGGCCCAGCCCTCGCCCCACCCGTCCCGCTCGGACTTTCCCGCACGGAGGACCCCCACATGCGCTCGCACCTGCTCAATGACACGACCGCGGAGCGGTACCGCCGCTCCGTGACCGAAGGAATCGAGCGGGTGGCGGCCAAACTCGCCACCACCGACCGACCGTTCACGGGTGTCACGGTCGACGCCCTCGCTCCCCGTATCGAGCAGATCGACCTGGACCGCCCGCTGCACGACACCAGCGCCGTCCTCGACGAGCTCGAAGAGGTCTACCTCCGGGACGCGATCTACTTCCACCACCCGCGCTACCTCGCGCACCTCAACTGCCCGGTGGTCATACCCGCCGTGCTCGGCGAGGCCGTCCTGTCCGCCGTCAACTCCTCCCTGGACACCTGGGACCAGTCGGCCGGCGGCACCCTCATCGAGCGCCGGCTCATCGACTGGACCAACGAGCGCATCGGCCTCGGCCCGGCCGCCGACGGCGTGTTCACCAGCGGCGGCAGCCAGTCCAACCTCCAGGCCCTGCTGCTGGCCCGCGAGGAGGCGAAGCCAGGGAGCGAACCAGGCGACAACGCGGCCAAACTCCGTATCTTCGCCTCCGAGGTCAGCCACTTCAGCGTCAGGAAGTCGGCCAAACTCCTGGGCCTCGGCGCGGACTCCGTCGTCTCGATCCCCGTCGACCAGGACAAGCGCATGCAGACGCTCGCCCTCGCCCACGAGCTGGAGCGCTGCGAGCGCGACGGCCTGGTCCCGATGGCCGTCGTCGCCACCGCCGGCACCACCGACTTCGGCTCCATCGACCCGCTGCCCGAGATCGCGGAGCTGTGCGCCCGGTTCGGCGCCTGGATGCACGTGGACGCGGCCTACGGCTGCGGACTGCTCACCTCCCTCAAGAACCGGGACCGCCTCGACGGCATCGAGCGCGCCGACTCCGTCACCGTCGACTACCACAAGTCCTTCTTCCAGCCCGTGAGTTCCTCCGCCGTGCTGGTCCGCGACGCCGCCACCCTGCGCCACGCCACCTACCACGCGGAGTACCTGAACCCACGCCGCATGGTCCAGGAGCGCATCCCCAACCAGGTCGACAAGTCCCTGCAGACCACCCGCCGCTTCGACGCCCTCAAGCTGTGGATGACGCTGCGCGTGATGGGCGCCGACGGCATCGGCGAACTCTTCGACGAGGTCTGCGACCTGGCCCAGGAGGGCTGGAAGCTGCTCGTGGCCGACCCCCGCTTCGACGTGGTGGTCGAGCCGTCCCTGTCCACCCTCGTCTTCCGCTTCATCCCGGCCGCCGTCACCGACCCGGCCGAGATCGACCGCGCCAACCTCTACGCCCGCAAGGCCCTGTTCGCCTCCGGTGACGCCGTCGTCGCGGGCACCAAGGTCGGCGGCCGCCACTACCTGAAGTTCACCCTGCTCAACCCCGAGACCACGGCCGACGACATCGCCGCCGTGCTCGGTCTGATCGCCGGCCACGCCGAGCAGTACCTGGGAGAGTCCCTTGACCGCGCTTCCTGAATCCGTCGAAGCCACCGGAAAGACCTACGACTTCGTGGGCATCGGGCTCGGGCCCTTCAACCTCGGCCTCGCCTGTCTCACCGAGCCGATCGCCGAACTGGACGGCGTCTTCCTCGAGTCCAAGCCGGACTTCGAGTGGCACTCCGGGATGTTCCTGGAGGGCGCGCACCTCCAGACCCCGTTCATGTCGGACCTGGTGACCCTCGCCGATCCGACCTCCCCGTACTCCTTCCTCAACTACCTCAAGGAGTCCGGGCGGCTGTACTCCTTCTACATCCGCGAGAACTTCTACCCGCTGCGGGTCGAGTACGACGCCTACTGCCGCTGGGCCGCCTCGAAACTGGGCGCCGTCCGCTTCAGCACGACGGTCGAGGAAGTGACGTACGAGGGCGATCTGTACCACGTACGGACGGCAACCGGCGAGGTGTTCCGCGCCCGCCACCTGGTCCTCGGCACCGGAACACCCCCGTACATCCCCGAGGCCTGCGCGGACCTCGGCGGCGACTTCATCCACAACTCCCGCTATCTCCAGCACAAGCGGGAGCTCCAGGCGAAGAAGTCGATCACGCTCGTCGGCAGCGGCCAGTCCGCCGCCGAGATCTACTACGACCTGCTCAGCGAGATCGACGTCCACGGCTACCGGCTGAACTGGGTCACGCGCTCTCCGCGCTTCTTCCCGCTCGAGTACACCAAACTCACGCTGGAGATGACCTCCCCGGAGTACATCGACTACTTCCACGCGCTGCCCGAGCCGACCCGCTACCGCCTCCAGACCGAGCAGAAGGGCCTGTTCAAGGGCATCGACGGCGAGCTGATCGACGCGATCTTCGACCTGCTCTACCAGAAGAACCTCGGCGGCCCCGTCCCGACGCGCCTGCTCACCAACTCCTCCCTGAACACGGCCGCTCACGAGAACGGCACGTACACCCTGGGCCTGCGCCAGGAGGAGCAGGGCAAGAACTACGAGCTGAGCTCCGAGGGCCTGATCCTGGCCACCGGCTACAAGTACGCCGAGCCCGCCTTCCTGCAGCCGGTCCGCGACCGGCTGCGCTACGACTCCCGCGGCAACTTCGACGTGGCCCGCAACTACGCCATCGACACCACGGGCAGCGGCGTCTTCCTGCAGAACGCGGGCGTCCACACCCACAGCATCACCAGCCCCGACCTGGGCATGGGCCCGTACCGCAACGCGTCCATCATCCGTGAGCTGCTCGGCACCGAGTACTACCCGGTCGAGAAGACGATCGCGTTCCAGGAGTTCAGCGTATGAGCATCACGAACCGTACCGGCACGACCACCGCCGTGGGCACCTTCACCATCCGCCCGCTCGACCCCCTCCAGGACGCCGAGCTGCTGCACGGCTGGGTGACGCATCCCAGGGCCGCCTTCTGGATGATGCAGGAGGCGAAACTGCACGACGTGGAGCGCGAGTACATGGCCATCGCGGCCAGCGAGTACCACGACGCGTTCCTGGGGTCGCTGGACGGCGAACCCGTGTTCCTGATGGAGCGGTACGAACCGGCGCACGTGGAGCTGGTCGGTCTGTACGAGCCCGCACCCGGAGATGTCGGCATGCACTTCCTGGTCGCGCCGGCGGACACGCCGGTGCACGGGTTCACCCGGGCGGTGATCACCGCGGTGATGGAGCACCTGTTCGCCGACCCGACGACCGCGCGGGTCGTCGTCGAGCCCGACGTGCGCAACACGGCCGTGCACGCGCTGAACGAAGCCGTCGGGTTCGTGCCCGAGCGCGAGATACAGAAGCCGGAGAAAAGGGCGTTGCTGAGCTTCTGCACCCGGGAGCGGTTCGAGCGGGCGACGGGGGTGACCGTATGAGCCTCGCCGACGCCGTGGCCCACCTCTCCCCCGAGCGCTGGGAGCGCGCGGGCCGCCTCCTCGTCCGCAAGGCCCTCGCCGAGTTCGCGCACGAGCGCCTCATCACTCCGGAGTCCGACGGCGACGGCGGGTACGTCGTCCGCAGCGACGACGGCCTGACCCGCTACCGCTTCACCGCCACCCTCCGCTCCCTCGACCACTGGCAGGTCGACCCCGAGTCGATCACCCGCCACCGCGACGGGGCCGAACTCCCGCTCGCCGCACTCGACTTCTTCATCGAGCTGAAGACGTCGCTGGGCCTGAGCGACGAGGTGCTGCCGGTCTACCTGGAGGAGATCTCCTCCACCCTCTCGGGCACCTGTTTCAAACTCACCAAGCCGCAGATCCCGTCCGCCGAGCTCGCGAAGGCCTCCTTCCAGGAGATCGAGACCGGCATGACCGAGGGCCACCCCTGCTTCGTCGCCAACAACGGGCGGCTCGGCTTCGGCGTGCACGAGTACCTCTCGTACGCGCCCGAGACCGCGAGCCCGATCCGGCTGGTGTGGCTGGCCGCGCACCGCTCCCGGGCCGCCTTCACCGCGGGTGTGGGCATCGAGTACGAGTCCTTCGTCCGCGAGGAGCTGGGCGCCGGGACGGTCGCGCGGTTCGCCGCCACCCTCACCGAACAGGGCCTCGACCCCGAGGACTACCTGCTCATCCCCGTCCACCCCTGGCAGTGGTGGAACAAGCTCTCGGTGACCTTCGCGGCCGAGGTCGCTCGGCGCCACCTGGTCTGCCTCGGCGAGGGCGACGACGAGTACCTGGCCCAGCAGTCCATCCGGACGTTCTTCAACACCACCAGCCCCAAGAAGCACTATGTGAAGACGGCGCTGAGCGTCCTCAACATGGGCTTCATGCGCGGTCTGTCCGCCGCCTACATGGAGGCGACCCCGGCGATCAACGACTGGCTGGCCCAGCTCGTCGAGAACGACCCGGTGCTCAAGTCCACCGGCCTGTCGGTCATCCGCGAGCGCGCCGCCGTCGGCTACCGCAACCTGGAGTGCGAGGCCGCCACCGACCGCTACTCCCCGTACCGCAAAATGCTCGCGGCCCTGTGGCGCGAGAGCCCGGTCCCCTCGCTCCAGGAGGGCGAGAGCCTGGCCACCATGGCCTCCCTCGTCCATGTCGACCACACGGGCGCCTCCTTCGCGGGCGCGCTGATCGAGCGGTCCGGGCTGACCCCCGTGGAGTGGCTGCGCCGCTATCTGCGCGCCTACTTCACGCCCCTCCTGCACAGCTTCTACGCCTACGACCTGGTCTACATGCCGCACGGCGAGAACGTCATCCTCGTCCTCAAGGACGGCGCCGTGCAGCGCGCGATCTACAAGGACATCGCCGAGGAGATCGCCGTCATGGACCCGCAGGCGGTGCTGCCGCCCGTGGTCGAGCGGATCCGCGTCGAGGTCCCCGAGGACAAAAAACTCCTGTCGATCTTCACGGACGTCTTCGACTGCTTCTTCCGCTTCCTGGCGGCCGACCTGGCGGGCGAGGGCATCCTCGACGAGGACGACTTCTGGCGGACGGTCGCCGGGTCCGTACGCGAGTACCAGGAGTCGGCGCCCGAACTCGCCGACAAGTTCCGGCAGTACGACATGTTCGCGCCCGAGTTCGCGCTGTCCTGCCTCAACCGGCTCCAGCTGCGCAACAACAAGCAGATGGTGGACCTGGCCGATCCGTCCGGCGCACTCCAGCTGGTCGGCAGCCTGAAGAACCCGATCGCGGGTCTCTGAAAGCGGTGGGGCTCAGGAGTACGGTCCTCCTGAGCCCCGTCTTTCCCGTCAACGCCGTTTACGCCGTGGGCCAGGGCACCTGGGGTGAGCGGTAGTAGCCGATGCCCAGCGCCTCCCAACGCGGCCCCTGCGCCGCGAGCCGCACCTTGTAGGTGTCCCAGTCGTGCGTCGAGGCGGGCGACCAGCCGAGCTCGGCCGCGCCGGGCAGCCGCGGGAAGGTCATGTAGTCGATGTCGGCCCCCGTGACGATGGTCTCCGTCCACAGCGGCGCCTCGACGCCCCGGATCGCCGAAGCCGGCGCTCCCGGAAGGTAGGCGCCCGGATCCCAGTCGTACGACCGCTTCACCTCCACCAGGCCCGCCCAGTCCTGCCCGAGCGGGGTGTCGGCGGTGTACTTCATGTCGAGGTAGACCCGGTCGGCGGGCGACAGCACGAGCCCCGTCCCGTTCCGCGCGGCCTCGGCGACCTGCGCCTTCTCCGTGGCACTGGTGTCGTCGAGCCCCCAGTACTGCGCGATCGCGCCCTTCACCGGGTGCGCCCCGGTCAGCTGGTGCCAGCCGACCACCGTCTTCCCGTACTTGGCGACGACCGGCTGCACCTTGTCCATGAAGGTGACGTAGTCGGCGTGGCTGGTGGAGTGGGCCTCGTCCCCGCCGATGTGGAGGTACTTGCCCGGCGTGAGCGCCGCCAGCTCCCGTACGACGTCGTCCACGAAGTCGTACGTCACCGGCTTCGCCACGCACAGCGAGCTGAACCCGACGTCGGTGCCGGTGTAGAGCGGGGGCGCTGTCCCGTTGCAGTTCAGCTGGGCGTACGAGGCGAGCGCGGCGTTGGTGTGGCCCGGCATGTCGATCTCCGGGACGACCTCCAGATAGCGGGAGGCCGCGTACCGCACGATCTCCTTGTAGTCGGCCTTGGTGTAGTAACCCCCGCGACCGCCACCGACCTGCGTGGACCCTCCGTACGTGGCGAGCCGCGGCCAGGAGTCGATCGCGATGCGCCAGCCCTGGTCGTCGCTCAGGTGCAGATGCAGCTTGTTGACCTTGTAGAGGGCCAACTCGTCGATGTACCGCTTGACTTGCGCGACACCGAAGAAGTGCCGGGAGACGTCGAGCATCGCGCCGCGGTAGCCGTAGCGCGGGCTGTCCTTGATGCTGCCGCCCGCGACGAGCCAGGGGCCGGCCTGCACTGAGTTCTTCTCGACGGCGGCGGGCAGCAGTTGGCGCAGCGTCTGGACGCCGTGGAAGAGCCCGGCGGGCGCGGCGGCCGTGATGGTGACGCCACTTCGCCCGCTGTCCAGGCGATAGCCCTCGGCGCCCGTGGACCCCGCCGCGATCCGCAGCCGGATACCGCCCGTGCCGTGCGTGGTGACGGGCAGTCGGTACCCGGTGGAGGGACGCAGGACGTCGGCCAGATACGCGCCGACCCGGCGGGCCTGAGGCGAGTCCTCGACCCGGATACGGGTGCCGTCGGTGATGCGATACGGGGATCCGCCCGCGTGGACCGAGGCGGGGGCCGGCACCACCTGCCCGAGCGGGGTCGCGGTGCGGCCCGACTCGGAGTGTGCGGCACCGGCGACTGAGATACCGGCGGCCGCCACGAGCAGCAGCGTACCGAGAAGACGGGGCGTTCTGTGCTGTCTCACATGCGCTCCCTTCGAAGGACCCTGCAAATCAATTGCGAATGGGTATAGACCACTCTTCCGCAGACCCGGTGAAACAATCCCCCTCATGGCGGAAATCATCCAGAAGGACGGGACGTGGACCTTCGACGGCGACGCGCTGCGGCTGACTCCGGGGCGCGACAAGAACGTGAGCCTGCTCCGCAGAACCTTGGGTGAACTGACGGTCCCGCTGGGAGCGTTGGCGGGGATTTCCTTCGAACAGGGCAAGAAGAGCGGCCGGTTGCGGCTCCGGCTGCGCGACGGCGCCGACCCGCTGCTCCAGGCGACCGGCGGCAAGCTCGCCGAACCGAACGACCCCTACCAGCTCACCGTGGAGTCCGACCGCTACGGCGTCGCCGAGTACGTCGTGGACGAGGTCCGGGACGCGCTGCTCCTGGATCGGGTGCCGGCCGACCCGGTCGACAGCTATCTGCTCCCGGGCCCCTCCGTGCCGCTGTCCGTCTCCGCCGGCGACGGCACCGCGAGCTTCGACGGCGAGCACGTGCGCCTGGAGTGGAACTGGAAGACCGAGGACTCCAAGTCCGCCGCCGGAGCCCGCTCGCTCGCCCTCACCGACCTCACCACCGTCGAGTGGCACCCCGCGGTCGGCCTGGAGAACGGCTACCTGCGCTTCACCGTCCGTGGCGGGGAGACCAAGGCCCCACCGAAGTACGACCCCAACTCCGTCGAACTGTGGGGTTTCAAGAAGGACCCGCTGATGGCCCTGGTCGCGGCGGCGGTACAGGCCCGGCTCCCGCATCCCACGGCCTCCCCGGAAGCCGCGCGGGCGACGGAGCAGCCGGCCGCGCTCGCCCCGGAGGACGACCACGACGCCCTGCTCCGCCGCCTGCGCGAACTGGGCGACCTCCACAGGTCCGGCATTCTGACGGACGAGGAGTTCGCCCTGGCCAAACAAGCGGTCCTCAAGCGCATGTAGAAACGCTGCTTGAGGACCGCCCAGGTCGTCACGCCTCGCCTTCCAGGCATACGACCACGTGCCTTTAGGGGCGCGGGGAACTGCGCGACCAGCCCCCACTCACCCGCACCTAACGAACTCGACGGGCCACCGTGAAGTGGTCAACTTCGGCACCAGTCTCGGCAATCCCCCGCACCGTCAGCGTGGCCAGCCGACCCTTGTGCGCAGGCGTGACATCCACCCGAAGGAAGGAGTAGTTGAGGTAGCGCACCCGGGACCAGGCGACCGTCTCGTTCTGCTTGCCTTCCTTGAGGTTGATGAAGGAGGCGACGGAGTCGACCTCGTTCTCGTGACCCTCGTACGACTCCGGGGCGGTGAACGCGTACAGGCTGCGCCCCGCCGCGCCCGCCGTCACGTACACGACACCGTCGGTCTCCGGGTACGCCGTGCCGCCGATCGGCAGCTTCTTGGTGACCGCGTTGCCCTTGATGACGTCCGTGCGCTCGTACTGGTGGTTGTGGCCGTTGATGACCAGGTCCACCGTGTACTTCTCGAACAGCGGCACCCACTCCTGTCGCACGCCCCCCTCCGAGGCGTGCGCCGTGGAGGTGCAGTACGCGCAGTGGTGGAAGAAAATCACGACGAAGTCGACGTCCTTGGACGCCCGGAACTTCTTGAGCTGGCCCTCGAGCCACTTCGTCTGCGTTCCTCCGGATATGCCCAGGTTCGCCGGGATCTCGAAGGAGATGTCGTTGGCGTCCAGCGAGATGATCGCCGTGTTGCCGTAGACGAAGGAGTAGACGCCGGGCAGGTTCTTCTTGTCGGGCCCGTTGTCCGGAAGCGTCCAGCGGGCCTCTTCGCCGCCGTAGCCGTTGGGCGAGTACCAGGCCTCCATGTCGTGGTTGCCGTACGCGGGCATCCACGGGACCTGCTTGGCGACCGTCTCGGTCTGGGCGAGGAACTGGTCCCAGATGCGCGAGTCGAAGCCGGTGTCCTCCTTCTTGCCCGCACCGGCCGGGTCCGCGTACGCGATGTCGCCGGCGTGCAGGTGGAAGGACGGGTTCTGGCCGAGCAGCAGGGCGTCGTTGGCGAGGCCGTGGTAGCCGACACCCTCGTCACCGAAGGCCGTGAAGGTGAACGGCTCGGCGTGCGAGGGCGCGGTGGTGAAGGTGCCGAGCGTGCCCAGCAGGTGGGGCGCGCAGGGGTCGAAGCCCGCGTGGCCGACGCCGTAGTAGTACGTCTTGCCGGGGCGCAGGTGGGTGAGCTTGGCGTGCAGGTAGTACTGCGTGTGGTCGCCGCTCGCGCCGACACCGGCCGGGGTGTAGAGGGCGCGGACCTCGGCCTCGATCTTGCGGGAGAGGTCCCAGGGGTGGGCGCCGATGCGGATGAACGGCTTCTGCACCGCGGCCGGAACCTGCCAGGAGACCGTGATCTCCGTACGCGGGTCATTGCCGAAGGCGAGGTGACGGCCGAAGGGGGCGACGAGGGCGCCGTCGACCTTCTCGGTCGAGGAGGTGGTGGCCTGCGTCGGGGCAGCGGCCTGTGCGACGGCGCCGGGCACGAAGGCGCCGCCCGCGACGGCGCCGAGGGTCACGGCCCCGCCTCTGATCATGTTGCGCCGGGAGAACTTGGCGCGGAGATATTCGTGCTGCTCTGCCATGGTCATGCGCTCGGCGAGCTTCTCCGGTACGCCCATGCGTGGAGTGTCCATGGCCACAGAAGTTGCTCCCGGCAATCGACGCGGCACAAGACGCAGGATGGACAGCTTGCTAACAGCCCCCCATAAGACCTTCAACAGCCACTTGCCCGATATCGGGCAGGATTCTTGCGAATCGGCTCCTGGTACCTCAGGATCAACGGGTGCACGACGAACTTGTTGATCACCTGACGCGCTCCACCCCCCTGAACCGGGGCGAGGCACTGCGGGTGGTCCAGGACGTGCTCGCCTACTTCGACGAGACGACCGAGGACTACGTCCGTCGCCGCCACCGCGAGCTCCAGGCCCAGGGCCTGGTCAACGCGACGATCTTCGAACGGATCGAGGCGGACCTGAAGTACCGCGCGGTCGCGCCGCCGGAGCTCACGCTCAGGCAGCTGCGCCGCATTGTCTACGGCTGAGGAATACATATATATGTGCGGAATCGTCGGATACATCGGCAGGCGTGACGTGGCGCCGCTGCTGCTCGAAGGCCTCCAGCGCCTGGAGTACCGCGGCTACGACTCGGCGGGCATCGTCGTCACGACGCCGAAGTCGGCCGGTCTGAAGATGGTCAAGGCCAAGGGCCGGGTCCGTGATCTTGAGGCCAAGGTCCCCGCACGCTTCAAGGGCACCACCGGCATCGCCCACACCCGCTGGGCCACTCACGGCGCCCCCTCCGACGTGAACGCGCACCCCCACATGTCCGGCGACAGCAAGGTCGCGGTCGTCCACAACGGCATCATCGACAACGCCTCCGACCTGCGCAAGAAGCTCGAGGCGGACGGTGTCGAGTTCCTCTCGGAGACCGACACCGAGGTCCTCACCCACCTGATCGCCCGCTCCCAGGCCGAGAAGCTCGAGGACAAGGTCCGCGACGCGCTCCGGGTGATCGAGGGCACGTACGGCATCGCGGTCCTGCACGCCGACTTCCCCGACCGCATCGTGGTGGCCCGCAACGGCTCCCCGGTCGTCCTCGGCATCGGCGAGAAGGAGATGTTCGTCGCCTCGGACATCGCCGCCCTGGTCACCCACACCCGCCAGATAGTGACCCTGGACGACGGCGAGATGGCCACGCTCAAGGCCGACGACTTCCGCACGTACACCACCGAGGGCACCCGTACGACGGCCGAGCCGACCACCGTGGAGTGGGAGGCGGCGTCGTACGACATGGGCGGCCACGACACGTACATGCACAAGGAGATCCACGAGCAGGCCGAGGCCGTGGACCGGGTGCTGCGCGGCCGTATCGACGACCGGTTCTCCACCGTGCACCTCGGTGGCCTGAACCTGGACGCCCGTGAGGCGCGCCAGATCCGCCGTGTGAAGATCCTCGGCTGCGGCACCTCGTACCACGCGGGCATGATCGGCGCCCAGATGATCGAGGAGCTCGCCCGCATCCCCGCGGACGCCGAGCCGGCCTCCGAGTTCCGCTACCGCAACGCGGTCGTCGACCCCGACACCCTGTACGTGGCCGTGTCCCAGTCCGGTGAGACGTACGACGTACTGGCCGCCGTGCAGGAGTTGAAGCGCAAGGGCGCGCGGGTGCTCGGCGTGGTCAACGTCGTCGGCTCGGCGATCGCCCGCGAGGCGGACGGCGGCATGTACGTCCACGCGGGCCCCGAGGTCTGCGTCGTCTCGACGAAGTGCTTCACCAACACGACCGTCGCCTTCGCGCTGCTCGCCCTGCACCTCGGCCGCACCCGCGACCTGTCGGTCCGCGACGGCAAGCGGATCATCGAGGGCCTGCGCAGGCTGCCCGCGCAGATCTCCGAGATCCTGGAGCAGGAGGACGAGATCAAGAAGCTGGCCGAGGAGTACGCCGAGGCCCGCTCGATGCTCTTCATCGGCCGCGTCCGGGGCTACCCGGTGGCCCGTGAGGCCTCCCTGAAGCTCAAGGAGGTCTCGTACATCCACGCCGAGGCCTACCCGGCTTCCGAGCTCAAGCACGGCCCGCTGGCGCTCATCGAGCCCGCGCTGCCCACGGTCGCGATCGTCCCCGACGACGACCTCCTGGAGAAGAACCGCGCCGCCCTGGAGGAGATCAAGGCCCGCAGCGGCCGGATCCTCGCGGTGGCGCACCAGGAGCAGGAGAAGGCCGACCAGACGATCGTCGTCCCGAAGAACGAGGACGAGCTGGACCCGATCCTCATGGGCATCCCGCTCCAACTCCTCGCCTACCACACGGCGTTGGCCCTGGGCCGCGACATCGACAAGCCGCGCAACCTCGCCAAGTCGGTGACGGTGGAGTAAAAATCCACCAGCCCCCCGAAGCGACAATTGAGGAACCCCCGCGGCGCGCAACCACCTCCGCGAGAGCGGCGCCGGTTTAGGCGCAAAGGACGAGAACGGGTCCCTGTGCACGCCACCACCGCACAGGGACCCGTTCCTTCAGGGGGCCGGGGCCGCCCATGCCCCGGCCCGCGCCGACGTCAGCCGGTGGCCGTCACCCCCCGGCCGGCGGCGCGTCCGGGCAGTGCGGTGGGCCAGTGAGCCATGGCCGCCGTGGCCCCGTACCAGGCGAGCGCGCCGCCCGCGACGGCGAACCAGCCGCCGACCTTCCCCAGACCTCCGCTGTCGCCGAACTGCCCGACGGCCAGCAGGAGAAGAGCGACGAAGAGCAGCGCGTACGTTCCTCGGGTGAGAAGGGGGGCGCCGCTCGCGCCGGCGGTCAGACTGAGCGCGACGAGCGCGAACAGGAGCAGGAAGAGACCGGTCGCGTTGGCGGACATCTGCGTGCCGGCCGTGACGCCCCAGGTGAACCAGAACGCGCCGAGCGCCGTGAAGGCCGTACCGGTGAAGGCGTCGTGGTCGCGGAAGGCGAACAGCCCGGCTACGAAGAGCGCGATGCCACCGACATAGGTGGCGAGGGAGACGGAGTCGGCCGCTGTCACGCCGTCGATCACTTGGGTGTTGCCGAGGCCGAAGAGCAACAGGGTGAGGCCGAGCGCGAGGTGGCCGAGGGTCGAGGTGATGCTTCCCGCGGAGACGTCTTTGTCCACGGCGGGCTCCCTTCATGCATGTGCAGTTGTGCTGCGTGGTACCGGCCGTGCGGTTGGTCCGGTGACCGGTATGTACCCTTCACAAGGGCACAAACCACCTCTACGCGCGAGTAGATTCATGCCGTTCCAGACACCCGCCAAAGGGAGTTGACGGTAGGTCAGGGAGCGTGTCGGACGATGTGTCAGGGGATGACGATCACCGGGCGCTGCGCACGCTTCGCGAGCCGTCCGGCCACCGAGCCGAAGATGCGCCCGACGATGCCGTGCGTGGAGCCGACGACGATCGCGTCCGCCTCGTACTCCCGTCCGACCTCTTCGAGTTCGTGACAGATGTCACCGCCGCGCTCGACGAGGATCCAGGGCACCTCGGCCAGATATTCGGCGCACGCGAGTTCGAGGCCGAGCACCTCGGTGCGGTGGTCGGGCACGTCGACGAAGACCGGTGGTTCACAGCCCGCCCACACCGTGGTGGGCAGCCGGTTCGCGACATGCACGATGATCAGGCCCGAGCCGGAGCGGTGGGCCATGCCGATCGCGTAGGCGAGGGCGCGCTCGCTGGACGTCGAGCCGTCGAAACCGACGACGACGCCGTGCTTGAAGGCAGGATCGCAGGACTGGCGGGGTTCTTCCGCCGCCAGGGGCTCGGCCGCCGTGGGATCGGCGAGCGGGCGCTTGCGGTCCGCGGGATCAAAGAATTCGTGACCGGCCATGGGTATCTCGGCGTTTAGATCCTCGTGGTGGGGACGACAACGTGCGGCAGAGCTGTGTCCGGGAATCATCTTCCCAACCCCATACCCCCAAGGGTACGGCGGCACGCCTCCTCTGCCCAGATCTCGCGCGCGCTGCGCGGCGTTCCCCGGAGCATGCATGAGAGGCGCCCTTAACGCAATGGTTGCTGCCCCGTACAGGCGGTTTGCACAGGGTTCACCCAGGCTCGAGGCCGTTCGTAGGTGACCGGCGGGTCGAACACGCGTTGAATCGATGAGCCACCGCCATGGAGAGCACTGGAGTACCAGGGAACCAGGGAGCAGACCGTGCCAGGACCAGAGACCGCGCCCCGCCCCTCCTCCCCTGCACCCGCCACGTCGCCCGGGCCGGACACGGCGAGCGAGGTGGTGCGGTGGGCGGCCTTCAGCTGCGTCCTGGTCCCCGTCGTCCTCGTCGGGTTCGGCACCTCCCTCGCCGGCGCGGCCGGTACGGCGCTGGGCCTGGCGGCCGTGACCGGTGCCTGCCTGGTCCTCCTGCGCCAGTCCGAGCGCGTCGCGGCCCGCCTCCGGGCGGAGGAGCCGGCCCCGCCCCGGGCCCGGCACAGCAGGACCGGCCTCCACGGCGGCGCCCCGCACCACCACCACGCTCGCCCCGGGCGTGGCCGCCGGAGTCGCACCGAAGCGCCCCGCGGGGAGGGAGACCCCGGCACCCGGGATCGCGGCGACGGGGGCGACGGGGGCCACCGAGGAGCGGGCGGTGCACAGAGGGGAAGCGGCCCGCGGGACGGCGGTGGCGGGGCCCACGGCGAGACCACCCACGCCGAGGGGACCATCCCCGGCACACGGAGCCCCGGCGCCGGGGCCCGGAGCGACCAGAGCCGCGCCGTGCGGGACCGAAACGCGGGGGGCCGGAACGGACAGGACCCGGACACACGGAACCAGGACACACGGAATCCGGACGGACGAGACCGGGACACGCGGAATCCGGACACACGGAATCCGGACGGCCGGGACCGGGACACACGGGATCCGGACGGACGCGATCCCGGCGCTCAGGCCCACGACACGGCGAACCCGACCGCACCGGACCGGGCCCCGGGAAACCCGGCCGACCGGGACGGGCACCCGGAGAACCTGATCACCTGGGACCGTGCCCCGCAGAGCCTGATCACGTGGGACCCGAGCGACTGGAACCGGGACGCACAGGATCCGGACACCCGCGTCCGGGACGCCGGGGGCCGGGACACGCGCCACCAGGAGACACCGCGGGACGCCCCTCGCGGCGACGTCCCGCCCGAGCGCCCCGCACGGCACCGTGGCACGCAGGATTTGGCCGACTCGCACATCATGAACGGCTTGCAGGGCAGTAGTGGCCCGGGGGCGCACAGGGGCGGGCGTCACGGCGGAGGAAAGAAGCCGGTTGACTGACCGGTTTGCGCGCACGCCCCCGCTTCTTTTCAGCCAACTTCGGTCACCCGCGCATCCCTTGCTCGAACGACCCCCCAACCCGCGTTCCACCTGCACCGAAAGCCCCCTGGAGGGCGCACGCACCCTATGGGGATTGGCCACTGACACGAGGCGCACTTCCCTGCAAGGCCCACGAGTGCAACGCTTCGTGATCGAATGCTTCACGCCAAGTTGCCATGTCGACATTCTGCCGACTGCCGAACTGGTCACCTTGGCGCCACGGGACACAGTAGATTCGATCTTGACTGTCTTACGGCGGGGGACTCGTGCAGGACCGAGGGGAAACGTGCAGGAGCGACACAACCGAGGAGCCGCGACCACCGAGGGGGGCTTAGCAGTATGAGCCACGACTCCACTGCCGCGCCGGAAGCCGCGGCCCGGAAACTTTCCGGGCGACGCCGCAAGGAGATCGTCGCGGTGCTGCTGTTCAGCGGCGGCCCCATCTTCGAGAGTTCCATACCGCTGTCGGTGTTCGGGATTGACCGCCAGGACGCCGGCGTGCCGCGCTACCGACTTCTGGTGTGCGGCGGCGAAGAAGGCCCGCTGCGGACCACAGGAGGCCTGGAACTCACCGCGCCGCATGGCCTGGAGGCGATCTCGCGGGCGGGCACCGTCGTGGTGCCGGCCTGGCGTTCGATCACCTCTCCGCCACCGGAGGAGGCGCTCGACGCGCTGCGCCGGGCGCACGAGGAGGGAGCCCGCATAGTCGGACTGTGCACCGGCGCCTTCGTGCTGGCCGCAGCCGGACTGCTGGACGGCCGACCGGCGACGACCCACTGGATGTACGCACCGACGCTGGCCAAGCGCTACCCGTCGGTCCACGTCGACCCGCGAGAACTCTTCGTGGACGACGGGGACGTACTGACCTCCGCGGGTACGGCGGCCGGAATCGATCTCTGTCTCCACATCGTGCGGACGGACCACGGCAACGAGGCGGCCGGCGCGCTGGCCCGCCGTCTTGTCGTGCCCCCGCGCCGGAGCGGCGGTCAGGAGCGCTATCTCGATCGATCTTTACCAGAGGAGATCGGCGCCGACCCCCTCGCGGAGGTCGTCGCCTGGGCGCTGGAGCACCTCCACGAGCAGTTCGACGTCGAGACGCTGGCGGCACGCGCGTACATGAGCCGCCGCACCTTCGACCGCCGGTTCCGCTCGCTCACGGGGAGCGCTCCCCTGCAGTGGCTGATCACTCAGCGCGTACTGCAGGCGCAGCGGCTGCTGGAGACCTCCGACTACTCGGTCGACGAGGTCGCCGGACGCTGCGGCTTCCGTTCGCCGGTCGCGCTGCGGGGTCATTTCCGGCGCCAGCTCGGCTCGTCCCCGGCCGCGTACCGGGCGGCGTACCGCGCGCGCAGGCCGCAGTCGGAACGGCCGTCGGACGTGGACGGCTCCGCGGGCCAGGCCGGGCCGTCGCCCGTCCTGAACCAGGAGAGCCCGGTGCCGCCGCAGACCCGCCGCACGGCGGCCGCCAGCTCTCTGGGCCCGTCGACGTCCCTGTCGACGGAGCCGGGCAAGACGGGCACCGAGCTGTACGCGGCCGGGCGCCTGCCGGGGCAGCGCAGCGCGCCCTGAGGCGATGACGCGAGACGGGGGCGGCCCGGGACCCGACGAGGGTTCTGGGCCGCCCCCGTCCCAGGCCACCACGCAGGTCACCGCCGTCCCGGATCTGCCCGTGCGCCGGAGCGCGCCGTAGGGTTAGGGCCATGAACGATCGCATGGTGTGGATCGACTGCGAGATGACCGGGCTCTCGCTGTCGGAGGACGCACTCATCGAGGTGGCCGCGCTGGTCACCGACTCGGAACTGAACGTGCTCGGCGAAGGGGTGGACATCGTGATCCGCCCGCCGGAGCGGGCGCTGGAGACGATGCCGGACGTGGTGCGCCAGATGCACACGGCCTCCGGCCTCCTCGACGAACTGGCCGAGGGCACGACCCTGGCCGACGCCGAGGCACAGGTCCTCGCCTACGTACGTGAGCACGTCAAGGACCCTGGCAAGGCCCCGCTGTGCGGAAACTCGGTCGGCACGGACCGGGGTTTCCTGTCGCGCGACATGCCGGCCCTCGAGGACTACCTCCACTACCGCATCGTGGACGTCTCCTCGGTGAAGGAGCTGGCCCGCCGCTGGTACCCCCGGGCCTACTTCAACAGCCCGGAGAAGAACGGCAACCACCGCGCCCTCGCCGACATCCGCGAATCCATCGCGGAGCTCCGCTACTACCGCGAGGCGATCTTCGTCCCGCAGCCCGGCCCCGACTCGGACACCGCCCGCGCCATCGCGGCGAAGCACGTGGTGTCCGCCGAATGACGCATGTCCGGGGCCCCGAGGGACCCCGGAGAAAGCCTGGCGCGAGCACCCCTTCGGACCCTGTACACTTTTTCTCGGCCGGTCAGGGAAACCAAGACCGGTCGTGGTGGGTGTAGCTCAGCTGGTAGAGCACCTGGTTGTGGTCCAGGATGTCGCGGGTTCAAGTCCCGTCACTCACCCTGATCGACTGAGGCTCGGTCCGCGCAAGCGGACCGGGCCTCAGTCGTACGGCGAGCCGTGCGGCCGTACGGCCGAGTCCGTGCGCGTCGGGCGCGCCCTCTAGGCTCACCCAATGCCCCCACCCCACCTCCCCGCCCACACCCTGCGCACCGCCCGTCTCGATCTCCTTCCCCTCCGTGTCGAACATGCCGGGGAAATGGCCGAGGTGCTGTCCGACCCGGCGCTGCACACGTTCATCGGCGGCGCACCCGCCACTCCCGAGGCCTTGCGTTCACGCTATGAACGCCTCGTCGCGGGCTCCCCCGACCCGGCCGTCGTCTGGTGCAACTGGGTGCTGCGGCTGCGCGAGGAGGGGTGTCTCGTCGGTACGGTCCAGGCGACGGTCACCGGGGAGGTCGCGGAGATCGCCTGGGTGGTGGGCACGCCCTGGCAGGGGCGGGGGTTCGCCGGGGAGGCGGCCCGGGGGCTGGTCGGCCGGTTGGGCGAGGAGCCCGGCGTCCGTACGGTCGTCGCGCACGTGCACCCCGACCACCGGGCCTCCGCGGCCGTCGCCGCGGCCGCCGGGCTGGGCCCGACCGACCGGTACCAGGACGGCGAAGTCCGGTGGGAGCTGCCGCTGCGGCGGTGACCTCAGCCACCGTGCGGGCGATTGGCGGCCCGCCACGCGTCGGCGAACCGGTGGACGTCCTCGAAGCGTTCCTCGGGGTCGGACCGGGTCGCCCGGACGATCACCGCCTGCTGGGCCGGGGTGCCCCGCCAGGCGCGTTCCTCGTCGCCCGCGTCCAGCAGGAGCCGGGCGGTGCGGCCCAGGGTGAAGACCGTCGTACGGGTGTCGATCACGGCCCCGCACTCGAACTCCTCGGGGGCCATGAACCGGCGCGAACCCGGCAGGCGTTCCTCATCGACCACGAACGGGCCCGGCCGGTACTCGTCGAGGTCGACCAGGTGGACGACGTCGCCCCCGAAGTCGTACAGCAGCGCGCCGTCGTAGAAGTCGACCGCGACATGCCCGGCGACCTCCACCGCGAGATGGGCGTCGAGGACGCGTTCGAAGGCGGCGAGGACGCGGGAGATCGGCAGGGCGCGGAAGCGGGCCATGGGGCTGCCGGGGCCCGTACGGTCGCGCGGTCCGCCCACCATGGCCGGGTACAGCACCTCGCCCTCCCGCCAGGGCATCACCACCGCCGCGCCGTCGCTCCCCACGGCGATGCGGTGGACCTGCGGGACGATCGCCCGGTGCCGTACGGCCCGGTGGAAGGCCCAGGCCCGTTCGAGCGAGTGCCGGCCGCGGTCGGTCACCGCCTCCTTGACGAACCAGCGTGCCCCGTCGAGCAGCCGGACGCCGTACGACACGCACCCCGAGTCCTGTTCCCGGAACGCTTGGAACACCTGCCCCACCCTGCCCAGGTAGGGCTCCATGGCGGGCACTTCATCGACTCCGAGCAAGGGGTGGAGGACCATACCGATCAGATTGCCCTATCGAAGCCTTTCCGCGCGTCAGGACGAGGCCCGTACCACCAGTTCGGACGGCAGCACGACCTGCCGCTTCTCCAGACCGCGCGAGACCGCGGGGCGCCGGTCGGCGATCTCCCCGAGCAACAGGTCGATCATGGCGCGGCCCATCTCCTCGATCGGCTGGCGCACGCTCGTCAGGGGCGGGTCCATGTGGCGGGCGATGGCGGAGTCGTCGTAGCCGACGAGGGCGACGTCGTCAGGTATGCGGCGGCCCAGCTCGCGCAGGACCTGGCGGGCGCCCGCCGCCATCACGTCCGAGCCCGCGAACACCGCGTCCAGGTCCGGGCAGCGGGCCAGCAGCTCGGTCATCGCGCGCCGGCCGCCCTCCTCGGTGAAGTCGCCCGGGACGATCAGCCGGTCGTCCGCCTCGCGTCCGGCCGCGCGCAACCCCTCGCGGTAGCCGTCGACACGGCGCTGGGCGCCGAAGACGTCGAGGCGCCCCGCCAGGTGGACGATCCTCCGACGTCCCCGGGCGATCAGGTGCTCGACGGCCATGCGGCCGCCGCCGTAGTTGTCGGAGTCCACGGACGGCAGTGTCTCGTCCACCGAGCGGCGACCGCTGATCACGGCCGGGATCTCCAGCTGGGAGAGGAGGTCGGGCAGCGGGTCGTCGGCGTGGACGGAGACGAGGAGTACGCCGTCGACGCGGTGCGCGGCCAGGTACTGGGCGAGGCGCTGCCGCTCCCGGTCGCTGCCCGCGAAGATCAGCAGCAGCTGCATCTCGGTGTCGGAGAGCTCCGCGCCGACGCCCCGCAGCATGTCCGAGAAGTACGGTTCCGCGAAGAAGCGGGTCTCCGGCTCGGGGACGACGAGGGCGATCGCGTCCGTGCGGTTGGCGGCGAGGGCGCGTGCCGCCGTGTTCGGGACATAGCCGAGTTCGGCGACCGCCGCCTCGACGGCCGCGCGGGTCGCGTCGCTGACCCTCGGGGAGCCGTTGATGACCCGGGACACCGTGCCTCGGCCCACGCCCGCGCGTGCCGCGACCTCTTCCAAGGTCGGCCGGCCGCCTCCCCGGCCCCGCGCTCCGTGGCTTGCCATGGTCCGCCTCCCGTCGACGTCGCGCGCTCCGCGACTGGCCTGGAATCTAACAGTCCCGTTCATCACCCGGACCTCGGCAACCCGTACGTGGACGAGGTTCCGCCCATCCCGGCCAGGGACCGTCGACCGACCGTCCCGCCGGGGCCAATACCCCACTGACACGAGCCACTTCAACCGTCCGCGATGCCTCTCCCGCCCGTCCCCCCGGAGTTAGCTAACAGGCCGATAACTGAACGCATCTCTCCGCGTCGGCTCCCTTGACACCCCCGCGCGAACCGACGACTCTTCAACACATCACCTGTGGGAGCGCTCCCACGGTACCTGACACATACACATCCCGCACGTTCCCCGCCCGAGCCGCAGCGAGAAAAAACGGGCCCAACAGTGCAGTTGGCCGGGGGGTCGGCACGTCAGGCAACAGGAGGACGCAATGCGCACGATCACCCGTCGGTCCCGCAGTCTGGGGGCCCTCGCGGCCGTCGCCGCGCTGACCACAGGGCTGCTGGCCGGCTGTGCCGACGACAGTGGTGGAAGCAGCGATGGGAGCAGCAGCGACACGGGCGGAGGCAAGGGCAAGACCACGATCACCTTGGGTCTCTTCGGCACTCAGGGGTTCAAGGAGGCCGGTCTCTACGCCGAGTACGAGAAGCTCAACCCGAACATCAAGATCGCCGAGAACGTCGTCGAGCGCAACGAGAACTACTATCCGGCGCTCGTCAACCACCTCACCACCAACAGCGGCCTGCAGGACGTCCAGGCCGTCGAAGTCGGCAACATCGCCGAGGTCGTGCAGACCCAGGCGAGCAAGCTCGTCGACCTGTCCAAGGTCTCGGGCGTGAGCAAGACCAACTGGCTGGACTGGAAGTGGCAGCAGGCCACGACCCAGGACGGCCAGACGATCGGACTCGGCACCGACATCGGCCCGATGGCGATCTGCTACCGCAAGGACCTCTTCCAGCAGGCCGGCCTGCCCACCGACCGCGACAAGGTCGGGCAGCTGTGGGCGGGCGACTGGAACAAGCTGGTCGCCGCGGGCGAGACGTACAAGAAGAAGGCGCCCAGCGGCACCACCTTCATGGACTCCCCCGGTGGTCTGCTCAACGCGATCATCAGCAGCAACCAGGAGAAGTTCTACGACTCCTCCGGCAAGGTCATCTACAAGACGAACCCGGCCATCAAGTCCGCCTTCGACCTGACCGCGAAGGCCGCCTCGGAGGGACTGGTCGGCGCCCAGACGCAGTTCCAGCCTGCCTGGGACACGACGATCGCCAACAGCAAGTTCGCCGCGGTGGCCTGCCCGCCGTGGATGCTCGGCTACCTCAAGGGCAAGTCGAAGCCGGAGGCCGCCGGCAAGTGGGACGTGGCCGCCGCGCCCAAGTCCGGCAACTGGGGCGGCACCTTCCTGGCCGTGCCCAAGAACGGCAAGCACGTCACGGAGGCGGAGAAGCTGGTCACCTGGCTGACCGCGCCCGCCCAGCAGGCCAAGCTGTTCAGCGTGCAGGGCAGCTTCCCCAGCGCACCCGGTGCCTACAACCTGCCCCTGGTGACCGGCGCGAAGAACACGATGACCGGTGACACCCCGATCGGCACCGTCTTCGCCGAGGCCGCCAAGGCCATCCCGACCCAGGTGATCGGCCCGAAGGACCAGATCATCCAGCAGGGTCTGACCGACAACGGCGTCATCCTCGTCACGAAGGGCAAGTCGGCCGCGGAGGCCTGGAAGACGGCCACCAAGACCATCGACAACAACCTGGAGAAGTGACCGGTATGGCCACCCGGCACGACACCGCCGCGCCCCCCACCGAGGAGGGGGGCGCGGCCCCGGGCCGTCCGCCCGCCGCCGTACCCGACGAGAAGGAACAGCGGCGCCGCAACCGGCTGTCCCGCCGCTGGCAGCGGGACATACGGTGGAGCCCGTACGCGTTCGTCTCCCCGTTCTTCCTGCTGTTCCTCGCGTTCGGCCTGTTCCCGCTGATCTACACGGGCTGGGCCTCGCTGCACACGGTGGAGCTGACGGCACCCACCGACATGCAGTGGGCGGGGCTGCGCAACTACACCCGTATCTTCGACGACGACTTCTTCTGGAACGCGGCGAAGAACACCCTGACCATCGGGATCATCTCGACCGTCCCGCAGCTGTTGATGGCGATGGGCCTCGCCCACATCCTCAACTACAAGCTGCGCGGCTCGATCTTCTACCGGGTCATGATGCTCGCGCCGTACGCGACGTCGATCGCCTCCGCCTCGCTCGTGTTCGTGCTGTTGTTCGGCCGTGACTACGGCATGATCAACTGGGCGCTGCACGCCATCGGCTTCGACAAGATCGACTGGCAGAACGACAAGTGGCCCTCGCAGATCGCCGTCTCGACGATCGTCATCTGGCGCTGGACCGGCTACAACGCGCTGATCTACCTGGCGGCGATGCAGGCGATCCCGCAGGACCTGTACGAGTCGGCGGCCCTCGACGGGGCCAACCGCTGGCAGCAGTTCTTCCACGTGACCCTGCCGTCGCTGCGACCGACGATCCTGTTCACGGTCGTCGTCTCGACCATCGGCGCGAGCCAGGTCTTCGGCGAGCCGCTGCTGTTCGACGCCAACAAGGGCGCCTCCGGCGGCGCCGAGCACCAGTTCCAGACACTCGGCCTGTACCTCTACGAGCAGGGCTGGGTGAACCAGCACCTGGGCCGCGCCTCCGCGATCGCCTGGACGATGTTCCTGATCCTCATCGCGATCGGGATCGTCAATTACGTCATCTCGCGCCGGCTGCGCGCCAGTAGTTAAGGAGAACCGGCCGTGACGACGACCCTGACGAAACCCCCGGCGGACGCGGTACCCGAACCGCCGAAGCGTCTGCGGCGCCCCAAGTCGGCGCGCGCGGGCGGGCAGATGCACGCGGGACCCCTCGCGTACGTCATCCTCGCGCTGTTCACGATCGGCTCGCTGGGCCCGCTGGTGTGGACCGCGATCGCCGCCTCCCGCGACACCAACCGGCTGGCGCAGTCCCCGCCGCCCTTCTGGTTCGGCTCGAACCTCTTCCACAATCTCGACGTCGCCTGGACGGAGGCCAACCTGGGCGAGGCCTTCGTCAACACCACGTTCGTGGCGGGTGTTTCGGCGGTGACGGTGGTCTTCCTGTCGACGCTCGCCGGGTTCGCCTTCGCCAAGCTGCGCTTCAAGGGCCGGGGCGCCCTCATGCTGATCGTCGTCGGCACGATGATGGTGCCGCCGCAGCTCAGCGTGATCCCGCTCTACATGATGGTCGCCAAGCTCGACTGGACGGACCAGCTCCAGGCGGTGATCTTCCCGTCGCTGGTGAGCGCGTTCGGGGTGTTCTTCATGCGGCAGTACCTGATCCAGGCGCTGCCGGACGAGCTGATCGAGGCGGCCCGTGTCGACGGCGCGAGCAGCTGGCGGGTGATCTGGCACGTGGTGTTCCCGGCCGCCCGGCCCGCCATGGCGGTGCTCGGCATGCTGGTGTTCGTGCAGACGTGGAACGACTTCCTGTGGCCGTTCCTGGTGCTCACCCAGACCGGTAACCCGACCGTGCAGGTCGCGGTCGCGGGCCTCGGCCGCGGTTTCACTCCCGACCAGTCCCTGATCATGGCGGGCGCGCTGCTCGGCACGCTGCCGCTGCTCTTCGTCTTCGCCCTGTTCGGCAAGCAGATCGTCGGCGGCATCATGCAGGGCGCCGTCAAGGGCTGACCTCGTTCGCCGGTGGGAGAAGGGGAGCCGGGCCATCGCCGCCCCGGCCCCTCCTCCCCCTCTTCCCTCCCTCTTCTCTCCCCCTCGCCCCTCCCCCTCTTCTTCTTACTGTCGGTCTCCACGACCTCCTATGGGAGCGCTTCCATGCCTGAGTCCGCATCGCCCGTGACCTTTCCCCCCGCCTTCCTCTGGGGCGCGGCGACCTCCGCGTACCAGATCGAGGGTGCGGTACGGGAGGACGGCCGTACGCCCTCCATCTGGGACACCTTCAGCCACACGCCCGGCAAGACGGCCGGTGGTGAGACCGGTGACATCGCTGTCGACCACTACCACCGCTTCCGAGACGACGTGGCGCTGATGGCGGAGCTGGGCCTGTCCGCGTACCGCTTCTCGGTCTCCTGGTCCCGGGTGCAGCCGACGGGCCGCGGTCCCGCGGTCCAACGCGGCCTGGACTTCTACCGCAACCTCGTCGACGAGCTGCTCTCGCACGGCATCAAGCCGGCCATCACCCTCTACCACTGGGACCTCCCGCAGGAGCTGGAGGACGCGGGCGGCTGGCCTGCGCGCGACACGGCGTTTCGTTTCGCCGAGTACGCGCAGATCGTGGGCGAGGCGCTGGGCGACCGTGTGGAGCAGTGGATCACCCTGAACGAGCCGTGGTGCAGCGCGTTCCTGGGCTACGGCTCGGGTGTGCACGCGCCGGGCCGTACGGACGCGGCGGCCTCGCTCAAGGCCGCCCACCACCTGAACCTGGCGCACGGCCTGGGCACCACCGCGCTGAGGTCCGCGATGCCGGCCCGCAACACGGTCGCGGTCAGCCTGAACTCGTCGGTGGTCAGGCCCCTTTCCCCGTCCCCGGCGGACCTGGCGGCGGTCCGGCGCATCGACAACCTGGCCAACGGCGTCTTCCACGGCCCGATGCTGCACGGCGCCTACCCGGAGGGCCTGTTCGCGGAGACCTCCTCGATCACGGACTGGTCGTACGTCCTGGACGGCGACCTCGCGGTGATCAAGCAGCCGCTCGACGCGCTCGGTCTGAACTACTACACCCCGGCGCTGGTGTCGGCGGCGGAGAAGTCGGCGGACGGGCCCCGCGCGGACGGGCACGGGGCGAGTGCGTACTCGCCGTGGCCGGGTGCGGACGATGTCGCGTTCCACCAGACCCCCGGCGAGCGCACGGAGATGGGCTGGACGATCGACCCGACCGGCCTGCACGACCTGATCATGCGCTACTCGCGGGAGGCCCCGGGTCTGCCGCTGTACATCACGGAGAACGGCGCGGCCTACGACGACAAGCCGGACCCGGAGGGCCGCGTCCACGACCCCGAGCGCATCGCGTACCTGCACGGCCATCTGGCGGCGGTGCGCGGCGCGATCGCCGACGGCGCGGACGTGCGGGGCTACTACCTCTGGTCCCTGATGGACAACTTCGAGTGGGCGTACGGCTACGACAAGCGGTTCGGGGCGGTGTACGTCGACTACGCGACCCTGGCCCGTACACCCAAGTCCAGCGCGCACTGGTACGGGCAGGTGGCACGAACGGGTTCCCTGCCGCCGGCCGGCGCCGAGTAGGCCACTCGGCCCTGGGGCGAGCGGGCCACAGAGTCCTTCTGTCCGGGGGAAGCGGGGGAGGGGGCGCGGCACCTGAGGGGTGCCGCGCCCCCGACGCGGTCGAGTCCGCTTCTTCCCAGAAAGCGGCCCCGGCGCCTTCGGGAATGCCCCCGGCGCGCCTGCCGAAGGGGGCCTGGGCGACCGTGCGGCGCACCTCCGGCGAGGTGGGTGCGGGCTGTCGTCCCGGGTCCTGCAAAGCCCCTCCACGCCTCTCCGGGAAACCGCCCTGACCTGGCCTTTCATGGCCTTCGGGCCTACCGTTCCCCCATCCTGGAAGGGGACCGTATGGACCGGAACATACGCACCGTCGACGATGTGCTGAAGCTGCTGGACGGCCTGTTCGCGCCGGGGGCCGATCGGTGGACGGCGGGTGGCGCCGCCTGGTGGGACGGCTTCTACGCCGACCGCTCCAAGCCCGTACCGTTCTTCGTCGCGAAGCCGGACGAGAACCTGGTCGGATACCTCGACAAGAACCTGATCGCTCCGGGCCGCGCCCTCGATCTGGGCTGCGGGCCGGGGCGCAACGCCCTTCATCTGGCCGCCGCGGGCTTCCAGGTGGACGCGGTCGACCTCTCCCCGACGGCCATCGCCTGGGCGCAGGACCGTGCCCGCGAGGCCGGGGCCGAGATCCGCTTCCACTGCGGTGACGCGTTCGCGCTCACCGACCGCGACTGGGGCGGCCCGTACGACCTCGTCCACGACTCGGGCTGCTTCCACCATCTGCCGCCGCACCGCCGCATCAGCTACCTCGCCCTGCTCGACCGCGTCCTCGCCCCGGGCGGCCACCTCGCCCTCACCTGCTTCGCCGCCGGCGCGATGGGCTGCGAACTCCCCGACGAGGCCTTCTACCGGCAGTCCGCACTGCACGGCGGACTCGCCTACACACCGGAGTCCCTGCGCTGGATCTTCTCCGACCTGACCGAGGTCGAACTGCGCCGCATGCGCGACGAGCCGCCCGAGTCCGGGCTCTTCGGTGAGCCCTTCCTCTGGACGGCCCTGTTCCGCCGCGACGGGTGACCCCCTGGCGGGGTCGGCTACTTGTACGCGCCGAACGCCTTCGAGAACGCGCCCGCGTCCTGCACGACCGAGCTGCAGGTCGCGTCGGCGGAGTTCTTCGCACCGCCCGGGCACTGCTTGTCGCGGGTGGCGGACCACATGGAGAGCCAGCCGAGGCCCTTCGACTTGGCGAAGTCGACCAGTTGGGTCGCGTCGTCGACCTTGAAGGTCTCGGCGGCGACGTCGTTGACCCCGATCATCGGGGTGATGGCGACGGACTTCCACGCCGCGCTGTCCGACAGCCCGAGGACACTCTTCACCTGGGCCTGGGTGGCGGTGGCGGCCTGCTCGGCGTAGGTGCCCATGTCACCGTTGTACGAGGGGCCGTAGTCCATCGCCATGATGTTGACCGCGGACATCTTCACGCCGTTCGACTTGGCGTTGGAGAGCAGGTTCACGCCGTCCTGGGTCAGGCCCTCGGGCATGACCGGGAGGGTGAAGGACACGTCCAGGTTCGGGTGTTCCTGCTGGAGCTTCGCGATCGCCTTCGCCCGGTTCGTGTTCGCGGTCGTGTTCGGCAGCGCGCCGCCCTCGACGTCGAAGTCGACCTTGGTCAGGTTGTACGCGTCCACGGCCTTCCCGTACGCCGCCGCCAGCGCGTCCGCCGACGAGCAGGTCGTCGCCAGCTCCGAGCCCGAGGCGCCGCCGAAGGACACCCGGACGTCGCCGCCCTTCGCCCGCAGCGCGCCGATCTGCGACGCCACGCCGTCACTGGCGAGGTCGGTCACCCCGCCCCACTTCGGCGTACAGCCGCCGCCGTCGGTGATGAAGGCCAGGTTGTAGTCCTTCACACCGGTGGCCGTGGCGCTGCCGACCAGGTCGAAGGCCGGGTAGAGGGAGGTGTCGACGTACGGCGCGAAGCCCGCGCCGGTCGTCGTGCCACTGCCGGTGGTCTGCGAGGCGGAGGGAGTAGGAGTGGGGGTGGACGTGGGGGTCGGGGTCGACGTGGGGGGCCGAGTGGCGGTGGGTGTCGGAGTCGGGGTCGGCGACTGGGTCGGGCGGCCGCTCGGCTCCGGCGTCGCGCCGTCGTCCACGGAGCACTTGGCGCCGTCGATGACACAGCCCTTCGGGTCCGCGGTGCCGTTCACGACGAAGCCGACGGTGACCGACTCGCCGGCCGCCAGCCCGTCCTTGTCCCAGGACGGCGGCTTGACGGTGACGTGCTGCCCGCTCACCGTCGACGTTCCGTTCCACAGCGAGCTGAGACTGGCACCCGACGGCAGGTCGAACTCCAGCGTCCAGTCCCCCTTCGCCTGGCCGGTGTCGTTGGTGATGACGTACTGCGCGGTGTAACCCGTCGACCAGTCACTGGTCTTGGTGTACGCGGCACCGACGCCGGCCGCCAGCGCGGTCCCGGAGAACAGGAAGGCGCCACCACCGACCACGGCCGCGGCGACGATCCCGCCTATCGCCTTGTTCCTGCCACTGACCTTGCGCCGGTGCGTAGTGCTCATCGCGTGTGCCTGCCTTCGCCGTTCACGGGGGGTGGGGTGCGGCAGCACGCTAGCGGTCCGAAACCAGGCAAAACGCCTGATCGGGACGCCCGTCGGCGATCTTATGGTGCACTTAAGGAAGGCATCGGGGACGGTTAAAGGTAGAGACCAATTCGCTTCACACCCGGCTCGCGCCCACGCCCCGCCTACGACGCCGCACGGACCCCCGGTGCCCGCGCCGCACCGGAGCCCGCCCGTCCAGCTGGATCCATATGCGCACCTCGGTGCCGCCCAGCACCGAGGAACCGATCCGCACGTCCCCGCCCGTCGACTCCGCGAGCCGGCGCACGATGTCCAGGCCGAGGCCGGTCGAACCGTCGCTCCCGGAACCCTTCCCGCGCGCCATCGCCGCCTCCGGGTCCACGATGCCCGGGCCCGCGTCCGACACCAGCACGATCACCGCGTCCTCGCTGTTGTGCACGTCGACCGCGAAGGCCGTGCCCTCGGGGGTGTGCCGGAACACGTTCCCGAGGAGTGCGTCGAGCGCGGCGACGAGGTCGGCCCGGGCGACGGGTATCCGTACGGGACGGTCCACTCCCGCGACCCGCACCTTGCGCCCCTCGTCCTCGGCGAGCGCCGACCAGAAGCCCATCCGCTCGCGGACGACCTCGGACGCGTCGCACCCGGCGCCGATGACTGTCGCCGCCGTCTGCGGCTTGGCCTCCCGGGCCGTCCGGATGATCGTGTCGACCTCCCGCTCCAACTGCGCCACCGCCGCCCGCGTCTGCTCGGCGGCCGGCCCGTCACCGAGCGAGGCCGTGTTGAGGCGCAGCACGGTCAGCGGGGTACGCAGGCGGTGCGAGAGATCAGCGGCCAGCTCCCGCTCGTTCGCCAGGAGTTGTACGACCTGGTCCGCCATCGAGTTGAACGCCACCGCCGCCAGCCGCAGTTCGTTCGGCCCCTCCTCGGGCACCCTCGCGCCGAGCTTCCCCTCCCCCAGCTCGTGCGCACCCTCGACCAGCCGCTGGGCCGGCTGCACCATGCGTACCCCCAGCCGGTCGGCGACCGCGACCGAGCCGACGATGAGCGCGACCCCGACCGCGGCGAGCACCGCCCAGGCGGTGCCGACCCCGTTGCTGACCTCGGACTCGGGGACGTACACCTCGACGACCGCGATCTCGCCGGAGCTCAGCGCGGTGGGCTGGAGCAGGGTGGAGCCGCCGGGGACCTCGGTGGTGGAGGCCCGGCCGATGCTGCGTGTGGTCGCGATGTCCTTGGCGGCGGCGCGCTGCCGTCCGATGTCGACCGCCTTGGCGCCGTCGCTCGCCGGTATGTGCACGGCCATCCCGTCGTCCGAGCCGGCGGAGGCGACGACCCGCTCCAACTGGTCCCGGTCGGTGGTGATGGACAGCGCGGGCGCGATGGCCGCGGCCTGCCGCTCGGCGTTCGAGAAGGCGCGGTCCCTGGCCATCTCCTTGATGACGAGCCCCAGGGGGACCGCGAAGGCCACCACGACCATCGTGGTCACCGCCACGCACACCTTGACCAGTGCCCACCTCATCGCGGCGGCTCCAAGCTCGGTGGTTCCAGCTTCACGCCGACCCCGCGGAGCGTGTGCAGATAGCGCGGCCTCGCCGCCGTCTCGCCCAGTTTCCGGCGCAGCCACGACAGATGGACGTCGATGGTCTGGTCGTCCCCGTACGACTGCTGCCACACCTCGGCGAGCAGCTCCTTGCGCGCGACGACGACGCCGGGCCGCCCGGCGAGAAACGCGAGCAGGTCGAACTCGCGCCGGGTGAGGTCCAGTCGGGCGCCGTCCAGCTCGGCCTGGCGGCGCAGCGGGTCGATGGACAGGCCGCCGACCCGGATGACCGGCGACGCGGGCGTATCCCCCGTCGCCCGGGAGCGGCGCAGGACGGCGGCCATCCGCGCGGACAGGTGCTCGACCGAGAACGGCTTGGTCAGATAGTCGTCCGCCCCGTCGTTCAGCAGGCGGACGATCTCCGTCTCGTCGTCCCGCGCGGTGGCGATGATCACCGGGACGTCGGTGATACCGCGCAGCATCTTCAGCGCCTCGGCCCCGTCCAGATCGGGCAGTCCGAGGTCCAGGATGACGACGTCGAAGGAGAAATGGGCAACCTCGCGCAGCGCCTCAAGGGCGGTGCCGACACTGCGCACCGTGTGCGCGGCTTCGGTCAGATGCCGGATGAGAGCGCTGCGTACGAACTGGTCGTCCTCGACCACGAGCACACTTGCCATGCGCCGCACCGTACGCCATCTGTGCGATGCCGGTCCGGTGCCTGTGGACAACTCGGGTCGCCGTCCTGTCCCGAGACACGGGAGACACCCAAGGGGCGCGTGAGGCAGTATGACTGGCGATGCTCAGAGGATTCGTACACGTACTGGCTTGGTCGCTCGCCACGGGCGCGGCGGTCACGCTGTCGTGGTGGGGCGTCCACACGGTCATGACGGGGACGGCCTACGATCCGCCGCGCGCGCTGCCCATCATGGTGGGCGGGGCGACGACGCAGGAGGCCAAAGCGCTTGCCTCGTCGACGAGTCGGCCCTCGGCGAGTCCGAGCCCCTCCGCCTCGAAGCCGACGGCGAGTCCGCGGCCGAGCGCGACGCCGGTTGCCTCGACATCGCCCTCCGCCGACCCGAGTCCGAGCGCCTCCGGACCGGCGGGGCAGGTCAAGAGTTACGACACCGACGGGGGGCGGGCCGTCTTCGATCTCGGCACGACCTCCGCGACGCTCGTCTCGGCGACGCCGGGTTCGGGGTGGTCGATGCAGGTGTGGAAGACGGAGTCGTGGATTCGGGTGGAGTTCACTTCGGGGGCGGATCGGGTGTCGGTGTTCTGTACGTGGCACGACGGGCCGCCGCGGGTGGAGATCGGCACGTATTAGCTGCGCGGGCTTTAGCTGCGCGGGCTTAAGCTGCGCGGGCTTTGCGGGTCGGGTGCGGGTGGTTCGTGGCTGGGCGCGCAGTTCCCCGCGCCCCTTTGGGGCGCGTCACACTCACCGGAACACGGAAGCCGGCGGGGCCGGGGATGCCACCGCCGCCGCGTCCAGCACCGGCAGCGCTCCCCCGGTGAAGTCGGTGAGCTGTTTGCCGTGTTCGAGTCTCGCCGGGTGGGGGTCCGAGGCGGCGCGGCGGGTGAGTTCGGCCAGGGGCAGGGGGTGGCCGGAGGCCACGAGGACGGCGTTGCCGAAGCGTTTGCCGCGCAGGACCGTGGGGTCGGCGATGAGGGCGAGCTCGGGGAAGACGGTCGCGGCGGTGGCGATCTGGCCGCGCAGGTGGGCCAGCGGGGGGCCGTCGGCGAGGTTGGCGGCGTACAGGCCACCGGGTTTGACGGTTCTGCGGACGTCGGTGAGGAACTCGACCGAGGTGAGGTGTGCGGGGGTGCGGGCGCCGCTGAACACGTCCGCTATCACCAGGTCCGCCCAGCCGTCGGGGACCTTGGCGAGGCCTTCGCGGGCGTCCAGGGAGCGCACGCGGATGCGGGCGTTCGGGTCCAGGGGGAGTTCGCGGCGGACCAGTTGGACGAGCGCCCCGTCGCGTTCGACGACCTGCTGGGTGGAGCGGGGGCGGGTCGCGGCGGTGTAGCGGGCGAGGGTGAGGGCGCCGCCGCCGAGGTGGACGGCGTGCACGGGCTTGCCGGGCGGGGCCACGAGGTCGATGACATGGCCGAGGCGGCGCTGGTACTCGAAGCTCAGATGGGTGGGGTCGTCGAGGTCGACGTGGGACTGGGGGGCGCCGTCGATGAGGAGGGTCCAGGCGCGCGGGCGGTCCCGGTCGGGTATCAGCTCGGCGAGGCCGCCCTCGACCGTCTCGACGACGGCGTCGGCGGACGCCTGCCCGCGGCGCGAGCCGCGCGACGCGTCACGCGCCGTGCCCCGCGCGTCGTCGGACCGCTTGCTCCTCGACCTTCCCATCCTGCCATTATCAGGGCGTACAGGGAGGTCGGCGCAGCGGCAACCCGTGGGGGCGCCGCCCGGTGTCTCCGGTGTCAGCTGCAGTTGTCCGCGGCCTCGATCAGCCGGGCCGCCTCGCCCAGCGCCGCCCGCAGCACGGCCGGGTCGGTCGCGAGGTCCGCGGTGCCGGGCGGCAACAGCCAGTCCGAGCCCTCGACCGGGGGCTCGGGTGCCACCAGGCTGAGGCCGCGGCCGTTGGTCTGGGTGCAGGTGCTGCCCGGCATGTCCCAGGCGTCCGCGGTGCCTGGCGGCACCAGGAAACCGAGGGTGTCGCAGCCGTCGTCGAGCAGGACGGGCCCGACGGAGTCGCAGGCGCCGCGGCGCAGGATGTCGACCGCCTCCAGCCCCTGGCGCGCCGGAACGGTCACGAGGTCGCAGTCGGCGACCGACTCCGGTGGGGCGTCGCACTCGGGGGACGGCCGGTGCTCGGCGGTCGACAGCGGCGTACGAAACTCGGTGCTCTCCATCCCGGCCTCCAACACGGAACCCCTCCTCCTGCACGAGTGGGTCGGGAGTTCGGGTGCGCTCCCGGTCCACCGGGTTCAACGCGTCAGAACGTCAACGGCTACGGCACAACACAGCCGCAAAGGATGGCAGTTCATGGCAGATCGTGGATGAGATATCCGTTTTGTAGCTAAACCCAGCGTGGCGACACCGTCACAGCAGGTACGTTCTTGCTCCGCCGGGACAAGGCGGCACACGTCGCAACACGGACAACTCGTCTTGAGTCCGGCATGGTTCGACGGTTCGCAAGAGAGGGCCCGGCCATGACGTCGTCAGCGTTGACCTCGTCCCAGTCCCCCCGGCCACCACGGCCGAATCTCGCCTTCCGGCGGCTGCGCGGACAGCGCTCGCCGGGCGAGTTCGCCGCGGCGGTACGGAGGGCCGCGCGCGAGATCGGGGAGCTGGTCAGCTGTGACGCGCGCTACATCGGGCGGGTCGAGGCAGGAGAGATCCGCTGCCCCAACTACGCGTACGAACGGGTGTTCCTGCACATGTTCCCCGGCCGCACGCTGACCGACCTGGGCTTCTCGCCCCGCTCGTCCGTACGCGGCCGAGGGGCGCGCGGCACGGACGAGGCGCCCCCTCCCCACACCACGAGCCCGACGTACGCCACCGGTGAGACGGAGGAGACGCACGAGACGTATGACACGCAGGACCCGTACGAGACGCACGAGAACCACGAGGAGAGCGACGTGCAACGTCGCGCATTCATGACTGGAGGCACCGCCACCGTGGCGGCGGCCTCACTGGGCCCCTTCGGGGTCACCTTCGGCGCTCCGGCCGCGGCCTCGGACCGTCGTGTCCACCGGGTGGGGACGTCCGAGGCGGGCGCCCTCGAAGAGGCCGTCCGCCGGATCCGGCTGCTCGACGACCGGCACGGGGCCGACGGCCTCTACCGGCGGGCCGCGGCGCCGCTGCGCACGGCCTACGAACTGCTCGACGCGGGCACCACCCGGCAGACCACCGCCGACCGGCTGTACGCGGGGGCGGGCGAACTGGCGATCTCGGTGGGCTGGTTGGCACACGACTCCGGGCGCTTCGAGGACGCGCGCTCGCACTACGCCGAGGCGCTGGCGACCGCCCGGATGTCCGGCGACCCGGCCCTAGAGGCGCACGCCTTCTGCAACACGGCGTTCCTGGCACGCGACGCGGGGCGCCCGCGCGAGGCGGTGCGCGCGGCGCAGGCGGCGCAGCGCGCGGCGCGCCCGCTCGGCTCCCCGCGGCTGCTCTCGCTGCTCTCGCTGCGGGAGGCGGGCGGCTGGGCCGGACTCGCCGACCGACCGGGGTGCGAGCAGGCACTGGCCCGCGCGCAGACGCTCTTCGAACGCGGCCCCTCGGAGACCGATCCCGAGTGGATGACCTTCTACGGAGAGGCCGAACTGGAGGGTCTGGAGGCGCAGTGCTGGTCGACGCTGGGCGACTGGACCCGCGCGGCCCGGCACGCCCGGCGCGCCGCGCACCTCCAAGACCCGCACTTCACCCGCAACATCGCCCTCTACACGGCCGAGCTCGCCGACGACCTCGCGCGCGGCGGCCGACCCGACGAGGCCGCCCTCGCGGGGCTGCGCGTCCTCGACCTGCTGGGCGAGGTCCAGTCGTCGCGCATCCAGACCATGTTGGCGGGCACCGCGCGCGTACTGCTGCCGCACCGCCGGGCGTCGGGTGTGTCGGCGTTCCTCGAGCGCCACGCGAGTCTGCCGCGCATCGTGTGATCCCGGCCGCCGGCCGGTGCTTACGCGGTCAGGTGCCCGCAGTCGTTCCACGCCTCGATCGCGGGCTCTCCGTAGGCCCAGCCGAGCACCGACAGCGAGGTCGGGTTGAGGCGGATACGGGCCGCGAAGTCGAGCGGGAGGCCCAGCCAGCGGGCGCCGATCGAGCGCAGGATGTGCCCGTGCGCGAAGACCAGCACATCCCGGTCCTCCGCGCGGGCCCAGGCGACGACCTCGTCGGCGCGCGCGGTGACCTGCTCCAGGGTCTCCCCCTCGGGGACGCCGTCGCGCCAGATGAACCAGCCCGGGCGCACCGCCTGGATCTCGGCCGGGGTCATGCCCTCGTACGCGCCGTAGTCCCACTCCATGAGCGTGTCCCAGGTGGTGGCACGCTCGCCGAAGCCGGCCAGTTCGCACGTCTCACGCGCGCGTGCCAGCGGACTGGTGCGCACCTCGACCCCCGAGAGCCCGTCGAAGGGCGCCCGGTGCAGTCGCTCCCCCAGCACCTTGGCGCCGCGTCGGCCCTCTTCCAGGAGCGGGATGTCGGTCCTGCCGGTGTGCTTGCCGGACAGTGACCACTCCGTCTGACCGTGCCGGGCCAGCAGGATGCGCGGTGCCATGAAGAGAAGCCTTTCCGGTGCGCGTGGAGGACGTGCGGGACGAGGAGGAGACGCGGACCTGAGAGATGGAGATTCCATCATGTCTCACCCCCGCGTCGGGCAACCCGGCGGGCGATCTCTGCGTCTTTGACGACCAGGGGGCGCCTCCTTAAGCCGTTCACATACACCGTAAAATCGGATGGCCGTGTCACCGGAGCGCAATCGGCTGGTCACGTGAGCAACAACCACAGGTCACGCAAGCAGATGGGGGAGGGCGATCGGATGCCGCAGACCGATGCACGGCGAACCGAGGCGGCACCGCGCGCCCGGCTCCGCCGGTGGACCGAACTGCGCACCGCCGCATCGCACACCCGGCTGCGCTGGTGGACCGAGCTGCCGCTGCTCGTGATGGTGTACGCGTCGTACTCGGCGGGCCGGCTGCTCGCCCGGGGCGACACCGACGACGCCGTCGACCACGGCCTCGAGATCCTGCGCGTCGAGAAGGCCCTCCACCTCAACGCCGAGCACCCGCTGAACCGCTTGTTCACCCGCGAGGCCTGGCTCGGCGTCCCCGCCGACTTCTGGTACGCGTCGCTGCACTACCTGGTGACGCCCGCGATCCTGGTCTGGCTCTTCCGCTCCCGTGCCGTGCGCTACCGCGCCGCCCGCACCTGGCTGATGACATCCACGCTGATCGGGCTGATCGGCTTCACGCTGATGCCGACCTGCCCGCCCCGGCTGCTCTCCGCGGGCCACGGCTTCGTCGACACGATGGCCCAGTACAGCTCGTACGGCTGGTGGGGCGGCGAGGCGAGCGCGCCGCGCGGCCTCGGCGGCATGACCAACCAGTACGCGGCGATGCCCAGCCTGCACGTGGGCTGGTCGCTGTGGTGCGGAGTGATGCTGTGGCGCTACGGCCGCACACCCGTCGTCCGGCTCGCGGGCATCGCCTATCCGCTGCTGACCACGATCGTCGTGATGGGCACCGCCAACCACTACTTCCTCGACGCGGCGGCGGGCGCGACGGTGATGGGGATCGGGCTGCTGCTGACCCCGTACGTGACGCGGCTCGCGGACCGCGTGCGGGGGCTCCTCGGTGCCCGCATCCCGTGGGTCGCGGGCGCCTCGCGCGGCGCACGTTCCTCAATTGTCAGTGGCGGATGCCAGACTTCCACGGGTGAGCGAATTCCCCGACAGCGCGAGTCCCGAACCGGGCCCGAAGCCGAGCCGGGTGCCTCCCCCGCGGACGCGGGAGAAGGCGCTGCGACAGCGGCTCGCTGAGCTGCGCGGTTCCGCCGTACCGCCCAAGGCGCTGGACGCGCGGGCCCTCGCGGCACTCGCCGCGAACCCGGGGTGCGACCGGCGCGCCCTGCTGGACGGCGCGGGCGTCGACAAGGCGCAGCTGGCGGACGCGCTGGGCTCGCCGTCCGCCTTCGGCCAGTCCCAGTTCGCCTTCATGCGGGGGAACGCGTTCGAGGCGCGGGTCAAGGCCGACGGCGGCGCGGAGCTGCTGCGGCTGGTGCACGAGAAGCTGGACCCGGGCGCCGAGCCGCCCGCGGCCGGTGTCGTCCCCGACCTGAGCGCGGTCGGCCCCGAGGGGCGCGCGGCCCGTACGGCGCTCGCCCTGCGTGAGGCCACCACGGCCGCCGCCTGGACCCTGCTCGACCACCCCATGCTCGCCCTCGACGTCGCGGGCTCCCCCGCCTTCCTGGAGCCGGACGCCGTCGTCGTCCACCCCGACGGAAGCTGGACGGTCGTCGAGATCAAGTCCTTCCCGATGCTGGACGGCTCCGCGGACCCGGCGAAGGTGGGCGCCGCCGCCCGCCAGTCCGCGGTCTACGTGCTCGCCCTGGAGGAGGTGGCCGCGCGCCTCGGCGCGGGGCCGAAGGGGCGTGGCGCCGAGGACGGCGGCACCGTCCCCGACGTTCGCCACCGGGTCCTGCTGGTCTGCCCCAAGGACTTCTCCAACCTGCCCACCGCGTCCGCCGTCGACATCCGCAAGCAGCGCGCGGTCACCCGCCGCCAGCTGGACCGCCTCACACGCGTCGAGGACATCGCGGACACCCTCCCCGAGGGCACCTGCTTCGCCCCCGACCTCCCGGCCGCCGACCTGACGACCGCCGTCGAGTCCGTCCCCGCGACGTACGCCCCCGAGTGCCTGGCCGCCTGCGAGCTCGCCTTCCACTGCCGCGACCGCTCCCGCGCCGAAGGCGTGGTGACGGCCCTGGGGCGGTCGCTCCGCTCCGAACTGGGCGGGCTGACGACGATCGGTGAGGTCCTGGCGGCGGCCCACGGCGCGGCCGGGGACCCCGACGACCCGGCGGTCGTGGCTCTGCGCAGGGCCGCGGCGCTGCGGTCGGAGGCCCTGCGGGGGCGCGCGACGCCTCCCACCGGCCGGCCGGAGCCGGCCGGCGAAGTCCTCCCGGAGGTGGCCCCTTGTCGCTGATCGCCACCCTCGCCCGGCTGGAGGCCGTCGAGAGCGGGCGGGCCCAGCCCCTCGCCACCGTGCGGCACCGGCATCTGACCGAGCGGCCCCTGGTGTTCGTACCGCTGACCACCGCAGGTGAGGCCGGGGCCCCGCTCGGGGCGCTGGTGGGCACCGACCGGGACGCGCCCCACCTGCTGGTCGTGCCCCAGCCCCGGGACCGCGACCTGCGGTTCGCGTTCCTCGCGGAGCTGGCCGATGTCGTACTGCCGTACGTGGACACGTACGCGGACGTCGTGGAGGCGGCCGAGCGCAGCGAGACCGATCCCGAGACCGGCAAGCGCGTCAAGGTCGAGGTCGAACTGTGCGCGGACGCCCCGCAGCTGATCGTGCCGAGCCGCGCGGGCGTGGAGTTCGTACGGCTCCTCGGCCGCTCCACGCGGTTTCGGCGCACCGCGGAGCAGGAGCCGGAGGCACCCCATCCGGCGCCGCCCCGGGTGCCGTTGCTCGGCCGGTGGCTGACGCACTTCGGAGAGCGGGCCCGGGTGCCCGGCTCCGCCCTGCTGCTCGCCCTCACCGACGTACTGTCCCGGCACTGGGCGACCGGCCAGAGCAGCCTGGAGGACCAGCACCTGGGGGCGCTGCTCGCCTGGATCGACCCCCCGGAGGGTGCGGCGGGCGCGGCGGCCGCGCTGCGGGCCGAGTTGCGGCGGGATGCCCGGGGACAGCTCGTGTGCCCGCCCGCGGGCCCGGCCACCGACCCCGCCTTCGACAACAAACTGCTCGCTCCCGCCATCGAGCGCTACGACCGCGCGCGGACCGCCCTCGCCGCCGCCGAGGACGGCTTGGAGGCGGACGACCGGCTCGGTGAACTCACCACCGCCGAGCGGGAGATCCGCGCTCTCGTCGAACAGGTCACCCGGCCCACCTGGGACGCGGTGTGGCGCGGCCTCGACCTGCTGCGGACGCTCCCCGAGGGCACCCACGCGGCCGACCGGTGGACCCGCGACCGCTGGTCGTTCACCGGCCACCGCGACCGGATCACCGCGGGCGAGCCCCCGCAGCCACGTCGTGACGACGCGGTCACCGCGGCGAACAAGCTGGCCACGCGCGAGCGCGAACAGGCTCGCCTGGACGCGCAGGAAGCCCTGGACGATCCGCTCGTCATGGCCGGGCGGCGGCTGGTCGGGGAGGCCTTCGCGGGTGAGGTCACGGACGTCGTCATGGCGTACAGCGAGAGCAAGCGGCCGAGCCCCCGCCCCCTGGTGACCGTGCGCACGGACGACCGGCCGCACCTCGGGGAGCGGACGAAGGTGTACCGGTCGCTGGGCGGGAAGCCGCAGGCGGCGGAGTTCGTCGGGTACGAGGAGTCGTCGGAGGGCGACGGGCTGGTGGTCCTGCGGATCGTCGACAAGATGGGGCGCGGCAAGGAACCCGAGACCGGGTCCGTGCCGGAGAAGGGGGACCTCCTCTGCTTCACGCTCTTCGAGCACGAGCAGCGGGGCGGCGCGAAGCTGCCCGACCCGGAGGAGACCCCGTGGACGCACGGCGGACCGCCGGGCGAGCCCGACGCGGTACCGCGGCCGGACCCGGTGACCGAGGAGGACGTCCTGTGACCACGGTCTTCGATCCCGCAGCCGCGGCCGGCCGCGCCACCGACGCGATCCTGGACGACACGCTGCACGGCACGCACCGCGGCGTCGTGGTCGACTCGCCCCCGGGTGCCGGGAAATCCACCCTCGTCGTCCGCGCAGCGCTCGAACTCGCCTCCGCGGGACGCCCGTTGATGGTCATCGCGCAGACCAACGCCCAGGTCGACGACCTGGTGCTGCGACTCGCCGAGAAGAACGGGGAGCTGCCGGTGGGGCGCTTGCACAGCAGCGATCCCGACCCCTACGACAAGGCGCTGGACGACCTGCCGAACGTACGCAAGTCCACGAAGGCCGGCGATCTGGCCGGGCTGGACGTGGTCGTGTCGACCGCCGCCAAGTGGGCCCACGTCAAGGGGGTCGAGCCGTGGCGGCACGCGATCGTCGACGAGGCCTACCAGATGCGGTCGGACGCGCTGCTGGCCGTGGCGGGGCTCTTCGAGCGGGCGCTGTTCGTGGGCGACCCCGGGCAGTTGGACCCGTTCGCGATCGTCGGCTCGGAGCAGTGGGCGGGGCTGTCGTACGACCCGTCGGCGTCCGCGGTGACGACACTGCTGGCCCACAACCCCGAACTGCCGCAGCACCGCCTCCCGGTGTCCTGGCGGCTGCCGGCCTCCGCGGCGCCGCTCGTCTCGGACGCGTTCTACCCGTACACGCCGTTCCGCAGCGGCACCGGCCATGGCGACCGGCGGCTGAAGTTCGCTGTGGCGTCGGACGGTTCGGGTCCCGACCGGGTCATCGACGAGGCGGCGGAGGCGGGTTGGGGGCTGCTGGAGCTGCCGGCCCGGCACACGCCGCGGACGGACCCGGAGGCGGTACGGGCGGTGGCCCAGGTCGTACGACGGCTGCTGGACCGGGGCGGTGCGGCCACCTCGGAGCGGGCGGACGAACCGCTGCCGCTGACCGCCGACCGGATCGCCGTCGGCACGGCGCACCGGGACCAGGCGGCGGCCGTACGGGCGGCGCTCGCCGACCTCGGGGTCGCGGACGTCACCGTCGACACGGCGAATCGGCTTCAGGGGCGGGAGTTCGACGTCACCGTGGTGCTGCATCCGCTGTCCGGGCGGCCCGACGCGACCGCGTTCCACCTGGAGACGGGGCGGCTGTGCGTCCTCGCCTCGCGGCATCGGCACGCGTGCATCGTGGTGTGCCGGGCGGGGGTGACGGAACTGCTGGACGACCATCCGTCGACGGAGCCGGTGCAGCTGGGGGTCACGGTGAAGTTTCCGGACGGCTGGGAGGCAATGATGTCCACATGGGACCACTGGTCCGAGCACCGGGTGGCCTGGCGTCCCTGACCGTCCTTACGGCACCTGCCCGTCAGGCGATCAGCACGGCGCCGCCCGATCCGCCGGACGGAGTCCGGCACGCCGCCGGAGGCGGCCAATGAAAACAGCCCGGACGGTTGGGAGGCCAATCACGCGGTGCTGTCGCATCTGGCGGAGCATCGGGTGCTGTGGCGACCGTAGATCCACCCATGGATCCACAGCGGATCCATAGGTGGCGGCCGTGGGTCCGGATGGCACGGTTGTACGGGTCCGCCCACACGGGCCTACTTGCGCGGACGGGGGAGAATGGACGGTGGCCCACCCACGAAGCGGGCCCCTGAACCGTACGAGGAGGAGAAGACATGGCGGAGCCCACGCCGCGTCGGAACGAACCGCGGCTACGCCCCGCGCCCCTGCTCTTCGAGCCCGCGGAGGCAGCCGGTGATCCGGAGCACTTCTTCGATCTCGAGTCGATCGACGATCCTCGGGCGCTGCTGGCGCGGGCCACGGAGCTGACGCTCGCGTTTCGCGCCGCGGCCGACCGGGCGCTCGAGTTCCAGGCGATCGCCGCCGCGCAGCTGGCCGATCCTCGGCGGTTCGATCGGCTTACGCCGGCCTCGATCGCCGAGCGGGCCGAGTGGACCGAGGACTATGCGAAGAAGATGATCGAGTTCGGGCGGGATCTGCTGCGGGGAGCCGAGGGGGATGGGCGGGGGCTCGGGCATGGGGTGGGCGACCATGCGTGAGCCGGTCTGTTCGGTGTAACCGCGGGGTCTCTCGCCCCCGCCGCCTGGGTCTGTCGCGCAGTTCCCCGCGCCTCTAACGGCCTAAACGGCCTGAACGGCCCGGCATATGCCGCGGGGGCAAGGTACTCCTCCCCCGGCGTTCTGTCCCGGGTTCTCGCAACTCTCGGGGGGCGGATGCTTACGGACGGTACATCTCATAGTCATGAGCAGCACACGGAATCCGGCCAGCTCCGCCGCCCCGTTGCCCGACCGGTTCGACGTCTGCGGCGTCACCCCGGACGGAGCCGCCTGGCTCGCCTCGGCAGGAACGTATCCGCGCAGCACCCTCACCCTCTGGGAGGAACGCCCGACCGCCCCGGTCGTCCTGCCCTGCGGCACCGCCTTCGACATCGTCAACGTGCCCGCGATCTTCGGCCGGCGGATGCTCGACCGGCTGTGGGACGAGGGGCCGGGCTCGGGCCCGGTGGCCGTGCGCCGCGGGCGGACGCTGCTGTTCAGCGCACCGGGCACCGCACAGCGCCTGCCGTCGCTCCTGGAGTGGGAGGAGTGGGGAGCGGGCGAGTCGGGGGGATCCGGGCGCGTCGACGCCATTCCTCCGCTGCTCTGCCACGGGGTGGGCGACGCCGTGACCGTGCCCGCCCTGAGCCCCGTCGCCCACCTCACGTCCCGCTGGCTGGTGGCCCCCGACACCCGGCATCCGTGGCTTCCGGGGCCCGAGATCCTGGTGTGGGCGGCCGTCCGGGCGGCCCGCACGGCCGCCTCCGCCGCGGTGCGGATATCGATTTTTCCTCCCGCCGATCAGGATGCTAAGGTCTACGACGTCAGCAGGCGCCGCTAGCTCAGTTGGTTAGAGCAGCTGACTCTTAATCAGCGGGTCCGGGGTTCGAGTCCCTGGCGGCGCACAGACGGTGGGAAGCCCCTCGCGAAAGCGAGGGGCTTCTTGCGTGTCCGGCTCCGCGCGAGGCGAGGGGCTCAGCCTGTCGTGATCTTCACCGTCCACGCCCCGGACGCCGTACGGTCCTCGACCTCGACACGCGCCTTCTCGCCGGGGACCGTGAAACTCTCCCCCAGTCCGACCGGCGCGTCCGCCAGGGGCGGGTAGACCGATTCGCCCCAGCAGGACTCGGAGTGCGGGTGGGCGTCGACGACCTCGACCGGGCCGCCGCCGGAGTCGGCCTCGCTGCGGATGCGGTAGATCAGGACGCCCTGGGTGCAGGTGGCGCCGTCGTTGCCCGTCGAGGTGCGCGCCTCGAAGGCCAGCGCGCTGTCGGGACCCGTACGGACGACCGCCAACTTCGTACCGCGACCGGAACCGAAGATGCGCGCCCCTGGGGCCGAGGTGGGCAGGACCGCCCTCGAGGCCGACAGGGCGGGGGCCGAGGCCGAACGGGCGGGGGCCGAGGTCCGCGCCCGGGAGCCCGAGGCGGGCCCCCCGGAGCCGGAGCCGGGCATCCCGGGGCCGGGAACCGACCCCTCGGACCGCGCGGCGGAGCCCTCCGAGTCCGAGGTCGATCCCCCGGAGCCCAGAGCCGGTGCCGGACCGGCCTGGGCAGCGTCGCTCGCGACGGAAACCGGCGCTCCCGATGCCGCCGTCCCCGCCCCGCCCGTCACCGGCCCCGACCCCAGCGGCTCCAACGTCAGCCTCGTGGTCCCGTGCTCCCGCAGACAGGCCACCTGGCGAGTTTCCAGCCAGCCCAGTTTCCACTTGTGCCAGCCGAACAGGTCGGGGGCAAGGCCGAACTGGCTGCCCATGAGGTCCCAGTCGCCGACGTAGGTGTCCCAGTCGCCCTTGCCGTCGGTGGGGCGATGGTAGAGGTCGGGCAGGTCGAAGACGTGCCCCGTCTCGTGGGCGAGGACGAGGCGGTCCGGCGGGTGCTTCTCGAAGACCGTGACGACGCGGCGGATGTCCTTGCCGTCGGCTTCGATGGGGGTGTCGAGGTTGACGACCTTCGTCGCGTCGGAGTCGACGCCCGGCGCGTCCGGGTCGGCCACGAAATAGACGATGTCGTAGCGGGAGAAGTCGACCTGCCGGTCGGCCGCGGCGACCGCGTCACGCAGATAGGCGCCGCGCCGCGCGGCGTTCCAGTCGCGCTTTATGGCGTACGAGGTGGAGGTGTGCGGCATCCGGATCCAGTCGCGCTGCGGATGCGGGCGCAGCGTGAACCTGCCGTACGAGGCGCGCTCGAAGAACTGGCTGGTGGCCGGGAAGTAGTCGGCGGCCAGTTCGGCGGGCGTGGTGCGGGGCCGGGAGTCCGGGAAGGACAGATAGACGAGCACCGCGTCGAGGGGGCGGGTGGGGCGCGGATAGTCGGCGTTCCAGGTGTCCAGGCCCTCCGAGTGGTGGGCCTCGGTCCGCCTCAGGGCGCAGGGGGAGAAGAGGGGTTCGGCGAGTGCGGGGCCCGTGATCAGGGAGGTCGCGGCCAGCGCCGACATGGAGGTGAACACGGCCGCGGTGCTGCGCCAGCGCGGCGCACCCTGACGAACGGAGGCCCGCGGCACACCCGGACGAGCGACGGCCCGCGGCACGCCGAGAACCGTCAGGACGTCAGGAACCCGCGAAACGTCAGGGGTTCGACGCCGCCGAGCCTCTCGGGCGAGACCCCTCGGGGGGCGCTGACGCGGCACGTCGACCTCCGGATGCGGTTTTCGGGACACCGCACCCAGCCTGGGTCACTTCATGACACTTCGCCCTGTTTGTCTGCACCAGACGGGTGAGAGGCCGTGCGCGGCCGAAACCCCGAACGACACCCCGAACACTCACGGAACGTCACATGCGATCGTCAGGCACAGGAACCGGTCCAGATGCAGGCAGAAACGATCTGTCAGAACCGGTGGTTGTTCCTGGACACTGGACTGTGGCTGGAAGGCTCCGGAACCAGCCTCTATGATCGGCACACTTTCCTGCACGGACACGGCTTGTTCGGCCGTCCAGCACCGGCCGACCACCCGAGAGACCCATACGAAGAACGAGTGCACTGCGGGAGCGAGCGGTGAGCGGAACGTCCGAAGGGCCGACGCCCACGGCAGATCTCATCCGGTCGGCCGTCACAGAGCGTCACATCGACACATCTCCGCGTACGTCTCCTCGTACGTACGCCGAGGTGCCTCCCAGCGCATCCGTCTCTGCCGTTTCGCCCCCCGGCGCATCCCCTTGCGCCGGGGCCTCTCCCGGCACGTACGCCCCGGCGGAAACACCCCTCGACACCCTCGACACGCCTGAGTCCCCCCTCGACACGCCCGGGTCCCTCTCCGACACGCCCGAGTCCGTCCCTGGCGTTTCCGAGTCCGTCCCCGATGCGGCGCTCATCCCGCCCGCCGGGACCTCGACATCTCCCGGTGCGTTCCGTGCCGCCTTCGGCGCCGCGCCCCTTCCGATGGCCGTGGTCGACCGCGAGGGTCTGGTCGTCACCGCCAACGAGTCGCTCGGCGCGCTGCTCGGCACCGGATCGGGCGCGCTCGTCGGGCGGATCGCCGCGGATCTGGTGGATCTGGCCTCCGACGCCCGCACCTGGCACGCGTACCGCGAGGTGCTGCGTGGCCGGCAGGCCCGGCTGCGCTGCACCCGTCGCCTCAAGCACCCCGACGGGCACTCGCTCTGGGTGCAGGTGACGATCGCTCCGCTGCCCGCGCAGGAGGAGGCGGTACTGCTGTCCATCGCGGACATCAGCGCCCGCCGTGAACTCCAGGCGCGGCTGCGGCACTTGCAGATGCACGACCCGGTGACCCGGCTGCCCAACCGCACGCTGTTCTTCGAGCGGCTCTCGTCCGCCCTGGAGGCGGAGGCGTACGAGGAGGGCGGCACCGGCCGGATCGGGCTCTGCTATCTGGACCTGGACGGGTTCAAGGCGGTCAACGACACGCTCGGCCACCGGGTCGGCGACCGGTTGCTCGCGGCCGTCGCCGAACGGCTGACGCGCTGCGCCGACGAGGCGGGTTACGCCCGGGGAGCCACTCCCCTGGTCGCCCGTCTGGGCGGCGACGAGTTCGCGCTGCTGGTCGAGGACTCGACCGGGACGGACCAGTTGGCCGACCTCGCCGAGTCCGTCCTGAAGTCACTGCAGGCGCCGTTCGACCTCTCCGGGCAGCGGCTGTCGGTCTCCGCGTCGATCGGGGTCGTCGAGCGACGCGCCGCCGGGACGAGCGCGACCCATCTGATGCAGGCCGCGGACACCACGTTGTACTGGGCGAAGGCGGACGGCAAGGGCCGCTGGACGCTGTTCGACCCGGAGCGCAACGCCCACCGGATGACCCGTCAGGCGCTCTCCTCCACCCTCCGGGCGGCGATCGACCGGAACGAATTCGCCCTGGAGTACCAGCCCTTGGTGGGCATGGAGGACGGCGGGGTGCGCGGGGTCGAGGCGTTGGTCCGCTGGAACCATCCGCAGTTCGGCACGCTGACGCCGAATCGGTTCATCGGGTTGGCGGAGGAAGACGGTTCGATCGTCCAGCTCGGCCGTTGGGTACTGGCCACGGCCTGCCGCCAGGCCCGCCGCTGGCAGCTGGACCGTCCCGACGCGGTGCCGATCTTCGTCAGCGTCAACGTCGCCGTACGGCAGGTGTGGGACTCCGACCTGGTCGCGGACGTGGCGGAGATCCTCGCGGAGACGGGTCTCGCCCCGCATCTGCTCCAGTTGGAGCTGACGGAGTCGGCGGTGATGGGCTCGGCCGGGCGGCCCCTCCAGGCCCTTCAGGCCCTCAGCGACATGGGCGTCCGCATCGCCATCGACGACTTCGGCACCGGGTACTCCAACCTCGCCTACCTCAGCCGCCTGCCGGTCTCCGTCCTGAAGCTGGACGGCTCCTTCGTGCGCGGCTTCCAGTACGAGGGGCCCGACGGCGGTGCCGGCGGCGCCCACCCCAACCCCGCCGACGAGGTCATCGTCGAGGCGCTCATCCAACTCGCCCACCGGCTCGGCCTGACGGTCACCGCCGAGTGCGTGGAGACCGCCTCACAGGCCACCCGGCTGCGTGGGATCGGCTGCGACACCGGGCAGGGCTGGCTGTACTCCCGCCCGGTGGCGCCGGATCGTATCTCCGCCCTCTTGACCGCGAGTTCCTGACCGCGAGCTCGTGACGGCGAGTTCCTGACGGCGAGTTCCTGACGCCGAACGGGGCCTAGTCCGCGTTCGGCAGCCCGTACGCGTCCGCGATCAGTTCGTACGAGCGCAGGCGTACGTCGCCGCCGTGGGCGTTGCCCGTGAGCATCAGCTCGTCGGCGCCGGTGCGCTTCTGGAGGTCGTCGAGGCCGGCGCGGACCTCGTCCGCGGTGCCGTGGATGACGTTGGCGTTCCAGGAGTCGACGAACTCACGTTCCATCGGGCTGAAGTCGTACGCCTCCGCCTCCTCGGGGGTCGGGACGAGACCCGGGCGGCCGGTGCGCAGACGGACCATGTTCAGGGCCGCGGCCCTGACCTGGCGGCGGGCCTCCTTCTCGTCGTCCGTCGCGAGGGCGGAGACGCCGATCAGGGCGTAGGGGGCGTCCAGCACGGCGCTCGGTCGGAAGGACTCGCGGTAGAGGTCCAGCGCCGGGATCGTGTTCTGGGCCGAGAAGTGGTGCGCGAAGGCGAAGGGGAGGCCGAGGACGCCGGCCAGGCGGGCGCTGAAACCGGAGGAGCCGAGGAGCCAGATCGGGGGGCGGTGCGGGGACTGTACGCCGCCCGGGGAGGTCGACTGGACGGGGCCCGGGACCGCGTGGATGCGGGCGTAGGGGTGACCGGCCGGGAAGTCGTCGTCCAGGAAGCGGGTCAGCTCCGCGAGCTGCTCGGGGAAGTCGTCGGCGCCCTCGTGGAGGCGCTCGGTGCGGCGGAGGGCCGCGGCCGTTGCGCCGTCCGTGCCGGGGGCTCGGCCCAGGCCCAGGTCCACTCGGCCCGGGGCCATGGCTTCCAGCGTGCCGAACTGCTCCGCGATCACCAGGGGGGCGTGGTTCGGGAGCATGACGCCGCCCGAGCCCAGGCGGATGCGGGTCGTGCGGGCGGCGAGGTGGGCGAGGATCACCGCGGGTGAGGAGGAGGCCACGCCCGGCATGGAGTGGTGTTCGGCGACCCAGTAGCGGTGGAAGCCGCGGGACTCTGCGAGGCGGGAGATGGCGACGCTGGTGCGCAGGGCGTCGGTCGCGGTGCGGCCGGCGCCTACGGTGACCAGGTCCAGTACGGAGAGGGGTACGGGCGCGGTGCCTTGCGCGGTGCCTCGGATCTCGTCCGTGTCGTCCACCGGGTGCCTCCTGTTGCGTACGTGTTGCTGTCCTCAAGGCGCCAACAGGAGACAGTCCCCGCTTATTCCCGCCACCGCCTCCCGGCACGTGGGAAGGGTCTCTCGCCCCCGCCGCCCCTACCCGTCCCATCCCCAGGGGCTCCGCCCCCTCACCCCCGCCAGGGGCGCTGCGCCCCCTGGACCCCCGCATCGCCCGAAGGGCTCGTCCTCAAACGCCGGACGGGCTGAAAGAAGCGGGCCAGGGTGGGTGGGGGGGACGGGGGTGGGCGGGGCGCCGACCTCCGCCCCCGTCCTCGAACGCCGGACGGGCTGAATCGTGCGGGCCGGGGTGGGTGGAGTGGACGGGGGTGGGCGGGCTCCTCCCTCGTCCTCAAACGCCGGACGGGCTGAGTGATACGGGCGGGGCAGGTGGGGGCAGGCCTCGAACGCCGGGCGACCGGGGCTTTTAGGGGCGCGGGGAACTGCGCGACCAGCCCCCACCCGCCCGCAGTCAAAGAACCACCGGACAGACGGGGACCCGGGGCGCAGCCCCGGCCCAGGGGCGCGGGGAACTGCGCGAGCAACCCCCACCCGCCCGCAGCCAAAGACCCACTGGGCAGACGGGGATCCGGGGCGCAGCCCCGGCCCAGGGGCGCGGGGAACTGCGCGACCAGCCCCCACCCGCCCGCAGTCAAAGAACCACCGGACAGACGGGGACCCGGGGCGCAGCCCCGGCCCAGGGGCGCGGGGAACTGCGCGAGCAACCCCCACCCGGCCGCGGACGAGGCGTTACGCCTGGATGATGGGCTCCTTTGTGAAGAGGGTGCCGAGGGTGGGGGCGTTCACCTTGCGGTCGGCGAGGCGTAGGGCCTCCCAGACCGTGACCTGGTTGGCGGTGAGGACCGGCTTGGAGAGGACCTTCTCCAGCGCCGGAAGGTGCGCCGCCGTATGGAGGGCCGTGTCGGGCAGCAGGACGACGTCCGCGTCGGGGTGGTCGCCGGCCCGGGCGAGCTCGAGGACCTCCCCCTCACCCCAGCCCCCGACCTCCGCCGCCGTGATGATCCCGGAGGCCCTGCTCGACACGACCTCCACCCCCGCCTCCCGAAGGAACGCGGCGAAGAGGTCCGCCACGTCCTGCGGATAGGTCGCCGCGATCGCGACCCTCCGGGCCCCGACCTCCCGGACGGCGTGCGCGAACGCGAAGGACGTGGAGGAGGCGGGCAGCCCGGCGGCCCGGGCCAGGGCGCGTACCTGCTCGTGGGCGCCCTCCCAGCCGTACACGAAGCTGCCGCTGGTGCACGCCCAGACCACGGCCTCCGCGCCGGACAGCCGCAGCTCCTCGACGCCCGCCGAGAGCCGGGCCGCCGAGCCCATCTCGCGCAGCGCGTCGACCCGGTGGGCGTCCTCCCCGATGTCCGTGTGGACCAGCTGGAGGCGGACGTCGCTGCCCAGGAGCTGTTCGATGCGCGGGTAGTCGTCCTCGGCCGAGTGGCCCGGGTAGAGGAATCCGAGTGCGGTCATGCCCAACCTTCCTGTTCTTCCGGCAGTACGGGTCCCCCACGGGCGGACTGATCGATCAGCCGCTGATAGGGGCCCACCGCCCGGGTACCCAGGTGACGCAGTGCCGCCCACATCGTCACCTGGTTGGCCGAGATCACCGGTATGCGCAGTTCCGCCTCCAGCTGGGGGATGACGTCGTACGTCGGCAGGTTGGTGCAGCTGACGAAGAGGGCGTCGGCCCCTTCGCCCCGCACCGCGCGGCGGGCCATGTCGACCACATCACGGTACGGAACTTTCCAGATGTGCCTGGTCAGACCCATGAAGGCGCGCCCGGTGACATGGACGCCCGCCTCGGCGAGGTACTCCTCCAGGGACTGGGTCACCGAGACCGTGTAGGGGGTGACGAGAGCGATGCGGTGGGCGGCCAGCTCGGTGAGCGCCTCCAGCAGTGCGCCGGAGGTGGTCAGCGAGCGCACCTCCCCCGCCCGTGTCATCGCCTCGCACATCGCCCGCTCGCCCGCGACCCCGCCCACGAAACTGCCGGAGGTGCACGCGTATGCCACGACCTCGGGCGCGACCGCGTTGAGCGTGCGGACCGCGTCGCCGAGCGTCTCGTGCTCGGAGACCAGGCGGGCCAGGTCCAGGCTCACCTCGACCGGCACGAACGGGGTGCGGGTCAGATGCAGGGAGACGTCGTCGGGGACCCAGCGCCACAGCTCGCGGTCGAGGGCGAAGTCGAAGGGGGCGACGACACCGATCCCGCGCTGGGGGCGGGGGCCGCCGAGAAAGGAGACGTCCATGGCAGCACCGGCCTCACGAAGGGAGACGAAGGGGCAACGGACCGTGTGTGCGTCCGTGTTGACGAAGGTAGGTTCGGGTGCGAGCGTGGTCAATCCGCGCATCTCAGACTGCTCCGGCCACCCCCGCCCACCCCGCAGGTTCGTCCTCTCAGGAACTCAGGAAGCCTCCGAAACCCTCCGGGACTCTTCGGAACTCTTCGGACTCTTCGGAACTCTCAGGAAAGCGGACTCGCATTGCGAAACGGTTTCCCTCGCCCGCCCCGCCCCGTATCCGCGTCGGCCCCGGCCTCCGGGTCCGGCGCCGGATCCCGCACCACCCTCCTCGTCCTGGACGCCGAGCCGCTCCCCCGCCTCGGCAGACTCACCGGCCGGGTGCGGATCGAGCACGCCGACGAGTCGACGCTGGCCGAGCGACTGCCGCGCGCGGACGTACTGCTGGTCTGGGACTTCACCTCGCACGCGGTGCGCCGCGCCTGGCCCGGCGAGGGTCCCCGGCCGCGCTGGGTGCACACGGCGAGTGCGGGCGTCGACCACCTCATGTGCCCCGAACTCGCCGCGTCCGACACGGTGGTGACCAACGCGCGCGGGATCTTCGACCGGCCGATCGCCGAGTACGTCGCCGCGCTGGTCCTCGCGATGGCCAAGGACCTGCCGAGGACGTGGGACCTTCAGCGGCAGCGGGAGTGGCGGCACCGGGAGTCGCAGCGGGTGGCGGGCACACGCGCGTGTGTGGTCGGTTCCGGGCCGATCGGGCGGACGATCGTCAAGACGCTCAAGGCGCTCGAGGTGACGACGGCCCTGGTGGGGCGTACCGCGCGCACCGGGATCCACGGGCCCGAGGAGCTCGACCGGCTGATGGCGCGCGCCGACTGGGTGGTGTCGGCTGCGCCGCTCACCGAGGCCACGTACGGCATGTTCGACGCGCGGCGCTTCGGGATGATGCAGCCCTCGGCGCGCTTCATCAACGTCGGCCGGGGGCAGTTGGTCGTCGAGGACGCGCTCGCCGAGGCGCTGTCGAAGCGGTGGATCGCGGGCGCGGCCCTCGATGTCTTCCAGGACGAGCCGCTCGGCCCGGACAGCCCGCTGTGGGGTGTCCCCGGGCTGATCGTGTCGCCGCACATGAGCGGGGACACGGTCGGCTGGCGGGACGAACTCGGGGCGCAGTTCGTGGAGATGTACGAGCGCTGGGAGGCGGGCAGACCGCTGCCGAACGTGGTCGACAAGAAGCGCGGATACGTACCGGGGCACTGAGACTTCCTCTGGAGGGGCCGATGTCTGAACTCGTCGAGCTGACCGCGGCACAACTCCTCGACGGCTACCGCAAGGGCGAGTTCAGCCCCGTGGACGCCACGCGGGCGGCGTTGCGCAGGGCCGTGGAGATCCAGCGGGCCGTGAACGCGTTCGTACGTCTCGACGCCGACGCGGCCCTCGCGCGGGCGGCTCAGTCCGCGGACCGCTGGCGGCGGGGTGAGCCCGCCGGGCTGCTGGACGGGGTACCGGTCTCCGTCAAGGACATCCTGCTGCTGCGCGGCGGACCGACCCTGCGCGGCTCCAAGACCGTTGATCCCCAGGGAAGTTGGGACGAGGACGCGCCGTCCGTCGCCCGGCTGCGCGAGCACGGGGCGGTCTTCCTCGGGAGGACGACGACACCCGAGTTCGGCTGGAAGGGCGTCACGGATTCGCCGCTGTCGGGGGTCACCCGCAATCCGTACGACGTCACGCGCACGGCGGGCGGCTCGAGCGGCGGCAGCGCGGCGGCCGTCGCGCTCGGGGCGGGGCCGCTGGCGCTGGGCACGGACGGGGGCGGCAGTGTGCGCATCCCGGCCGCGTTCTGCGGGATCTTCGGTCTGAAGCCGACGTACGGGAGGGTGCCGCTGTACCCCGCGAGCGCGTTCGGGACGCTCTCGCACGTGGGGCCGATGACACGGGACGCGGCCGACGCGGCGCTGATGATGGACGTGATCAGCGGGCCGGACGCCCGTGACTGGTCGGCGCTCGGGCCGGTGGACGGGTCCTTCGTCGAGGCCCTTGGGGGTGGGGTGCGCGGGCTGCGGGTCGCGTACTCGCCGTCCCTCGGCGGGCAGGTCGCGGTCCAGCCGGCCGTCGCGGCGGCGGTGCGGCGGGCGGTGGAGCGGCTCGCGGGGCTCGGCGCGTACGTCACCGAGGCCGACCCCGATCTCACCGACCCGGTGGAGGCCTTCCACGTCCTGTGGTTCTCCGGTGCGGCCCGGGTGACCCAGCGGCTCGGGCCGCGGCAGCGGGAGTCGCTGGACCCGGGGCTGCGGGAGATCTGCGCGCGGGGCGCCCGGTTCAGCGCGCTGGACTACCTGGCCGCGGTGGACGTACGGATGGAACTCGGGCGGCGGATGGGGCGCTTCCACGAGTCGTACGACGTGCTGGTGACGCCGACCCTGCCGCTGACGGCGTTCGCGGCGGGGGTGGAGGTGCCGCCGGGCTCCGGCCACCGCCGCTGGACGGGGTGGACCCCGTTCACGTACCCCTTCAACATGACCCAGCAGCCCGCCGCGAGCGTCCCGGTCGGCACGGACGGCGACGGCCTCCCGGTCGGCCTGCAGATCGTCGCCGCCCGCCACCGCGACGACCTCGTCCTGCGCACGGCACACGCCCTCTACGAGACGGGCGCCGCGGGGGTGGCTCCGCCGCCGGGGTTCTAGGGACGGCCCGGCGCCCCACGCCCCACATGCCACATGTGCCCCACGCGCCCTACGCCCTACGGAAGCTGAGCGTCTCGCCCTGGGCGCCCGAGCGCCAGAGGTCGTTGCAGGCCTCGGCCATCGCCTCCAGGCCCTCGGTCACCTGGCCCCAGACAATGCCCGGGACCCAGCCCACGTCCCCGTTGAGCAGCAGGTTGTTGCGTTCGTAGAAGAGGGCGAGGTCGACGACCGTGGTGCCGGGGCGTACGTCGGTGTCGTAGCCGTAGGCCTTCGTGCCCAGTTCCGTGCCCGCGAAGGCGAAATAACAGAGGTCTCCGGGAATGGGGGTAACTGTCGGATTTTCCAGCGGTGGCTCCGATTTCGCGAAAGGCGGGAAAAGGGCGTAGATCTCATTGCGTGCGTACTTCGCGTGGTAGACGTCGCCGCCCAGGGGAAGCGCGTCCCACACCGCCGCGCAGGTGACCGGCGCCCGGTCGTCGAGCAGTTTCGCGGTGCAGTGGATTCCGCGCTTGACCAGCGAGACCTCGATGAATCGATCAGCCATGCATTCCATGGTCTCCCCGGAGTCAAGGGCGCCTCGACGTCACTCGACGTCGTACGGGGCCGAAATCGATCCGAATACTTCGCATGCGCTCGGGTAGCCGCGCGGCCATGGCTCCACCACTCAGGAATGACGGGAATGACGAGACCGACGCGCAGAAACGAAGTCCGAGTCGGCGGTCGCTGCTCGCGGGTGTCTCCGCACTCGGTGCCGTCGGCGCGCTGGGCGCCGCCGGCTGCACCCGGGTCGCCACCGCGTCCGACAACGGCGGCGATCTCCTCGACCGGCTCAAGGCGCAGGGCGTCGTACGGCTGGGCATAGCCGGTGAGATCCCGTTCGGCTACATCGACAAGAACGGTGAACTGACCGGCGAGGCACCCGAACTCGCCAAGGTGATCTTCAAGCGGCTGGGCGTCGACCTGGTGCAACCCGTGCCGACCGAGTTCGGCTCGCTCATTCCCGGGCTCAACTCGCAGCAGTTCGACGTCGTGTCCGCGGGGATGTACATCAACCCGGAACGCTGTCAGCAGGTCGTCTTCGCCGACCCGGACTACCAGATGCTGGACGCCTTCATCGTGCGGAAGGGCAATCCGAAGGGCCTGCACGACTACAAGGACGTCGTGGCGAAGAGGGCCAAGTTCGCGACCGGCACCGGGTACGCCGAGATCCAGCACGCCGTCGAGGCCGGGTACAAGGAGAGCGACATCCTGATCGTGCCCGATCAGGTCGCCGGGCTGAACGCGGTCGAGGCAGGCCGTGTCGACGTCTTCGCCGGGACCGCGCTGACCACGCGCGAGGTGGTCAGGAAGTCCCGCAAGGCCGAGAGCACGCAGCCCTTCACGCCCCTGGTGAAGGGCAAGCCGCACGTCGACGGCGGCGGCTTCGCGTTCCGTTCCGCCGAGACGCGGCTGCGCGACGCCTTCAACGTGGAACTGAAGAAGCTGAAGGCCGGCGGGGAGTTGCTCCGCATTCTGCGGCCCTTCGGGTTCACCCGGGCCGAGATGACCGACATGACCGCGAAGGAGCTCTGCCGCGGATGACCTCGGGACTCTGGGAACTCGTACTCAAAGGTGTCTGGGTCACCGTCCAGTTGCTGTTCCTCAGCTCGCTGGTGGCCGGGGCCGTCTCGTTCGCCGTCGGTGTCGCGCGTACCTCGCGGCGGTGGATCGTCCGCTTCCTCGCGGGCCTCTACACCGAGGTGTTCCGCGGCACCTCCGCCCTGATCATGATCTTCTGGGTGTACTTCGTGCTGCCGCTCGCCTTCGGCTGGCAGCTCGTCCCGATGTGGGCGGGCACGCTGGCGCTGGGGCTGACCTACGGGGCGTACGGCAGTGAGATCGTGCGCGGCGCCCTGAACGCCGTCGACCCCGCCCAGCGCGAGGGCGGCATCGCGCTCAGCTTCACGCCCTGGCAGCGGATGCGGCTGATCCTGCTGCCGCAGGCGGTGCCCGAGATGATCCCCTCCTTCTGCAACCTGCTGGTCGAACTGCTCAAGGGCACGGCCCTGGTGTCGATCATGGGCATGGGCGATCTGACGTTCAGCGGCAACCTCGTGCGGCTCGCGCTCCAGGAGAGCGCGGAGATCTACGCGTACGTCCTGCTGATCTACTTCGCGATCGCCTTCGTGATCACCCGGCTGATGCGGGCACTGGAGCGGCGGCTGAAGGCCGGGATCGGCAAGGCGCCCCGGCCCGCCAGGACCACACCGCGGCGCGCGGAAGCCGCCGGCGTCGGTGCGACGGGAGGTGCCGCGTGAACTGGGACTGGGGCGCGGTGCGCGACTTCATGCCGCACTTCTGGGACGGACTGCTGGTCACCCTGCAGGCGCTGGCCCTCGGCTCGGTGATCTCCTTCGCCCTGGGTCTGGTGTGGGCGCTGCTGATGCGCACGCCGACCCGCTGGGTGCGCTGGCCGGTCGGGGTCGTCACGGAGTTCATCCGCAACACCCCGCTGCTGGTGCAGCTGTTCTTCCTCTTCTACGTGCTGCCCGAGTGGAACATCACGTTCTCCGCGCTGACCACCGGTGTCGTCGCGATCGGGCTGCACTACTCGACGTACACGATGCAGGTCTACCGGGCCGGTATCGAGGGCGTGCCGGCCGGCCAGTGGGAAGCGGCCACGGCGCTCAACCTGCCGCTGCGGCGCACCTGGACCGCGGTGATCCTGCCGCAGGCGATCCGCCGGGTGGTGCCCGCGCTCGGCAACTACGTCATCTCGATGCTCAAGGACACCCCGATGCTGATGGCGATCACCGTGCTGGAGATGCTCGGTGAGGCGCGGCTGTACTCGCAGGAGCACTTCCAGTTCACCGAGCCGCTCACGGTCATCGGCGTGGCCTTCATCCTCATTTCCTATCCGGCTTCCCTCCTTCTGCGAGCCCTGGAGCGACGTCTTGTCCGCTGACACCCCCCTCGACACGTCTACGACCCCTGCCGATACGACCCCTGCGGAAAAGGCCGACCACACGGCCAATCCGCCGGTGGACGGCGGCGAGCTGATCCGTTTCGACAAGGTCACCAAGCGCTTCGGGGACAACACCGTCCTCGACGGCCTCGACTTCCGTGTCGACTCCGGCAAGCACGTCACGCTGATCGGCCCGTCCGGCTCCGGCAAGACGACGATCCTGCGGCTGCTGATGACCCTGGCCAAGCCCGACGAGGGCACGATCACGGTCGCCGGTGAGCGGCTCCACCCGGCCCCCGAGAAGCAGATCCGGGAGGTCCGCAAGAAGATCGGGATGGTCTTCCAGCAGTTCAACCTCTTTCCGAACATGAAGGTGCTCCGCAACATCACCGAGGCACCGGTCACCGTCCTCGGGCTGTCCGGGGACGAGGCCGAGGCGCGGGCCCGGGAGCTGCTGGAGATGGTGGGCCTCGCGGACAAGTGCGACGCCTACCCGAGTCAGTTGTCCGGCGGACAGCAGCAGCGGGTGGCGATCGCGCGGGCGCTGGCGATGCGGCCCCAGGTGCTGCTTCTGGACGAGGTGACGTCCGCGCTCGACCCCGAGCTGGTCACGGGCGTCCTCGACGTCCTCCGTGACATCGCCCACACCACCGACATCACCATGCTCTGCGTGACCCATGAGATGAATTTCGCCCGCGACATCTCGGACCAGGTGCTGATGTTCGATTCCGGCCATGTCATCGAGTCCGGTTCGCCCGACCGGATCTTCACCGATCCGGAGCACGAAAGGACCCGGGAATTCCTCAGCGCGATCCTGTGACTACAAAAAGTGAACGCGACAAGGCGCGAGGTCCCGACCACGCGGCATGCCCACTGAGCCATGACCTCGGCATATGCCAGGGTGTCGCACTCCTGTTGAGCGAACCGGAGCGCACCGACTTTCTCGCCAACAGCCCCTCCCCACCGAGCGTTTGACAGTTATCGTGGAGGAGTTCAGCTGTCCGGATCGATGGCCCAAAAAGCGCAGGGGGAAACCGTGGCGCTGATGAACGAGCCGACCGCGCCGTACCACTCGGCCCAGGACGCCCTGCGCGTCCTGGAGACGGTGGCCCGGCACTCCGGCGGTGTCACCGACGTCGAACTGGCCCGCCAGACGGGCCTCGGCACGGAGCGCCTGACCGCGCTGCTGCGGATGCTGCGCCGGGAGGGGTACGTCGAGCAGGTCGTCGACGGCGCGTACGTCGCCGGTGCCGCCCTCGGCCGGCTGGGCTCCGCCCACGGCCGCGACCAGGCACTGCGCGAGAAACTCCAGCAGACCATCGACCGGCTGCGCGACTCGGTCGGCGCCGCGATCTACATCAGCCGCTACATCGACGGTGAGGTGCACGTCACCCAGTGCGCCGAGGGTCCCGCGACCCCCGCGGTCAACGAATGGGTGGACTTCCGTTCCTCGGCCCACGCCAGCGCGGTCGGCAAGAGCCTTCTGGGCCAGCTCGACCTGAACGCCCGGCGCGACCACCTCTCCCGCCACAAGATGGCCCGCCTCACCTCGCGGACCATCACCAACGAGCGGCTGCTTCTGTCCCGGCTCGACGCCCAGCCGGCCACGGTGCCGGTGCTCGACCTCCAGGAGTACGCGATCGGTACGGTCTGCGCGGCCGTCCCCATCACCGCGGGCTCCTCGGTCGGCTGCCTCGCCCTCTCCCTCCCGGTCGAACACGCCCACCGCCTGCGCCGCGCCGCGGACACACTCAACCGGGGCGCCACCCCCGTCCTGCTCTCCCTGGCCATCTAGGGCCTGCTCTTTTGGATCAGGCCCTGGGTGGTCGGAAGCACCCGTCCGGACCAGGTAGTATTTCTTTTGTCGCCGACCGCGGAAGCGGGAGGCGGGAGTCATGCGCCGCTAGCTCAGTTGGTTAGAGCAGCTGACTCTTAATCAGCGGGTCCGGGGTTCGAGTCCCTGGCGGCGCACATGAGAAGGCCCTTCACCATGGTGAGGGGCCTTCATTCGTCTGCCATGGCCAGCGACAGGGCGTGGACCGTCGGATGCGTGTAGAGCAGCCGCATGGAAGGCGCGGGCAGCCCGCGCTCGCGCAGGGCGGTGCCGACACGGATCGCGTAGAGCGAGTTCCCGCCGAGCTCGAAGAAGTTGTCGTCCGGGCCGACGGGGACACCGAGGATCTCCTCCCACACCCCGGTGAGGGCCGTCACCAGGTCTCCGGTGGGCGCGGGCACCGATACGGGCTTCCCCGGCGCCGGCAGACGGTCGCGGTCCAGCTTGCCGTTCGGGGTCAGCGGCAGCGCGGGGACGGCGGTGACGGTCGTCGGCAGCATGTGGTCGGGCAGCAGCCGCGCGGCCCGACGGCGTACGTCGCCGGTGTCCCCGTCGGCCACGACATACGCGTCGATCCGCACCCCCGCCGCGTCCTCGAAGGCCGCTCAGCACCACCGCCGCCGCCGTGACCACCGGGTCCTCCAGCAGCACCGCCCGGATCTCGTCCGGCTCGATCCGGTACCCGCGCACCTTCACCTGGCTGTCGATCCGCCCCAGGTGCTCCAGTGAACCGTCGGCGCGCAGCCGCCCCAGGTCACCGCTGCGGTACCACCGGCCGGGGCCGTACGGATCGTTCACGAACCGCTCCGCCGTCAGCTCGGGCCGCCCCAGGTAACCGAGGGCGAGTCCGGCCCCGCCCACCCAGATCTCCCCCGCCGCGCCCGTCGGCAGCGGGCGCCCCCGCTCGTCGCGCACCGACACCGACCAGCCGGGCAGCGGGCGGCCCACCGAGCGGGAGGCGGCCAGGGCCTCGCGCCGGGTGACGGTCGCCGCGGTGACATGGACGGTGGTCTCCGTGATCCCGTACATGTTGACCAGGCGGCAGCGGTCCTCCGGGTGGCGGTCGAACCAGCCGAGCAGCGGCCGGGTGTCCAGCGCCTCCCCGCCCAGCACCACCAGCCGCACCGACAGCCCCTCCTTCGCGCCGCGGTCCACCGCCCGCAACTGCCCGAAGGCCGACGGGGTCTGGCTGAGGACGGTCACCGACTCCCGTACCAGCAGCGCGTGGAAGTCCTCCGGCGAGCGCGCCACCCAGTGGTCCACGACCACCAGCCGGGCGCCGGTCAGCAGGGCGCCCCAGATCTCCCACACCGAGAAGTCGAAGGCGGCGGAGTGGAAGAACGTCCAGGTGTCGGCGGCGGTGAGGGCGAAGTCCTCGCGGGTGGCGTCGAGGAGGGCGAGGACATGGGCGTGGGGGACGACGACCCCCTTGGGGCGGCCGGTCGAACCGGAGGTGTGGATGACGTAGGCGGGATCCCGCGGTGTGAGGTTCCGCGGTGTGAGGTTCCGCGGCCGGTCGGTCCGCGCGGCACCGAGGTAGGGCGCGGTGTCCCGGACGACCAGCCGTACGCCCGCGTCGCGCGCCGTGCGGTCGAGGCGCCCCTCGGGGTGCGCCGGATCCATCGGTACGTACGCCGCGCCCGCCTTCAGCACCGCGAGCATCGTCGCCACCAGGTCGGCGCCCCGCTCCAGCCGGACACCGACCCGGTCACCGGGGCGGACCCCGGCGGCGCGCAGTCCCGCGGCCAGCCGCTCGGCGCGCTCGCGCAGTGCCCCGTACGTCGTCGTGATGCCGTCGTGGGTGAGGGCGGGGGCGTCGGGGTGGCGGTCGGCGCGGGCGTCGAAGGCGGTGTCGATACGGGAGGGAACAGCGGACCGGAGTATGCCGACGGGCGGCGGGAGCAGGCGCTCCGCCTCTTCGCGGGGGATCAGTTCGATCTCCGCGAGGGGGCGGCGGCCCAGCTGACCGTGCACGTGGGTGAGGTGGCGGACGAAGGCCCGGGCGGAGGCTTCGTCGATGTGCCGGAGCTGGTGGTGCAGCTCGACGGTGGTCCCGCGCGGGACGAGGGTGAGGGGGAAGGGGGCCGACTGGAACGGGAGTCGGTGACTGAAGGTGGGGTCCACCGGGCCCACCTCGTCGAGGACCGTGGCGTACGCGGGTAGTCCGTCCCCCGGGTCGCGGTGCTCGTAGCGGGCGAGGACCAGGGCCGCAGCAGCGGCCACGGCCGGTACCGGGACGGTGACCACGCCCGTCCGGTCACCGGCCCCCTCCTCGCCCGTCGCCCAGTCGATACGCGGCCTGTGTGGGCCTTTCGGGGGCTCGTCGCAGCCGAGGGGAGCGGTCACTTCGGTGGCCGGGCGGTGGCCGAGCAGGACGTGGGCGATGTCCTGGAGCACGCCCGGGGTCAGCAGCGCGTGGTGCGCCACCAGCACCAGATGGGCGCCCCCGTCCTCGTACCGCAACAAGACCGCGCGGAACGCGGGGCCCCACTCGGTGACGGGCCGGTGCAGTTCGGCCCGCAGACGGTGTTCGGCGAACCGCGCGGGCACCTGGTCGTGCCACAACACCGGCCAGTGGTCCGGGAGTTCGGGCCACCAGACGCGTACGGCCGCGTCGAGCAGGGGCCCGGGATCGACGGCGGCGGGAAGGCGCGCGGCGAGGGCGTGACACGTCACGTTCGGTCTCCAACCGTGGGGACAGGACCTAGCGGGCCGAGAAGCCTCCGTCGACCGTCAGGACGGTGCCGGTCACCTGGCGGGAGTCGTCGGAGGCGAGCCAGAGGGCGGCGGTGGCGACGTCGTCCGGTTCGACGAGGGCGTTCATGGGCTGGGCCTGGACGAAGGCCTGCTCGTGCTCGGCGACCGGCACGTCCAGGGCGCGGGCGATCTCGGCGAGCATCCTGCCCTCCACCCGGGGGTCGTCGCGGACCGAGCCGGGGCAGATGGCGTTGACGCGGACCCGGCGGGGTGCGTAGTCGAGGGCGACCGCCTTGGTCAGGCCGATCAGGCCGTGCTTGGCGGCGACGTACCCGGCGAAGTGGCGGTAGCCGACCAGACCGGCCGTGGAGGCGATGTTGATGATCGAGCCGGTGCCCCGCGCGGTCATCAGGGCGCCCGCCGCGCGGATCGTGCGCCAGGCCCCGGAGAGGTCCACGTCCAGCATCAGCTGCCACTCGTGCTCCTCGATCTCGTGGGCGGCCCGGCCGGAGGGGGCGGCGATCCCGGCGTTGTTGACGAGGACGTCGAGGCGTCCGAAGCGGGCCGTCGTCTCCTTCACCGCCGTCTCCACCGCGGCCAGGTCCCGTACGTCGACCCGGGCCGTACGGACGGCGGCGCCCGTCTCCCGGCAGAGCTCCGCCGTGTGCGCCAACTGGCTCTCGGAGCCCAGCGGATACGGCACTCCCGGGAGGTCCGCCGCGATGTCCACGAGCATCAGATCGGCGCCCTCGCGGGCGAACGCGACGGCGGTCGCCCGGCCGATGCCGCGGGCCGCCCCGGTGACGAGGGCGACCTTGCCCGAGAGCCTCGGACCGCCCGGCCCCACCGGTCCCACTGGACCCACTGGCCCCACCGGGCTCACCGGTCCCCCCGATCCACCGGGCTCACCGCGTGCGTCCGGCGCGGAGTTCGGCTCCGATCAGGCGCAGGAGGGCGCCCGGGTTCTCCGTCAGGTACATGTGGCCGCCGTCCAGCTCCGCCGTGGTGAGCTTCCCGGTGGTGGCGCGGGACCACTCGGCGGCCTCGGCCGCGCTCACCAGCTCGTCGTCGCGGCCGCGCAGGGCGAGGACCGGGGCGGCGAGCGGGCGGTCGGAGGCGGGCCGGTACGTCTCGTGCATCCGTACGTCGGCCCGCAGCAGCGGGAGCAGCAGCTCGCGCATCTCCGGGTGCTCAAGGGCCGGGTGCGCGTACCCCGCGAAGGTGCGCACCCGGGCCAGGAACTCCGCGTCGGGCAGACCGCTCGCACGGTCCGCGCGGCCGGTCCACGGGCCCGGCGCGCCGCTGACGACGAGGGCGTCGAGGCGGACGCCGGGCTCGGCCTCCAGCCGGTGCGCCAGCTCGAAGCCGAGCACCGCGCCGAGGCTGTGCCCGAACACCGCCACCCGCGCGCCCTCCGGGAGCTGCCGGGTCACCTGGGTGTGCGCCTCGGCGGCCGCCCGTACCGCGTCCGTGTGGGGTTCCTCCACGAACCGCTCCTCGCGGCCGGGGAGTTGCACCGGCAGGACGCGCAGGCCCGCGGGCGCCCGGTCCTGCCACGGCTTGAAGAAGGACGCGCCCGCCCCGGCGAAGGGCAGACAGACGAGGTGGGTCTCTTCCACTGCTGACATCGCTCCCGAGTCTCGGTTCCGGATACAAAGGGGCCGGGGCTCAGCCCGTGGTGACGAACTCGGTGAGGACCCGGGCCAGCAGACCGGGGTCCTGCGCCCCGCACAGCTCCCGCGCGGAGTGCATCGACAGCCCCGGTACGCCCACGTCGACGGTGGCGACTCCCAGCCGGGCCGCGGTGATCGGGCCGATCGAGGTGCCGCACGGCATGGCGTTGTGGGAGACGAACGGCTGCCAGGGCACGTCGGCGCGCTCGCAGGCCGCGGCGAAGGCGGCGACCCCGGTGCCGTCGGTGGCGTACCGCTGGTTGACGTTGACCTTGACGACGGGGCCGCCGTTGGGGAGGGGGTGGTGGTCCGGGTCGTGGCGTTCGGCGTAGTTGGGGTGCACGGCGTGCGACATGTCGGCGGAGACGCAGAAGGCGCCGGCGAGGGCCCGGTTGAAGTCCTCGGCGCTGCCGCCGCGCGCGGCGACGGCCCGGCCGAGCACCCGCTCCAGCAGGGGGCCCTGGGCGCCCGACTGGGAGCCGCTGCCGACCTCCTCGTGGTCGAAGGCGGCGAGCACCGGGATGTGGGCGGGCGGCCGGACGGCGGTGGCGGCGGCGACCAGCGCGGTGACGCCCGCGTGCACGGAGATCTGGTTGTCCAGACGCGGTGAGACGAGGAACTCCTCGTCGGCGCCGAGATAGCCGGGCGGCTGGATGTCGTGCAGCATCAGGTCCCAGCCGAGGACCTCGGCGACGTCGGTGTCCGCCTCGGCGGCGACCCGGGCGAGCAGGGCGCCGGGCCGGGCGGGGCCGAGGCCCCACAGCGGGGTCATGTGCAGCTGCGCGTCGAGCGCCACCCCTTCGTTGACGCTGCGGTCGAGGTGGATGGCGAGCTGGGGTACGCGCAGCAGCGGCTGGTCGACGCAGACGAGGCGGCTGGATCCGTCGCGCAGCGTCAGCCGGCCCGAGATGCCGAGGTCGCGGTCGAGCCAGGTGTTGTGGGGGACGCCGCCGTAGATCTCCACGGCGATCTGCCGCCAGCCCGCGGAGCCGATGTCGGGCTCGGGCTTGATCCGCAGGTTCGGGGAGTCGGTGTGGGCTCCGACGATCCGGAACGGGGTGCGGGCCGGGGCGCCCGCGGGGACGTACCAGGCGAGCAGCGCTCCGGCGCGGACGACGTACCGGCCGCCCTCGGCACCGGCCGTCCAGTCGTCCGTCTCGCGCAGCTCCTGGAAGCCCGCCTTCTCCAGGCGCTGGGCCGCGTTCGCGACCACGTGGTAGGGCGAGGGGCTGGAGCGGACGAAGGAGAGCAGATCATCGCTGTGACTGCGGTCATGTGTGGGGGACATGGGCGCTCACGCCTTTCGGAGGGGCTGTAGAGGGTTGAGGAGTGGGGCGACGGACGCGTCCGGCCGAGTGCACAGTTCGGCGAGGACGGCCTGCCAGTCGTCGAGCAGCTCCTGAGCCGTGGCGGGGTCCCACAGATCGGCGGAGTACTCCAGGAAGGTGCGGTAGCCCTTGGCCGGGTCGCGGCGCGGGGCGAGACCGAAGGAGAGGTCACCGCGGGACACGGGCGGGGCGAGGTCGTCGACCTCGACGTCGAGTCCGGGGATCTCGATGTCCGTGTCCAGGGAGTTCTGGAAGGCGATGGTCAGCGGGAAGCGCTCGGGCACCGCGCGGGCGCCGCTCTCGCGCAGGGCGCGCACGATCCGCGCGGTCGGCAGGACATGGGCCGTCGCCTCCAGGGCGCCGGCGCCGGTGCGCTGCACGAGGGCGCCGCGCGTCTCGTCCGGGTCGGGCGTCACCCGCACGACCACGCCGGTCGACGTCAGCGCGACCATCGACTCGAACGCGCTGCGCTCGCGGTGGGCGTACGGCGTGCCCATCGCGATGTCCCGCGCCCCGGACCGGCGGGCGACCAGCACGCCGAGCGCGGTGGCCGCGACCCCGAAGGGCGTGGTGTGCCGGGCCGCGGCCAACTCCTCGACGGCCCCGCGCAGTTCACCGGAAGCGGTGCCGCGCAGGGTGTCGCCGTGTCCGCTCGGTACGGCGGGCCGGGCCCGGTCGCCGGGGATCTCGACCGCGGCCGGGATCCCCTCCAGGTACCGGGTCCAGTACGCCGTCCTGCGGGCCTCCTCGGCGGGGTCGGCGTGCTCGCGCTGCCAGCGGGCGTAGTCCGTGCACTGCGCCGCCGGTTCGGGCAGACCGTGCGGGCGGCCCGCGGCGGCGGCCGTGTAGAGCGCGGCGAGCTCGCTCAGGAGGAGGGAGAGGGACCAGCCGTCGACACAGATGTGGTGCACGACGAACATCAGCGTCCACCGGTCGGGGGCGAGGCGCAGCAGCCGCAGGACGGGCAGCGCGGGGTCGGTCACCGTGATGGGCGTCGCGGCGGCCTCCCGGCACAACTCCTCGGCGCGCGCGAGCCGTTCGGACTCCGCCGCGATGCCGGTGAGGTCCTCGACGGGAAGCGGCGGGGGCGGCACGTCGAGAACCTCCTGCCGCCAGCCGGTCCCGTCGTCCGTTCCGTACGACGGGACCGGCTGCCCGTCCGCGGGTACGAAGCGGCACCGCAGTCCGTGGTGTCGGTCGAGCAGCCCGGCCACCGCGGTGCGCAGGGCGGCCACGTCCAGGGGGCCGGTGAAACGGATCCGGGTCGGGATGTTCCACACCTCGGGGCGGGGCATGCTCAGGACGCCCGCGATCATGCGGGCCTGCTGGTCGCTGACGGGCGCCGTGTCCACCACGGTCACGCCCCGGGGTGGCGCGAGCCGGGCGGTCATCGCCCCCAGCGTGGCGTCGGCGAAGAAGTCCGCCAAGGGGTATTCCACGCCGAAGCTGTCCCGGACCCGGTTCACCAGTCTGATCGCGCCGATCGAATTCCCCCCGAGTGCGAAGAAGTTGGCGTCCGGGGCGAGATCACCGACCGGGCCGAGTGTGTGCTGCCAGAGGGTACGGAGACGGTGGGCGCCGTCGGGGGTGCCCGGGGTGACGGAACCCGGCGTCAGGTCGCCGACCGTCTGCGCGGCGCCCGCCGTCATGCCGGCCAGCACGCTCTCCAGACGGTCCAGGTACCCCCGTGCCGTCGCCTCGTCGAACAGGTCGGCGTCGTGGCGGAGGCGCAGGTCGAGGTCCCCGTCGGGGAGCCGGGTCGCCATGAGGGCGAGTTCGAGGGGCGCGGACTCGGTGCCGCCGTCGAGGGGGTCGGCGCGCAGGCCCGGCAGGGCGAGGGCGGTCAGGGGCGCGGTGTCGAGGTCGGCGGAGACCGTGACGAGGGGGCGCGGGTTGCCCGGGTCGGGGTGGCGGGCCGCCGACAGGGCGTCCAGGTCGACGTGTTGGCGGGCGTCGGCGGCGAAGAGCGTGTCCCGGGTGGCGCGTACGGCGTCGGTGAGTGTCGTGCGGTCGGTCAGGGTCCCGCGCAGCGGAAGCAGGGACACGTGGAAGCCGACGGTGTCCCGCGTCTCGGGGGTGCGGCGGCCGAAGGTGGACCCGATGACGAAGTCGTCCTGTCCGGCGTACTGGCGCAGCACGATCCGCCAGGCGGTGAGCAGCGTCGCGAACAGGGTGACCCCTTGCCGCCCGCTCCATTCCCGCAGCCGTCCCGCCCGCTCCGGGCCGAGCCGCAGTCCCACGGCCCCGCCGCGTCCGGCGACGGTGCGGGTGCGCGGCCGGTCCGTGGGCAGTGCGGGCGCGCCAGGGCCGTCCCCGAGGTGGGCGCGCCACCAGTCCAGGTCGTCCGCTGCCCCGGTCACCGCGATCGTGTCGAGCGTGCTCCCGGCGGCCCGCTCGAACCGGGGCGCGCGTCCCTCGACCGCCGCCCGGTAGAACTCCCCGAGGTCGGCGGCGACCAGCCCCGCGGAGTGGCCGTCGGTGACGAGGTGGTGCATGCCGAGGATCAGCGCGTGGTCGTCGTCGGCGAGCCGCAGCAGCCGGGGCGTGAACAGCGGCCTCGACGCGAGGTCGTACGCGCGGGTGCTCTCCTCCCGCAGGGCGGCCCGGATCACCTCGTCGGCGTCCCGGCCCCGGACGTCGTCGACGATCAAGGCCGGACATGCCCGGTCCCGGTCCTCCCGTACGACCTGGAAGACCCCGTCTCCCCCGGCCACGAACGCGGTCCGCAGCCCGTCGTGGCGGCGGACGAGGCCGTCCACGGCGGTCCGCAGCGCCTCGACGTCCAGCGGACCCCGCAGCCGTACGCCCTGGATCTCGTTGTACGCGGCCGGGTTGGCGATCAGCGTGGCGGCGAGCCACAGGCGGCGCTGAGCCGGGGTCGCGGGAGCCCGCCGTTCTTTGGGCCTCTTCGGGTTCTTCGGCTCCGTCGGGGGCTCGTGGTAGCGGCGGCGCAGGACGTCCAGCTGCTCCAGGCCCGCCCGCATCTCCTCCGGCGGTAGCCCGAAGTCGACCAGGGCGGCGATCTCGTCGACCCCTGCGGCCCGCAGCGCGTCGACGGTGGCCGCGCAGGTGTCCGGCGAGCCGATGAGGGCCCGTTGGTCGCAGTAGCGGTCGTAGGCGCGGTCGAAGAGGTAGGCGAGGTCTGCCTCGCTCGCGTCGGCCACGTCCTCGGGGCGGCCGCCGAGGGCGCTCGCGGCGGAACGCATCTGGAGGGAGGAGCGCAGATAGCGGCTCATCGGCTCGCGCGCGGCGGCCCGGGCGGCGGCGTGGTCCTCGGCGAGGTGGGTGTGGAGCAGGACGGTGACGCGGCCCGCGGCGGGGTCGAGGCCGCTCTCGGCGCGCAGCCGGCGGTAGTGGCGGATGTTCGCCGCGAGTTGCTCGACCGTCTGGTTCATGAGGTTGGTGACGATCCCGAGGTCGCGGCGGGCCGCCTCCTCGTACGAGGCACGCCGCCCGGACGTCGCCAGATACATCGGCGGCAGTTCCTGCACGGGCCGCGGATGCAGGCGTACGTCGATGGGGTGCCCTTCGCCGGTACGGCGCGCGACGCTCTCGCCCCGCCACAACCGCCGTACGTCCTCCAGGTGCTGGAAGGCGATCTCGGTGCGGTCGGTGAAGCGGTCGGGGTGCAGGGCGAAGTCGCTCGCGTGCCAGCCGCTCGCACAGCCGATGCCGACCCGGCCGCCGGAGAGGTTGTCGGCCACCGCCCACTCCTCGGCGATCCGCACGGGGTCGTGCAGCGGGAGGACCACCGAGCCCGCGTGCAGACGGATGCGGCGGGTCTCGCGGGCGAGCGCGGCGGCCAGGACGGACGGGTTGGGGAAGAGGCCGCCGAAGGAGTGGAAGTGGCGTTCGGGGAGCCAGAGCGTGCTGAAGTCGTGGGTGTCGGCGAAGCGTGCGGTCTCGATCAGCCGTTCGTAGGCCTGCGCGCTGTCCTCGCCGTCGGGGTGGTCGCCGAAGAAGTAGACGCCGAAGTCGGGGGCGGGCCGCTCGGCGGCGTCACCGTGGCCGTGACGTCGGCTGCGGCGGGCCGTCGTCGGGAAGTAGCCGCCCGCGCGCAGCTCCCGCAGTGAGTCCTTCACCGCGTCCGTGATCCGTTCGACGTCGGTGTCGGTGTGCGCGGTGGAGAGGTAGAAGGAGCGCCACTCCCAGACGTAGATCCCGCGCAGGAGGAGGTGGTGGTAGAGCAGCTCCATGTCGGCGCGGTGGGTGAAGCGGAACATGGACCCGAAGTGGGCCGTTTCCAGGGGGAATTCCTCGGCGCGGAAGAAGTCGTCGAGGTCGGCGGCGAGTGCGTCGGTGCGGGCGTTCAGCGTCTGCTGGAGTTCCGGGCCCCGCTCCTTGAGGTGGGTGAGGACCGCGCGGGCGGCGGCCATCGACAGGGGGTGCTGGATGTACGTACCGCCGAAGAAGGTCGTGTCGCGCGTCGGGCGGCTGTCGTCCCCGTACCGCCAGAAACCGCCGTCGATACCGTCCATGAGGTCGGCGCGGCCCGCGATCGCGCCGATGGGGTGACCGCTGCCGAGGGCCTTGCCGTAGGTGGCGAGGTCGGGGACGACGCCGTAGTGGTGCTGGGCACCGCGGGGGTGGGGGCGCAGGCCGGTGAGCATCTCGTCGAAGAGGAGGACGATGGCGCGCCGGGCGGTCAGCTCCCGCAGCGCGCGCAGGAAGGCGACGGGGCGCAGGGCGGGGTTGCGGCACTGGACCGGTTCGACGAGGACCGCGGCGATCGTGTCGCCGAGCTCGTCGATGACCTCCAGGCTCTCCTGGCTGCCGTATTCGAGGACGAGGAGTTCGGACACCGCGCTCGCGGGGATGCCGCGCGAGACGGGGACGGCGTGGCGGCCGTCGGGGCCCGGGCGGCCGAGGACCGAGTCGATGTGGCCGTGGTAGGAGCCGCGGAACATGACCACGCGGTCGCGTCCGGTGGCCGCGCGGGCGAGCCGCAGGGCGGCGGAGTTGGCCTCGGTGCCGGAGTTCGCGAACGCCACCCGCTCCATGCCGGTGAGCTCCGCGAGCAGTTCGGCGGCCACGCCCGTGTCCTCGGAGCGCGGGCCGAGACGCAGTCCGTCGGCGAGGTGCCGGCGGACGGCCTCCGTCACCGGGGCGGGCTCGTGGCCGAGCAGCAGCGCGCCGAAGCCCATGGTGATGTCGGTGTAGTCGTTGCCGTCGACGTCCGTCAGCCGGGCGCCGTGCGCCGAGCGGGCCGCGATCGGGTACTGCATCTCCTTCGTCGCCCGCCGGAAGCCGACCACGGCCCGGCTGTCCGCCAGCACCGTTCGGTGCCGCTGCGCCAGCCCCTTCGACGTGCGGGTCCGCTCGGTGAAGCGGCGGACCAGGTCGTCGGCGTGGGCTCGCTGGGCCTCACTCGCACCGGTGCCGGACATGCCGGAGTCAGGGGGGAGGGTGACATGGGGGCCGTGGTGGAGGGGCGGCTCGGCGGGTTGCCCGGCGGGACCCTCGGCGGGTTGCCCGACGGGTGGCTCGGTGCGGTGACGGGCCGCCGTCAGGAGTTCGTCGAGCCGTCCGGAGACGGCGACGGTTCGGGCGACGGCCTCGGCGCTCGCCTGCGACTCGGGGCTGGTCCGCACCGTGGTCATCCTCCGACCTCCTTGCGGCCCTCGGCGAGCAGGGCCACGGCCTCGGAGAGCTGACCGAGCATCCTGGTCTGGGTCTCGGCGAGTTGGCGTATCTGGCGGGCGAGTTCCTCGACCTCGGCACGGGTGGCGTGGACGGGTTCCTCGTCGGGGGTGACGTGCACGGGCTCGTCGTCCGGGGTGACATGCACGGGCTCGTCGTCCGGGGTGACGCCCGCGGAGGCCGAGACCGCCCTCCGCCCCGTCCGCTCCGCGATCAACCGGGCCGCGAGCCGTGGGGTCCCCGCCTCCTCCAGGATCTCCCGCATTCCGATCTCCACCCCGAACTCGGCCTCCAACTGTCGCACCATTCCGATGAGTTGGAGTGAGTCCGCGCCGAGCCCGACGAACGTCCGCTCCGCCGTGATCTCCTCCGGCGCGTATCCGAGATGACGGGCGCTGAGCGCCAGCACCCGTGCCAGTACGGCCTGTTCGCTCATGCCGTCCTCCGTTTTGCGGTCGTCGGCGAAGGGGGTGGGCGGCGGTCCTGTCCAGTACGACCGATGCTGGAAGGGATACGGCGGCAGCGGGATCCGGCGGGCGTCGCTGCCGTCGAGCAGGGCCGCCCAGTCGAGCCGGTGGCCCGCGCAGTGCAGCCGGGCCACGGCCGCCCAGAGGGTGCCGAGGCCACGGTCGCCGCGGCGCTGGGTGGGGACGGCGGCGGTGTCCGGCCGGGCGCGCCGGACGAGCCCGGTGAGGGGCGCGTCGGGGCCGATCTCCAGATGCACCGGCCGCCCGGGTGTCCGCTCCAGCGTGCGCAGTACGGCGGCGAAGTCCACCGGCCGCCGGGTCCCCCGTACGAGGTGCTCGGCGTCCGGCAGCCAGCCCACCGGGTGCCGGACCCCGTCCGGACCGCTCACGAACTCGGTCCTGGTGGGCCGCAGTCGTACCTTTCCGCAGGCGTCCCGGAAGTCCGCCAGGACGGGGTCGAGCAGGGCGGTGTGGAACGCGCGGTCCACCGGCAGGGGCTCCGCGGGCGTGCCGCGTTCCGCGAGCCGGGCGCGGGCGGCGGCCACCGCCTCGGGCGGTCCGCCCACGACGTACTGCCCGGGCCCGTTGACGACGGCGAGTTCGAGGCCGTCGACCTCGGTGACCAGCCCCCGTACGACGTCCTCGGCGGCGAACACCGCGAGCATGCCCCCGGCCGGGGTGCCGTCGCGCATCAGCCGCCCCCGCCTGCAGACCAGCCGCAGTCCGTCCTCCAGCGTCAGCGCCCCGGCCACGCACAGGGCCGCGTACTCCCCGGCGCTGTGTCCGGCCACCGCGACCGGTTCGACGCCGAACCGCCGCCACAGCCGCGCCTGCGCGACCTGCAGGGCGAAGAGCGCGGGCTGCGCGAAGGCGGTGTCCCAGACCCGCGCTCCCTCCGGGCCCCGGGCCCGCGCCGCCTCCGCAGGACCACCGTCGGCGCCGCCCAGCAACCGGTCGAGGAACCCCTCCTCCCCCGTCTCGTCCCGGTGGATCCCCGCGCACTCCTCCAACGTGCGGGCCACCACCGGGAACCGCTCCGCGAGCGCCGCGCCCATCCCGTCGTACCCGCTGCCCTGGCCGGTGAAGAGGAACACCGGTCCCGTGGCCGCGTCCGCCCCGGCGACGCCGTGCGCGTACGCCCCCGCCTCGCCCCGTACGAAGGCGTCCAGCGCCGCCGCCGTGTCGCCTGCCTCCGTGGTGACCACCAGTCGGTGTTCAAGGTGCCGTCGCCCGAGCGAGGTGGTGAGGAGCAGGTCGGCCGGGTCGGTCCCTGGGTGTTCGGTGAGGTGGTCGCGGAAGGCCCGTGCGGAGGCGAGGAGCGCCTCGTGGGTGTGGCCGGACAGCGGCAGCAGCGCGGGGGCCTGCCCACGGTCCGGCGGGCGGGGGGGCGGGGGCGGCGCCTCCTCCAGGATCACGTGGGCGTTCGTCCCGCCCATCCCGATGGAGTGCACCCCGGCCCGGCGCGGGCGGCCCTCCTCGGCGAGCCAGGGCAGCGCGCGGGTGGGCAGGACGAAGGGGCTCCCGGTCACGTCCAGGGCCGGGTTGGGGCGGGTGTGGTTCACCAGCGGCGGTATCTCCCCGTGGCGCAGCACCAGCACCGCCTTGATCAGCCCCGCAAGACCGGCCGCGCTGTCCAGGTGGCCGATCGCCGACTTCGTGGAGCCCAGCGCGCAGAAGCCGGTGCGGTCGGTGTGCAGCCGGAACGCCTCGGTGAGGGCGGCGAACTCGATCGGGTCACCCTTGAGCGTGCCGGTGCCGTGCGCCTCCAGGTAGCCGATGGAGTCGGCGGGCACCCCGGCCGCGCGCAGCGCGCCGAGCACGGCGTCGCGCTGGCCGGTGGAGCCCGGCGCGGCGAACCCGGCCCGGTCGGCGCCGTCGTTGGTGACGGCGGACCCGGCGATCACCGCGTACACGGTGTCGCCGTCGGCGAGCGCCCTCTCCAGCGGTTTGAGGACGACGGCGGCGACGCCGTTGCCGCCGACGGTGCCGTCCGCGTCGGCGTCGAAGGCGCGCACGGTCCCGGAGCGCGAGATCGTCGAGCCGCGTACGTGCCGGTGCCCGGTGACCTGGGGCACGTGCAGGGCGGCCGAGGCGACGACCATGAGGTCCGCGTCGCCGAAGTGCAGGGCCTGGCGGGCGAGATGGACGGACACCAGGGACGACGAGCAGGCCGTGGCCACGTTCAGGGCCGGGCCCGTCAGTGCGAGCCGGTGGGCCGCCCGGGGGGCCGCGAAGTCGGGGTAGTTGCCGACCTGCGCCTGTTTCTGCCGCTGCCAGTCGCCCGAACCCGCCTCCTCCCGCAGGTTGTTGGCGAGGTAGCTGTGCAGCGAGTAGAGCCGGTAGCCGGTGCTCCCGCACACCCCGATCCGCACCCCGGCGCGCGGCTGTGCGTACCCCGCGTCCTCCAGGGCGTGGTGGGCGCACTCCAGGAAGAGCCGCTGCTGCGGATCGGTGACCGTGGCCTCGCGGGCGCTCATCCCGAAGAAGGCCGCGTCGAAGCCGTCGATGCCGGGCAGCGGGGCGCTCGAGGCAACGAAGTCGGGCGCGCCGTACTCCTCGGGGGCGAACCCGGCCGCCGCGAGCTCGGCGTCGGTGAACCGCCGTACGTGCGTCACGCCCGCCCGGATGTCCCGCCAGTACCCGTCGGGGGTGTCAGCTCCCGGAAACCTCAGCGCCATCCCGACGACTGCCGTACGCACCGCTCGTCCCCTCCTTGCCGGCGCCGTGGACCGCGTACAACCGGAGCAGGTAGATCCCCGCGACCATGATGGCGAGGCCGTGCGACCAGGCCACGACGGTGAACGCGGAGAACGATTCGAGGGCCGCCGACACCCCGATCATGCCGATCCCGAAGCCGAGGTTCTCGACCGTCGCCGTGAGCCCGAAGGCGTGGCCGCGCAGGTTCTCCGGCAGGGTCTGCAGATGCGAGGTGTACGACACCTCGGTGAGCCCGTCCGCGGCGCCCGCGACGAGGGCGATCAGCACGGTCGCCACCATCGGGAACCCGGCGAAGCCGAGGATGAACGCGGAGGACATGACGATGGTGCCGAGGCCGAAGCCGAGCGCGCCGACGGCCCGTCCGGAGCGTTTGGCCCAGCGTTGGATGACCTGTTGCGCCAGGACGTTGCCCAGCGCCCAGAACAGCCAGAAGCGGCTGACGAACGCGGCCGGGTCATCGGGGTGGAGCGTGCTGGAGTAGACGGGCAGGGCCGCGTTGTGCGAGGAGGAGCCGAGGGCGTCGACGGTGCGCAGGCACATCATGAGGCCGAGGGCGGGCACGGTGGCCAGCGCCGTCATCGCGGCCCACACGCCGCGCTTCTCACGGGGTTCGTCGGGCTCCCGCGGCGGCTCGGGGGCGCGTTCGATGCCCGGAAGCCACACGACCGCCGCCGCGCACACCAGGAAGCTCGCCGCGTCCACCAGGAACGCGGCGGTGAAGCCGAGCCAGGGCACCACCACACCGGACGAGGCGAACCCGGCGACCATCGCCAGCGAACGGCCGCCCACCATCAGCGAGTTGGCCCAGGCGCGCCGGTCCGCGCCGACCAGGTCGGGGATGGAGCTGCGCAGCGCGACCATGAACACCGTGCTGCACGCCCCGACGGCCGCGGACACCGTGAACAGCACGCCGGTCCGCAGTCCCCCGTCCGGCGTCACTACCAGCAGGAACATGACAATCGCTTGGGCGATATTGGCCCACAGCATGACCGGCTTGACCCCGAACCGGGCCTGCACGCGCCCCGCGACCGTCCCCGCCAGGAACCCCGCGCCCAGCCGCACCGCCATGAACAGTCCGATGGCGAGCGCGCTGTGGGTGGTGGCGTAGACGAACAGGTTGAGCGCCACCATGTTGAGGAAGGTGCCGTACGAGGAGACGGAGTAGCCGGCGACCAGGACGCGGTAGCGCCCCTCGGCCGTCACCGGTGCCGCGCCACGAGCCGTCCCCGGACCGTTGCCCGCCCCCGTCCGCCGCGTGGCGGTGCGGCATCGGCGATGTTCACGACCCGGATCAGGTGACGCATGTTCCCTCTTTCCTCGGCGCGGGCGACACAGGTGTCCGGGGGCATCCTCCCCCTGTGGGGCGGAGGGGATTCCTCTGCCCCGGGACTCCCTGAGACGGGACGTCCGCCGGGCCGCCGAAAGTTCCGGCCGACGAGCGCCCGCGCGGGAAGCGCGCCCGGAACCTACCCGGTCGGCAGCAACTTCTCGCGTCCGCGCGCCCGGTACTCGGCCAGCAGCCCCTCGATGTCCGGCGCGCGCAGTCTGCGGTACGCCGACTCCCCCGGTGGCCGCCACCACACCGGGTCGGCGCAGCGGAAGCCCTCGCGGCGCAGCCCCACCCGGTGGATCTTGTTGGTGGCGGTGACCGGCATCCGCGTCACGATCCGGACGAAGCGGGGTGCCATCTTGGTCCCCAGGTCGGGCTGGGCGAGGAGGAACTCCGCGAAGGCCGACGGATCGAAGCCGGCTCCCTCGCGCGGCGCGATCGCCGCCATCACCTGGTCCCCGGCCACCGGGTCGGGGACCGCGTACACCGCCACGGCGGCGGCGTCCTCGTGACGGGCGAGGATGTTCTCGATCATCGCGGCGGCGAGGTTCTCGCTGTCGACGCGCAGCCGGTCGTCCGCCCGTCCGGCGAAGTAGAGGAAGCCGTCGGTGTCGCGGTAGAAGAGGTCGCCGGTCCAGTACCAGCCTCCCCCACTCTCGGCTTCGCTCGAGCGGGGGGACCCCCATCGGCGGCGGTCGGCGTCCGCGGCGGGGTTGCGCCAGTACCCCTCGAAGGGGTTGGGCCCACGGTTCACCAACTCCCCTATCGCCTCGTCCCCGTTGAGAAGCCTCCCGTCCTCGGCGAAGACGGCGGGCGGGCATTCGGCCCGGGTCCCCGGGTCGACCACCGCGAGGTCGTCGCGGGGTGCCGCCCGTCCGATCGCGCCCGCCGGGGCGCCGGGCGTCCGCTGAATGGCGGCGCCGCCCTCGGACGAGCCGTACCCCTCCACCAGCCGCACCCCGAAGCGCTCCTCGAAGGCGGCCGCGTCCACGGCCCCGGCCTCCGTCCCGAAGCCCATCCGCAGCGGGTTGTCGCGGTCGTCGCCGCGGGCGGGCGTGGCCAGCAGGTACTGCACCGCGCGGCCCACATAGGTGAAGTACGTCGCCCCGCAGGCCCGTACGTCCGCGAGGAACCCCGACGCCGAGAACCGCCGCCTCAGCGCGATCCCCGCGCCCGCCGCCACGGCGGGCGCCCAGTCGGCGATCACCGCGTTGCCGTGGAACATCGGCATGCAGATGTAGTGCGTGTCGTCCGGGCGCACCCCGAACTGGTCGACGAGCGAGCGCCCGGCGGCGGCCAGCCGGCCCTGGGTGCAGATCGCGGCCTTGGGGGCGCCGGTCGAGCCGGAGGTGAAATAGAGGAGGAGGCGGGCGTCCGCCGACACGGAGGGCGCCGCGTCCGGCTTCGCGCCCTCGTACGGCGCGAGGAGTTCCTCGTACGCCTCGGTGTCGGTGACCAGGACGCGTACGCCGGGCAGTTCGAGGCCGTCGAGGAGGGGCAGGTGGGTCCGCTCGGTGACCAGGACACGGCACTCGGTGTGCAGGATGTCGCGGGCCAGTTCGGAGCCGCGCCGGGTCGGGTTGATCCCGGCCACGGCGGCACCGGAGAGGGCCGCCGCGCTCAACCACAGCGGATACTCGGGGGTGTTGTCGAGCAGCGCCCCGACGTGCGGTGCGGCGCCGGGCGGCAGCAGGTCGGCGAGGAGCGCCGCCCGCGCCGCCGCGCCCGCCGCCACCCGGTGGTGGCTCAGCACCCGCCCCTCGAACCACAGTCCCGGCCGGTGGTCGCCCCACCGTTCCTGTACGAGTTCCGCGACGGTACCCCTCATGGACCCCATGGGGGCGCACGATAATTGACGTATCGTCAGAAGGGGAGGCCCGTGCCCTCGAACTCATCTCCGCCGGACGAGTCGTCCATCGAGAAGAACCCGTGGACGCCCACCATGAAACCGATGCAGAAGAGGACGATCACCCCGCAGAACACCAGGATGCCCACGGTTCCCGCCGCCAGCTTGCCCCGGCTCGGCGTGTGGGCCGTGGCCTTCTCCGGGCGCTCGGCAATGTAGTGGACGGTGACGATGTCGCCCTCGATGATCGTCGCCGGGCCGTTCTCCTCCTCGAAGCGGACCGTGCGACCGTCCCGCGCCCTGAACTCGTACACGTGGTGCAGGGTCGTACTCACGGACGTGTCGCCCCCGCCACCGCTGGCCGTCGTGAAGGACCGCAAACAGCGTGCCTCGGCAGTCAGCCCGCTGCTCCAAGCCCGGTTCATCTCCAGCGAGCGGCGGATCACCGCGACCGCCATGAAGATGGCCACAGCCATGATCAGCCCTGGCACGGCATAGAAGAAGACGTCCATGACATTCCCCCGTTGTCCGGTACAGCTCCACGCACGCCGCCATGGTCATGTCGACGTGCGTGGAACCTACCCGTGGGGGGTGCGCGAGCTCCTCAAGAGAGGCTCAGAACATTTCCGGTCCACACGCGCTCAGAACGTTCTGAACGTTCAGAACGTGACGTCCGCGCACGAGTAGAACGCGTTCGCGGTGTCGGCGATCGTCCACACGCCGAGGATGACGTGGTGACCGCTCAGCCCGGAGGGCAGCGTGCCGGTGTGACTGAACGTGGACGGCGGGCGCTGCCCGTTGTACGGGACGGTCAGGAACGGGGTGGTGTTCAGGTCCGCCCTGGTCAGTGCGTGGTTCTGGTTCCAGCCGGACTTGGTGACGAAGTACTTGAAGTCGGTCGTGGCGTGCACGGCCGTGAACTGCCAGCGGAAGGTGTAGCTCTGCCCGCCGGTGACCTTGGTCGTCGGCCAGGCCGCACCCGAGGGGGTCTTGGGCTGGTCGAGCTGGCTGAAGTTGGTGTGGTTCGCAGAACAGATCTGTCCGTCCGCGGGACCCGCCGCCGGGAAGCCCTTCGGGCCCTCGACGCTCTGCGGCTCCCACTGGATGTCACCGCAGCCCGCGACACTGCCGCCGTTGGCGGCGCACAACTTCTGCCGGCTGAGGGGCTGGTCGGTGTAGCCGTGGGCGTCGGCTCCGCCGGTGGAGAGCACGAACGTGCCCGCCGTGGCGAGGCCCACGACAGCGGCGTACAGCTTGACTTTCCTGCTGGTACGGACCCTTGCCGCAGGGATCCTGGTCGTCCGTATGCGCATGCTGCCGCTCCTGGAGGACGTGGGGGAGGTTCTCGTGAGCCGTGCGCGCGAATTTCAGGTCTAGACCAAGTCCCAGATTATTGCCGCGACTTGAACATGTCCAGACCAATAACCAAGCTCTCGGTCCCCGTCACGACCCCGCTGTCGGTCCCCGTCACGGCGAGGCGTCCCTGCGCCCCGTGTAGAATGCCACCGTCAGGTCCTTCACCAGCGCCTTGCGCTCGTAGTCGTCGAGTTCGACCAGCCCGCGCATGGTCAGCCGGGTCACCGTGTCCTCGACGGAGTCGACGACGGAGGTGAGCACGGTGTCGCGGTGCTGAGCGTCCAGGGTCGCGATCCGGCGGCGCTGCATCACGGCCGCGACCTCGGGGGCGTACTCGATCCGGGTCGGCTGCACCGAGAACACCTCCAGGCCGACCGGCGCGGTGTCCGCGGCGATCATCCCGGTGAGCGCCTCGCCGACCGCGTCCGTGTTGCGCAGGGTCGCCACGTCCTTGATGACGGCGGGCGGCGCCTCGGCCGGCAGCTGCGAGAGCATCCGCGACATCGCCGCCTCCACACACTCGCGCAGATACGTCTCGTGGTCCTCGACGCCGAGCACGGCCCGCGCGGTGTCCTTGACCCGCCACACCACGAGCACCACCACCCGCAGCGCGACCCCGTTCGCGTCGACCACCGACATCGGCTCACTGCGCCAGTGCCGCAGCCGTACGTCGACCTGGCGCCGCAGCACCATCGGGTTGATCCACAACAGCCCGGTGCGCCGGACCGTGCCCCGGTAGCGGCCGAAGAGGCCGAGCACCGAGGCACGCCCGGTCCGGCCGCGGGAGAGCCCGCCGAACCCGAACAGCCCGAGCGCGCCGGCCCCGGCGTACGCGGCCCACTGCGCGGGGCCGACCCCGGCCCCCGCGTACCAGGGCAGCCCGATCACCCTCCCCGCGCTGTGCGGCAGCACACCCGACCACCAAGTGGTGAGTACACATCCGGCCACCCCGCAGGCCCCGGCCAGCACACCCGCCAGTCCGGGCAGCACCCGTGCGGGGCGCTCCACCAGTTCGGGGTCGACCTCCGGCACCGGGCGCGGGGCACGGCCCAGCACGGGGCGCCGGATCCGGGGCTGTTCGCCCGTGCCGCGCCGCCGCCCCACCACGGCGGGCGAGAGCGGCACGGGCACCGGCTCGGGGTCGTCACGGAAGAGCAGATGGACGGGGATCTCGGTGGTCGTCTCGTTGTGGATGAGCCGGGCGGGCCGGGAGGCGCCGCCCTCCGGCGTCCCCCCGGACTCCGGGGTGGGTGAAGTCGTCGTACTCATAGCTGCCTCCATGCCTCCGCGCGTGGAAGGGTGATCCCGGCCGGGTGACGAGCCCTGGTGCGATTCCTGGTGCGAGCCGTAGTGCGATGCCTGGTACGAGCCTTGGTGCGAGCCCTGGTGCGAGCCTTGGTGTGCTGCCTGACGCGTTGCCCGGTACGAGCCCTGATGCGAGCCGAGGTGCGAGCCGTGGTGCGAGCCGAGGTGCGAGCCCTGCCACCCGGCCTTTCACGAGAAGAGCCGGCGCCAGGTCTCGGGCCCCGGGCAGCCGTCCGCCGCGCCGCCGCGCCAGCCCTGCGCCCGCTGGAACGCCTCGACGCCCCGCCGGTCCGCCTCGCCCCAGCGCGGCCCCGGACCCGACGTGTAGTACGTGCCGAACCCCTTCTTCACGAGTTGCTCGCCGAGCCGGGTGATATGGGGGTTGTCCGCGCCCGGACCGAAGAAGGACCGGCCCGGGTAGCGGCTGCTCGTCGCCCCCGGCGCCGAGACGCCCGCGCCGCTCCTCTCCTCGGCCAGCCCCTTGTAGCGGTAGGGGACATAGCGGTCCGAGTTGCTCCAGTAGGCGTACGGAGTGGACTGCCCGCGGGTGTGCGGGCGGGTCTGTTCATAGGCGAGGTAATAGGTGTGGGTGTAGTCCGCCCAGCCGCCGAAAAGGACGACGTGCGAGCCGTTCTGCGGATCCGCCGCATTATGGAAGAGGAGCATGTCGCCGGGCTGCACCTGGTCGCGTGAAATGCGTACGCCGAACGTGCTGAGGCTGCCCGTCCATTCGTTTCCCGGCAGGTTCCAGGACATCGAGACGAAGCCCGAGCAGTCCTGCCGGTATCCGTCCGGCCAGTACTCGGTATTGCTGTACGGCACCCGCGAGGCGACCCACTTCTTGGCCCGGTTGATGATCGCCGCCCGGGTGGTCGCGGGGAGCTCGCCCCCCGCCCCGGGCTCCGCCGGGCCTCGGCCCGGGCCGTGCAGCGGGGCCTGGTCGCCCTGCGGGGTGTCGGGCTCGTCACCTCGGGGGTCGCCCGGCCGGGCGGGTCCGTGCGCGGCGGCCACGGCCGGCACCGGCTGGCCCGCGGCGAGGACGGCGCCCGCCGCCGCGGCCAGCAGCAGCGCGCCCCGCGCCGCCGGGTGTCCCACGGGCCCGGGGAGCGAGGAAGGGGGAATGACGCGCCGCCAGTGCACGCATCCGGGGCAATCGCAGTCGCTCGCGGGATCGAATTCCTCGAATACCGGAGCCTCCATGAGATTCCCCTCACACCACAGGTCCATGTCTCCGCACTTCTGCACAGTCGTCAGTTTCGCAACTGTCACCTCTTGTCGCATGTTGACGGTCCGAATGATGTACAGAGACCACTTCCGACCGGTTCGGGACACCTCACCGCTCACTTCACGACACCCTCGTGGTCCGGAGCACCCTCCCCGGTCAGGTAGAGTTCTCGGGTCAGCAGGCGCCGCTAGCTCAGTTGGTTAGAGCAGCTGACTCTTAATCAGCGGGTCCGGGGTTCGAGTCCCTGGCGGCGCACCGACACCGAAGGGCTCCTCACCAGCGTGAGGGGCCCTTCGGCTTGCGGGCGGGGCGGACTCCCCACGGGCACAACCGGCGCAAAGAGTCACATAGGGGCGCATACGGGCCGGGCATATGCGCCCGGCGTATGGGGCGGTGACCCCATCTTCGTACACGCATCCCAATTAGCGCGTATGACCGGTTAACACCGCGTTTCGCATCTTGCGATCATGATGAACGCCGTAGAACCCTGGGTTTCAAGGGACTGTCGATACCTGACAGTTGGGGGTATGGCCGGTTGCGACCATGGGGGGCTGGGGGCCCCGTTCATGAACCGATGCCGAGGGGGGCATCATGCAACCGGAAGGTCGCATTTCTATGTCTCCGTTGTGTGGAGGATGTGGTGATGCCGACCTGCCAGCATGCGTCCGTGACGGTCAAGGGGGACTCGAACGGGCGACAAGGACCGACGAACACGCACCTGGACGTGCGTGCGGGGGGAATGACTCATGACGTCGACGCCGACGGGCGCCCGGCAGAACTTCGACCCGTCTGAGACGACCCAGCTCCGGATGCCATCGCACCGGACCGGCAACAACTTCCGCAGGATCAAGAAGACCCTGCCGAGATACGACTACGAGCACTACAGCCGGCTCGCGGGTCCCCTCACACAGCCCGATCCGAACAAGCCGTACAAGGTGCAGTACCGCTCGCTGCTGTCCCAGGAGCCGCACCGCATTCGAGCCGCCCTGATGCTGGGCGCCGCGCCGCTGCTGTCGCTGATCCTGCTGGGCTGGCTGCTCCAGCCGGAGCACTGGACCGAACGCGACTACCCGGCCTACGACTTCCTGCCGGTGCTCGACATCGTGATGCTGGTCTCGATCGGTCTGATCGAGTTCTTCCGCTGCATGAACGTGCTGTCGAACGCGCACGCCACCCTGGTCGCCCGCGACCCGATCCCGGTGGTACCAGAGACCGGCACCAGAGTCGCCTTCCTCACCTCCTTCGTACCCGGCAAGGAACCCCTCGCCATGGTGACCAAGACCCTGGAGGCGGCCGTCAAGCTGCGTCACCGGGGTCTTCTGCACATCTGGCTCCTCGACGAGGGTGACGACCCGGAGGTGAAGGAGGTCTGCGAGCGCCTGGGCGTGCACCACTTCTCCCGCAAGGGCGTCGCGAAGTGGAACCAGGCCAAGGGCCCGCACCGCGCCAAGACCAAGCACGGCAACTACAACGCCTGGCTGGAGGCGCACGGCGACGAGTACGACTTCTTCGCCTCGGTCGACACCGACCACGTGCCGCTGCCCAACTACCTGGAGCGGATGCTCGGCTTCTTCCGCGACCCGGACATCGGCTTCGTCATCGGCCCGCAGGTCTACGGCAACTACGACAACCCCATCACCAAGGCCGCCGAGTCCCAGCAGTTCCTCTTCCACGCGCTGATCCAGCGGGCCGGCAACCGCTACGGCGCGCCGATGTTCGTGGGCACCTCCAACGCCGTACGCATCAAGGCGCTCAAGCAGATCGGCGGTCTGTACGACTCGATCACCGAGGACATGGCGACCGGCTTCGAGATGCACCGTGCGAAGAACCCGGCGACGGGCAGGAAGTGGCGCTCGGTCTACACCCCGGACGTCCTCGCGGTCGGCGAGGGCCCGAACGCCTGGACGGACTTCTTCACCCAGCAGCTGCGCTGGTCCCGGGGCACGTACGAGACGATCCTCAAGCAGTACTGGAAGGGCTTCTTCTCGCTGCCGCCGAGCAAGCTCTTCAACTACACCATGATGATCATCTTCTATCCGATGTCCGCCCTCAACTGGATCCTCGCGGCCCTCAGCTGCGCACTCTTCCTGGGCCTGGGCGCATCCGGTGTGAACATCGACCCGACGGTCTGGCTGATGCTGTACGGCAACGCCTCCGCGCTGCAGATCGGCCTGTACGTGTGGAACCGCCGGCACAACGTCTCCCCGCACGAGCCCGAGGGCTCGGGCGGCGTGGCGGGCATGATCATGTCGGCGCTCTCCGCGCCGATCTACGCCCGCTCGCTGATGGACGCGGTGCTGCGCCGCAAGAGCAAGTTCGTGGTGACCCCCAAGGGGGATTCGGCCAGCCCCGACACACTGTTCGGGACCTTCCGGATCCACCTGTTCTTCATCCTGGTCTTCGCCGGCTCGATCGTCGCCGGACTCCTGCTCGGGCACTCCCACCCCGCGATGATCACCTGGGCGTCCTTCGCCCTGCTGATCACCGCCTCGCCGATCCTCGCCTGGCAGTGGGCCCTGCGCCAGGCGAAGAAGAAGCCGTCGGTGCCGCCCGCCTCACCCGAGGAGACGGTGCCGCTGCCCGCTCAGGCCTCGGCGCCCCAGCAGGAGCAGCACGCTCCGCATGCCCCACACGCCCCGCATGCCCCGCAGCACAAGCCCAGCTGGGCGGCGGCGCAGGGACAGGACGGCGGCAGCGGCGCGGGCAATGACCAGACCATGCAGATTTCCCTTGGGGGACGTAAAAAATGAAAGACGGTGCCCGTCGCCGCCGTGCTCGTCGTCTTGCGATAGGCGGGGCGGTGGTGCTCGCGCTGGCCGGGATGAACGGACCGTGGGTGTACCGCTTCAGCACGGAGAAATACCACGACTACACGATCAACAAGCCCGAGTACAAGGCCAAGAACGGGCACTGGGACATCATCCAGTTCCCCGAGGAGTACAGACAGAACACCATCCACGCGGCCCTGCTGCACACCGGCAAGATCCTGCTGATCGCGGGCTCGGGCAACAACCAGGACAACTTCGACGCGAAGAAGTTCGACACGCGGATCTGGGACCCGGTCAAGGGCACCATCAAGAAGATCCCGACGCCCGCCGACCTGTTCTGCACGGGCCACACCCAGCTCGCCAACGGCAATCTGCTGATCGCGGGCGGCACCAAGCGGTACGAGACGCTGAAGGGTGACGTCACCAAGGCGGGCGGTCTGATGGTCGTCCACAACGAGAACCCGGACAAGCCGATCACGCTGCCCGCGGGTACCAAATTCACCGGCAAGGAGAACGGCAAGACGTTCGTCTCCAAGGACCCGGTACTCGTCCCGCGCGCGACGAAGGTCTTCGACAAGGCGACCGGCAAGTTCCTGCGCAACGACCCGGGCCTCGGCCGTATCTACGTCGAGGCCCAGCGGAGCGGCCAGAAGTACGAGACGGGCACCCAGGACAACTACCGCATCCAGGGCCTGACCGGCGCCGACGCCCGCAACACCTACGGCATCGCACAGAAGCTCGCCCTGGACAAGAAGGACTTCCAGGGCATCCGGGACGCGTACGAGTTCGATCCGGTCGCCGAGAAGTACATCAAGGTCGACCCGATGAACGAGGCCCGCTGGTACCCGACGCTCACCACCATGAGCGACGGCAAGATCCTCAGCCTCTCCGGTCTGGACGAGATCGGCCAGCTGGTCCCGGGCAAGAACGAGGTGTTCGACCCGAAGACCAAGAAATGGACGTACACCAAGGGAATCCGCCAGTTCCCGACCTACCCGGCGATCTCCCTGATGCAGAACGGCGAGATGTTCTACTCGGGCTCGAACGCGGGCTACGGACCGGACAACGTGGGCCGCGACCCCGGCATCTGGGACGTGGCCACCAACAAGTTCACCAAGCTGCCGGGCCTGAGCGACCCCAACATGATGGAGACGTCCGGCACGGTGCTGCTGCCGCCCGCGCAGGACGAGAAGTACATGGTGATCGGCGGTGGCGGGGTCGGCGAGTCCAAGCTGTCCAGCAAGAAGACCCGGCTGATCGACCTCAAGGACAAGAACCCGAGGTTCGTGGACGGGCCCGAACTGGAGAAGGGCACCCGCTACCCGCAGTCCTCGATCCTGCCGGACGACACGGTCCTCGTCTCCGGCGGCTCCGAGGACTACCGGGGGCGCAGCGACTCCAACATCCTCCAGGCGCGGATCTACGACACCAAGTCGAACACCTTCGACCGGGTCGCCGATCCGCTGGTGGGCCGCAACTACCACTCGGGCTCGATCCTGCTGCCCGACGGCCGGGTGATGTTCTTCGGCTCCAACTCGCTCTACGCGGACAAGGCCAACACCAAACCGGCCACGTTCGAGCAGCGCATCGAGATCTACACGCCGCCGTACCTCTACCGGGACTCGCGGCCCGATCTGACCGGCGGCCCGAAGACGATCGCGCGCGGCGGATCGGCGACGTTCACCTCGCAGCACGCGTCGACCATCAGGACGGCCCGGCTGATCCGGCCGAGCGCGTCCACGCACGTCACCGACGTCGATCAGCGTTCCATCGCGCTGGACTTCAAGAAGACGAAGAACGGGGTCACGGTGACCGTGCCGAAGAACCGGAATCTCGTGGAGTCCGGTTGGTACATGCTGTTCGTGACGGACGACCAGGGGACCCCGAGCAAGGCCCAGTGGGTCAAGGTGCCGTAGCGCTTCCGCGGGGCCGTTTTCGACTGCTGGTTCGTTGTGGCTGGTCGCGCCCACGCGGCGGAGCCGCATGATGTCAGAGCCCCGCGCCCCTAAAGGCGCGGGGAACTTGCCGTCAGTCAGAAGCTTTGGCCAGCTTCAACGCGTACTCGGGCCACCATTCGCCCGCCTTCGGCCCCCCCTTGCACTCCCCGTCCGACTCACCCGGCCGCTTGACCCAGAGATACGCGTCGACGAGCGGATCGGCGGTCTTGGTCGTCGGGGTCTCGCCCAGCGCGCGCCCCGGCGGATTGCACCAGTTCTCGTCCGCCTCGCCGGCCGTGTACGGGCCGTTTCCGTTGCGGCTGGTGTCGATGACGAAGTGCTTGCCGCCGACCTTCGCGGACAGTTGCTTGCCGTACGCGATGGAGTCCTTGGTCGAGTAGAAGTTGGAGACGTTGACGGAGAACCCGTCGGCCTGGTCGATGCCCGCCCGCTTCAGCGGCTGGAAGATCTGGTCGGGGTGACCCCAGCCCGCGTTGCCCGCGTCGAGGTACACCTTCGTGTTCTTCAGGGCCTTGAGCTTGGTGACCGCGCTCTCGAGGAGGAAGTACCGCTCCTCCTGGAACTGCGCCGGAGTGCACTGGTTGACCAGGTGCAGAATGGCGTCCGGCTCCAGGATCACCGTGGCGGGCCGGTCCTGGATGCCGCGGGCGACCCCGTCGATCCAGGCCTTGTAGGCGTCGCCGTCCGCCGCGCCGCCCTGCGAGAACTGGCCGCAGTCGCGGTGCGGGATGTTGTAGAGGACCAGGATGGCCGCCCGGTCGGCCTGCTGCGCCGCCTCGGTGAAACCGCGCGCCTCCTGCTCGGGATTCTCCGGCCCGATCCACTCGCCGGTCGGCTGTTCGGCTATCTTGCGGATCTGCTCGGCGTCGTCCTTCTTGCCCGCCTTGACGAACGCGGCGACCTGCTCGGCCGCGTTGCCCGCCGGGTTGACCCAGAACGGGTCCGAGTTCTTGGGCTGTTGTGTGACCTTGGAACCGGAACCGTCGCTCTTGTCGCCGCCGCCCCCGGAGGAACACCCCGCGAGCACCAGCAACGCCCCCACCACCGCGACGGACGCCCGAGCCCCGGCCCCCTTGCTGCCGTACATGCAACTCCCCCTCGGGTGCACTGTCCTTGGGGTCAATCGTGACATAGGTGGCGCCTCGCCCACGAGATCGCCCGCCCCTTATCGGTGAGCTGTTACAGCCCCGGGGACAGGTCCTAGGCCAGAACGCTCATACGTTCTAGAGTTGCCTCAAACGGACCCAGAACCTCCCGCGCCGACCGCCGGGTTACTCCCGCAGCCCGTGCGCGCGCGGTCGAGGACCAGCCCGGTCGGCGGCTCCGGGGGGAGCGGGCCGCCGACCGGGCCAGGTGGAACCCGAATCATCGTCCGTGGCCCGTGAGGTACGCCGACACGACCACGTTCGCGGTGTAGGTGCGGCTCACCCGGTCGAAGGTGCCGCCGCAGGTGACGAGCCGCAGCTCGGCCCGCCCCGACTCCCGTGGCCCGTAGGCCTGTCGGGCGTCGAAGTGGTCGCGCGGGAAGACCTGCACGTCGTCCACGGTGAACTCGGCGACCGTCCCGTCGTCGCGGACCACCCGGACCGTCTGCCCCGGCCGTACCGTGCTGAGTTTGTAGAAGACCGCGGGCCGGGTCTCGGTGTCGACGTGCCCCACGAACAGCGCGGTCCCGGCCGCCCCCGGCCGCACCCCGGCGGCGTACCAGCCGACCACGCCCGGCTGGTCGAAGGGCGGCGGATCGATCGCCCCCTGCCCGTCGAGCCCGCGGCCCACGACCGGCGCCTGCACCCCCATCGAGGGAATGTCGATGCGCTGCGGCGCCGCGCTCGTCAGCGGCTTCAGCGCGGGTGGCAGCCGTACCTCGGGCGGTCGTCCGACCGCCGCGATGTCCCCCGTCGTCGGCGCCGCTATCCCCTGCCGTACGTCGGTCAGGTCACGGCCCCACAGCCACAGCCCGAGCAGCAGCACCGCCCAGGCGACACCGGTCAGCAGCCGGCCGGCGCCGGAGGAACGCCCGTGAGCGGGCATGTCGTCGGACATGTCAGTCCCGGGTGTCGTGGCCCCGGCGCGCGCTGCGGACCGCGACCGCCACCGCGGCGGCGCTCGCGAGGACGAGGCCGATCACCGCGTGCTTGGTGCCGGGGCTCGACGAGCGGGCGTCCACGGAGGCGAAGTGCGCGGTGCCGCCGCCGCCCGCGTGCACGGGGGCGACGGGCGAGGCCAGGCCGTTCGGGATGGCGAGGGCGGACGTCAAGGCGGTCGGGACGGCGAGGGCGGACCTCAGGGAGGTCGGGCCGCCCGGCGCGGTGACCGTGACCGTGCCGGTCACCCGGTCCTGGCGGCCGTCACAGCTGACCTTGACCTCGTAGGCACCGGGCGTGGCCGACGAGCGGACGCGGGTGTCGCCGACGAGCACCCCGCCCTGGCCGGTGAGCCGCGCGTCCGCGACGAACGCCGTCGAGACCGCGGTACCGGTCGTCCCCGTACAGCCCAGCGCCCGCAGCTGGACGTCGCTGCCGGGGCCCGGGGACACGGGAGAGACGGAGACGCCGCCGTCGGCCGCGTACGCGGCGGGAGTGAACGCCGCCGCGAGCACCGCACCGGCACAGAGAGTGAGTCGCGCACAGAGAGCGAGTCGACATGAACCCATCGTGAACCTCCAGATACCTGGAGACTCCCCCTCCGGGCCGCCGGACGCATCCTCAGACGCCCCCGACTGCTCCAAACGGGTCTCGAAAGGTTTGGCGCCGCCCGGTGGCCCTCGGTCCGGGCGGCGTCAGATCCGCTGGACGAGGTCCGCGATCGAGTCCACGATCCTGGAGGGCCGGAAGGGGTACTGCTCGATCTCCTCGCGGGTGGTCAGCCCGGTGAGGACGAGATAGGTCACCATGCCCGCCTCGAGGCCGGCCAGGACGTCCGTGTCCATCCGGTCGCCGATCATCGCGCTGGTCTCGGAGTGCGCCCCGATGGCGTTGAGCCCCGTCCGCATCATCAGCGGGTTCGGCTTGCCGGCGAAGTAGGGCTGCTTGCCGGTCGCCTTGGTGATCAGCGCGGCCACCGCGCCGGTGGCGGGCAGCGGGCCCTCGGCGGACGGGCCGGTCTCGTCGGGGTTGGTGGCGATGAACCGGGCGCCGCCCTTGATCAGCCGGACCGCCTTGGTCATGGCCTCGAAGGAGTACGTACGGGTCTCGCCGAGGACCACGTAGTCCGGCTCGTGGTCGGTCAGGACGTACCCGATGTCGTGCAGTGCCGTGGTCAGGCCCGCCTCGCCGATGACGTACGCGGTGCCGCCGGGCCGCTGGTCGTCCAGGAACTTGGCGGTGGCGAGCGCGGAGGTCCAGATGTTCTCGACCGGCACGTCCAGGCCCATGCGACGCAGCCTGGCGTGCAGGTCACGAGCGGTGTAGATCGAGTTGTTGGTGAGCACCAGGAACGGCTTCCCGGACTCCCGCAGCCTCTTGACGAAGGCGTCCGCGCCGGGGATCGGCACACCCTCGTGGATGAGGACGCCGTCCATGTCGGTGAGCCACGACTCGATGGGCTTGCGCTCTGCCATGGTGCTGGTTCTCCTGCCGTCCTGGCGTACGTACGCACACGATCCGGGGCGCCGGAACGACGATGTGCCGACGCCCCCAGCCTAGTCAGGGCGGAGTGTCAGCTTCCCGTGGCCGTCTTCCAGTCCTCGACGTACGAGGTCAGGTCCTTGTCGATGTCGACCCAGTCCGGCTCGAAGAGGGCGCGACGGACACCCGGTCGAAGCGGATGCCGCTGTCGCCGCTCACCGCCCGGCTCCGGGGAGCGGGGCATCTCCAGGGAGCCGATCGTCTCCGGGGAACGGGTCGGCTCCGGTGGGTCCGTCGAGCAGGGCGGGAAGTTCGGCCACCGAGCCGAGCACATGGCCGGCCCCGGCCGCGCGCAGCGCCTCGTCGCCGTGCGCCCCGGTGAGCACACCGGCCACCACGCCCGCCCCGGCGCGTACGCCGCTGAGCATGTCGTACGAGGTGTCGCCCACGACCGCGACCTGCTGGACGCCCTCCGCCGCCTTGGTGCGCAGGAAGGCCTCCAGGACCATGTCGGGGTACGGCCGCCCGCGGCCTCCGGCGTCGGCCGGGCACAGCCTGAGCGGCACCAGCCCCTGCCAGCCGAGGACGCCGAGGATGGCGTCCTGGGTGACCCGGGCGAACCCGGTGGTCAGGACGACGGTACGGCCGCCCGCCTGGAGCTCCTCGATCGCCTCGCGCGCGCCGGCGATCGGCGCGAGGCGCCCACCGTCGACGAGTTCCCCGTACGCCTTCTCGAAGGCGGCGTTGGCCCGCCGGGCGAGGGACTCCTCGCCGAACAGGTGCCGGAAGACGGAGATCTTGGACTCGCCCATGGTGGCCCGGACGTGGTCGAGCTTCGCGGCGTGGTCGGCGGACCCGGGCTCGACGCCCAGCTCCCCGGCGGCCACGGCGAAGGCCTGCTCCACCAGGCCGCCGTCGGCGACGGTGGTGCCCGCCATGTCGAGCACGACGAGTCGTATGTCCTCGGTCATTTCTTTCACCATCCCAGCTCGTCGGCGGTCGATTCGGCGATGGCGGGCGAACAGGTCATGCCGCGTCCGCCGGGCCCGGTGACCAGCCACACCCCGTCCCGCACCCGCTGCCGGTGCACGACTCGGCTGGGGTCGGTGCACTGCGCGTACACCCCGGCCCAGCGGCGCCGGATCTTCGGCAACGGGCGGCCGAGGAAGGACTCGACGACCTCGGTGAGGTGGTCGTAGGGGTCTTCGAGGGTGTCGAAGGCGAAGGGGTGCTCGTACTCGTGGGTGTCGCCGATGGTCAGCCCGCCGTCCGCGCGCTGCACCATGAGCAGCTGCATCCGGTGCGCGGCGGCGATCGAGGCCTGCGGCTGGTGTGCGTCCAGCTCGTCGAGGGCGGGGCTGCGGTACGCGGGGTAGTACCGGAAGCTGTCGGCGTCGGCGACGGAGGTGGTGAGCGGCTCGCCCAGCGGTGCGGTCTGCATCATCTGCAGCCGCACCCGCCGTACGGGCAGCTCGGGCCCGGCCAGCTCCCGTACGAGACCGCCGAGCCAGGCGCCCGTGCACAGCACGACGACGTCACCGGTGTGGACGTTCCCGTGGTCGTCGCGCACGGCGTGTTCTCCGACGACGTCACGGACCTCGCGCCCCGGCAGGAACGTGTAGTTCGGGGACTTCGACAGCTCGGCGCGGAGGGCGAGTTGGGCCGTGCGCGGCTCGACGGCCGCGTCGCGCTCGCAGAACAGGGCCGCTTCGAAGGCACCCCGCAGGGCGGGGTTCACGGCGCGCGCCTCGTCCGCGGCGAGCAGCTTGTAGCCGCGGGCGGCGGCGTCCTCGCGGGCCAGGGCGGCCTCGGCGACGGCGAGTTCGCGCGGGTTGCGCACGGGGGTCAGCGATCCGCACGCCCGGAAGCCGAGGTCCGGGACGCGCGCCCCGATCTCCTCCCACAGCTCCCGCGCCCGCAGGGCGGTCTCCAGCTCCTCTCCTCCGGCGCGACCACTCACCCAGATCTGTCCGAAGTTGCGCAGCGAGGCCCCGCGGGCCTCCGCCTCACGCTCGATCTGTACGACCTCGTGGCCGCGTTCCACTGCGTGCCAGGCGTGCAGGGTACCCACCACGCCGGCTCCGACGACTATCACTCTCACGACGGCCACGCTCCTCGGGAAGGGGGAATCAAAGGGGTCCGGACAGCAATCAGATGGTGAACCGCCCATCACATTTGGGCTAGACCCGTTATCTTCTCGTGATAGTACGTGGCCGAAATGACGGGCCCGAGCCCGCCCCGGCACGCCGCGCGTCGGCCGCCGAGGTGCGCCGTGAACGTCACCTGCCCAGGTGGGCCGTGAACGAGAACCGGTCCCCCCGGTACAGCGTCCGCACCCGCTCCAGCGGCCGCCCCTTCGTGTCCCGCGAGACCCGGTGGATCAGCAGCATCGGCAGCGCGGGCGGCGTACCGATGAGCAGCGCCTCGCGCGGCGTCGCCAGCACCGTCTCGATCCGCTCGTCCGCGTCCCCGAACGCGATGCCGAGCCGGTCATGGAGGTAGGCGTAGAAGGAGGAGTCGGGGTCGAAGTCACGGTCGAGGTCGGGCACCCGGGCCACGGCGACGTACGTACTCTCCAGCCCGACCCGCTCGTCGTCGGCGAGCAGCACGCGCTCCATGTGCCAGACGGGCTCGCCACGCGTCAGCCCCGCCTCGGCGGCCAGCGCCTGCGGGCAGGGGAAGCGGTCGAGCGAGATGAGCGTACGACCGGGGGTGCGCCCCTGCCGCCGTACGCCTTCGGTGTAGCTCGCGAGGGAGAGCGGCTGCTCCAGTTTCGGCCCCGCGACGACCGTGCCACGCCCCTGCCGCCGCAGCTTGCCTTCGAGCAGCAACTCCCGCAGGGCCTGCCGTACGGTCTCGCGGGCCACCTCGTACTTCTCGGCGAGATCGCGCTCGGTGGGCAGGAGCCCCCCTTCGCCCAACTCCTCGATCAGCACGGCGATGTGCGCCTTGACCGCGTAGTACTTCGGGATACGGCCGTGCTCCGGGATGCCGGAGCGGACGGGGGCGCCGGGCGATTGGTCGTTCGGGTAGTCCACGGGGGGATGGTCGCAGATGCGGTACGGGCGGTGCGCCGGTGGGAGGACTCAGCGACGCCGGAACCGGGACCAGCGGGAGGCCGCCAGCAGCACGCCTCCGGCGGCGAACAGGGCGACGCCCACCGCCAGGGCGGCTTCGCGCGGTCCGGTCATGGCCAGTTCGTCCGCGGACGAGGACTCTTCGTCCGTCGACGAGGACCCGTCCCGTTCCTTTCCCGCGGCGTCACCGTCACTGTCACCGCCGTCACGACCGCCGCCACCGCCGCCACTACCGTCGCCGGTACCGGTGGGGCTGCTGGTGCTGGTGCCCGTGCCGGTGACGCCGTCCGTACTACTGCCGGTGCTGTTGCCGGTGCCGGTACCGGTGCCGCTGGCGTCGGGAGCCGCGCTCGTACCGCCACCGCCTCCGCCGTCACCTCCGCCATCGCCGCCCCCACCGTCGCCGCCGTCCCCAGTACCCCCGTTGCCCCCGGCCTCCACAACGTCGCCGTCGCTTGTCTTGCTCTCGTCGTCGATCCGGAAGCGGTAAGCGTTCGACTCCCCCACCCAGTCCCCGTCGTTGTTGTGGCGCTGCACCACGGCCGCGTTGGCGACGACGTCGTTCGGCACGGCGGCGTCGGAGGTCACGGAGAGCCGGACCTTCACGGTGAGCGTGCGGCCGGGTCCGACCGTGAACCCCGGGAACCCGTCGTCGAACGCCCCGACGTTCTCGTCCTGGTCGCTCTTCTCGAACTCGACGGGATGCGTGCGCTCCCCCTCGTAGAACTCCAGCCGCGCCTGTCCCGGCCGCAGCACCCGCTTGCTGTCCACGAGTACGACGATCGGGTGGATGTTGCCGCAGGTGTGCGCGGTGGTGTTGGTCAGGTCGATGTACCAGGTCCGGAAGTCGCCGCCGACGTCGTAGGCGTCCGGCCCGCCGTGGATCCGGGTCTTGATCGGGAAGGCCCGGGTGTCGGGCGCGGCACAGGTGGGGCGGGGGCTCGCGGTGGGCCCGAGAGGCGTGAGCGCGTGGGCGGCGGGCGGCGGTGCGAGCCCGAGGCCCAGGGCGGGGGCAACGGCGGTCAGGGCGAAGGGGCTGGTCTTGCGCAGTCGCATGAGGGGCCTTTGCCGATCAAGGGCGGCGGGAGGGGGTCGGGAAAGGGGTCGGGAGCGTCGGGCGGTGAAGGCAACGGCGTACAGGGCAACGGCCCCGTGACCGTCCCACACCGGCCTGCGCCCACCGCCCCGCCACGCCCGCGACACACCCCGCCCGGCCCCCGAAGTCCCCCCGAACAGCCGAGTCGCCCTGCCCCCGAAGCCCCTCCGAACAGCCGAGTCACCCGGCCGGGGAACCGCCCCGAACAGCCGAGCCGCTCAGTCCTCCCCGCGCCCGAACAACGGCGCCAGCAGCAACTGCGCCGCGCCCTCCGCGACCCCACGCGCCCCACCGGGCGCCACCCGCACCGGAATCGCCCCGTCGTCCACGCCCTCCAGCCGAGCCCGTTCCTCAAGAACGGCACCGACACCCCTTACGAAGGCCTCCTCATGCGCGGCGACGGTACGCCCGCCGAGCAGCACGAGGTCGATGTCCAGCAGCCCCACCAGATTCGCGGCGCCCACCCCGAGCACCCGCGCCGCCTCACCCACGGCACCACGGTCCACCGCGGCGAGGCACAACGCCTCGATGCAGCCACGGTTGCCGCAGCCGCACGGGGGCCCGTCCAACTGGATGACCTGATGCCCGAACTCCCCCGCCCCGGTACGCGCCCCCCGGTGCACGCCCCCACCGATCACGAGCCCCGCCCCGAGCCCCGTACCGAGATGCAGATAGGCGAAGGATTCGAGAGGGCTGGCGGAGCTGGGGGTGCCGAGAGAGTCAGCGGCCTCGGAAGAGCCGGCGGAGGCACCCCCCAGCGCCCCGGCCCCACTCCCCACCACCGCGATCCCCAACGCGGCCGCGTTCGTGTCCTTGTCCACCACCACGGGCACCCCGAGCCGTCCAGCCAGCGCGTCCCGCAGCGGGAACCCGTCCCACTCGGGAAACCCGGTGACCCGATGCAACACACCCCGGGCATGGTCGAGCGGCCCCGGCAGGGCGACGCCCACGCCCAGTACGGACACCCCCGCCCCCGCGAGCAGCGCCTCGACCTCCCCCGCCGCCGACTCGACGACCGCCTCCGCCCCGGCCCCCAGATCGAGCGGAACCCGCCGCTCGGCGACCACCGCGCCGGTGAGGTCGCACAGCACGACCGTCAGCTCGTCGCGGTCGAGGTGGAGCCCGACCGCGTGCCCGGCCTCGGGCACGAGCCGCAGCACGGTCCGCGGCTTGCCGCCGGTCGACGCGCGGCGCCCCGCCTCCGTCGCCAGCCCGTCCGCCCGCAGCCGAGCGGTGATCTTGCTGACGGCCTGCGGGGTCAGCCCGGTGCGCTCGGCGAGTTCGAGCCGGCTGATACCGCCCTCCCCGGCCGTGCGCAGCAGATCGAGCACGAGCGCGGCGTTGTGGCTGCGCAGGGCGAGCAGATTGACTCCCGACTCGGCGTTGGTCCTGTTCACGTACGCCATTGTCCCCCGCGCTTGCACTTTGGCAACAGCGTTGCGAAAGTGGACGTCATGACTGGTACGACTGGCACGACTGGCACCCCCCTCCGTGTGGCCCTCGTCGGTTACGGCCTCGCGGGCTCCGTCTTCCACGCCCCGCTGATCGCCGCGACCGAGGGCCTGGCCCTGGACACGATCGTCACCTCGAACCCGGAGCGGCAGGAGCAGGCCCGCGCCGAGTTCGGCGACGGAGTCTCGTTCGCCGCCACGCCCGAAGAGCTCTGGGCGCGCGCCGACGAGCTGGACCTGATCGTCATCGCCTCCCCGAACAAGACCCACGTCCCGCTCGCGACCGCCGCCCTCAAGGCGGGCCTGCCGGTCGTCGTCGACAAGCCCCTCGCCGGTACGGCGGCGGAGGCCCGCGAGCTGGCCGCGCTGGCCGAAGAGCGCGGCCTGCTCCTCTCCGTCTTCCAGAACCGCCGCTGGGACAACGACTTCCTGACCCTCCGCAAGCTGCTCGACGAGGGCGAGCTGGGCGACGTATGGCGCTTCGAGTCCCGTTTCGAGCGGTGGCGTCCGCAGCCCAAGGGCGGCTGGCGCGAGTCCGGCGACCCGGCAGAGATCGGAGGTCTCCTCTACGACCTCGGCAGCCACGTCGTCGACCAGGCCCTCGTCCTCTTCGGCCCCGCGGCCTCGGTGTACGCCGAGACGGACGTCCGCCGCCCCGGCGCGCAGACCGACGACGACACCTTCATCGCGATCACGCACACGAACGGCGTCCGCTCCCACCTCTACGTCTCCGCGACGACCGCCCAACTCGGCCCGCGTCTGCGCGTGCTGGGCTCGCAGGCGGGTTACGTGAAGTACGGCCTCGACCCGCAGGAGGCGGACCTGCGCGAGGGCAAGCGTCCCGACACGACCGCCGAGTGGGGTGTCGAGCCCGAGTCCCTGTGGGGCCGCGTCGGCTCCGGCGAGTCCCCGCTCACGGGTGGCGGCCGCCCCGAGCCCACGCTCCCGGGCGCGTACCCCGCGTACTACGCGGCCATCGCCGCCGCCCTCCGCGACGGCGCCCCGAACCCGGTCACCGCGCAGGAGGCCGCGGCCGCCCTCGACGTCCTGGAGGCGGCCCGCCGCTCCGCCACCGAGGGCACGGCGGTGTCCCTGTGAGCACCGAGGACACCGCACGGCTGCTCGCGGAACAGATCACGGAACTGGAGTCCCAGGAGCGGCAACTGGTCCTCCCCCACTTCACGTACGACGACGCGTGGACCCTGGGCACCCTGCTCGTGAGCATGGCCCGCGAGGCCGCCGCTCCGGTCGCCATCGACATCCGCCGCGGCGGCCAGCAGCTCTTCCACGCGGCCCTGCCCGGTTCGACCCCGGACAACGACGCCTGGATCGACCGCAAGCGCCGCGTCGTCGAGCGCTACGGCTGCTCCTCGCTCCTCGTCGGCACCCGCTTCCGCGCCAAGGGCACCACCTTCGAGGCCTCCTCCCGCCTCGACCCCGACACCTACGCGGCCCACGGCGGCGCGTTCCCCCTCACGGTCGAGGGCGCGGGCGTCATCGGCACGGTGGTGGTCTCGGGCCTCCCCCAACTGGAAGACCACGCCATGGTCGTCAAGGCGCTGAGCCAGTTCCTGGCAATCTAGGGCCCACACCCGCGCCCCTGTTTTCAGGGGCGCGGGGAACTGCGCGACCAGCCACAACGAACCGGCACTCAACAACGCACCCCCCGCCCACCCCAGCGGAGCACCTACGCAGGTTTGAACTCCTGCCGCTGCCTGCCCAACCCCCCGATCTCCAACTCCACCACATCCCCGGCCCGCAAATACGGCTTCGGCTCCGGCTGCCCCAAGGCAACCCCCGCCGGCGTCCCCGTATTGATGACGTCCCCCGGATAGAGCGTCATGAACTGACTGACGTACCGGACCACTTCCGCCACCGGAAAGATCTGCTCGGCCGTGGTCCCGTCCTGCTTCGGCTCACCGTTCACCCACAGCTTCAGCGAAAGATCCTGCGGGTCGGAAACCTCGTCCGCCGTCACCAGCCACGGCCCCAGCGGATTGAACGTCTCGCAGTTCTTGCCCTTGTCCCACGTCCCCCCGCGCTCGATCTGGAACTCCCGCTCGGAGACGTCGTGCGCCACCGCGTACCCGGCGACACGCGCGAGCGCCTCCTCGTGCGACTCCAGATAGCGGGCGGTACGGCCGATGACGACCGCGAGTTCGACTTCCCAGTCGGTCTTGACCGACCCGCGCGGCACGAGCACGGTGTCGTCCGGCCCGACCACCGTGTCCGCCGCCTTGAAGAAGATCACCGGCTCGGCAGGCGGCTCGGCCCCGGTCTCGCGGGCATGGTCGTGGTAGTTGAGCCCGATGCAGACGATCTTGCCGATCCGGGCGAGCGGCGGCCCGACGCGCAGCCCGTCCGCGTCCAGCACGGGCAGTTCCCCCGACTCGGCGGCCGCACGGACCCGCCCGAGCGCCACGTCGTCGGCGAGCAGCGCCCCGTCGATGTCCGGCACGACTCCCGACAGATCCCGGAGAATCCCTTCGGCATCGAGCAGCGCGGGCCGCTCCGATCCCGCCGTACCGACTCGCAGCAGCTTCATGATCACAGTCTCCCTCGATCGCGGGCAGCCACCGACGGGTGCAGCCATCGGAGGACTGGTCGATCCTCCAAGCTGCACGTCCACTCCGCAATACCCCGTTCACGGACTGGACCGCCGCCACACCCTCAGGGATGCCGCCACACCCTCAGGGATACAGGACCGCCCGCTCCACGGCACTCCAGGCCGTACTGGTCACCACGTACAACGCGGCGGCCAGCGGCACCACCGCCACGGTGACGAGTGTGAAGAAGGACAGGAACGGCACAAACGCACTCACCGCACCGAGGCCGGGCACCTCCGCCCCGTCGGCCGCAGGCGCCGAGGCGACCATCGTCCGCTTCGTACGCCGGTAGTTGAAGACAGCCACCGCGCCGACAACCACGAACAGAGCGAGGTAGACGAGCCCGGCGGCACCGAACACCCCACCGCCCCCGAGCACGTCCAGCCACCGCCCGCCGAGCGGCGCGGCGAACAACTGGTGGCTCAGCAGCTCGTTGGCCTCACCACCGACGGTGGAACTGGAAAACAGGTGATAGAGAAGAAAGAAGGCCGGCAGCTGAAGGAGCCCGGGCAGAATCCCGGACAGCGGCGACACCTTCTCCTTCTCGTGCAGTTCCAGCACCGCCTTCCGCATCCTCTCGGGATCCTTCCGATACTTCTTGCGCAGCTCGGCGATCCGCGGCTGCAACGCGGCACGCGCCCGCTGTCCACGCGCCGCCGCCCGGGACAGGGGATGCACGAGCAGTCGTACGAGCGCGGTGAACAGGACGATCGCGGCGGCGGCAGCGGAAGCGTGGAACAGCGGTTCGAGCAGATCGGCGAGCCGCTCGACCAGCCCGGCGAAAGCGGACATGGGTGTGGGCGTGAAAGCGAACATGGAGGCGGACATGGAGGTGGACATGGAGGTGGACATGGATGAGCCCTCCGGAGGTCTCGTCGTGCCGGAATGAGAAATGACGCGTCGGCATGACGACCCGCGCGGGGTACGCAGACAGGGGGTGTACGACTGGCGAGTTCCTGTGGGGATCCCTATGCGGCGGCCGTCAGGAGGGCCCGCCCGGGCGCTCGGGGGCGCGGGCGCCCCGAGGCGTCGGGATCACGTTGAGGCAGGAACGCCGTACGGTGCTCACGGTCGCGGATCGCCGTACGAACCCGCGTACGCGGGACGGCGGACGCGCGGCGCGAGCCGATGAGGGCGCAGACGGCGAGCGCGGCCCCGGCCGCGGCGGTCGCGGTGAACGCGACGGCGACGGCTGCCGGGAGGCTGCCGGCGTCCAGCACGGCGAGTTCGAGGAGCAGCACGAACAGAAGGGCGACAGGGCGCAGATTTCGCGCGTTCGCCGAGCTCCGGACCACGGACCACCCCTCCTCTCGCCCTCTCGTACGCGGGCTCACGTCCCCCGTACCCGCTTACGCGTGACCGGTGTCGGTCTTATGCGTGACCGGTGTCGATCGGCTCCAGCAGCCGCTTCGGCTTGAGCAGCGCCCGGCTGACCGGATCCGCCGGGTCCGGATCGAGTCCGGGTCCCGGCACCATTTCGACGTCCGAAACGGGTACGACGGTTCCACACGTGGCACATTCGCCGTACAGGCCGAGCTCCGTACCGCAGGTCGCGTGCCGGAACCAGCGCAGCTGCGCCTCGCCGAGGTGCTCGCGGCCCCACCGCCCGAGCGAGCGCAGGGTCGGCCACAGGGCGATGCCGCGGTCGGTGACGACGTACTCGTCGCGCGGCGGCGACTCCTGGTAGCGGCGCTTCTCGAGGATGCCCTCGGCAGTCAGCGCCTGGAGGCGGGACGCGAGGACGGCGCGCGGGATGCCGAGGTGGACGAGGAAGTCGTTGTAGCGCCGTACGCCGTAGAGCGCGTCGCGCACGACGAGGAGCGTCCACCGCTCGCCGACGATCTCGAGCGCGCGGGCGATCGAGCACTCCTGCGTCGCGTAGTCCTTGCCGAGAGCCATGACCCCACTGTAGCCACTTTTCGACATGTCGGTTCAGTGAACGAACCTAAGGTGCTACGGTCGACCCACGGGGCTGGTTCATTGACTGAACCTACCCTTCCACTGATCCGCTCCGGAGCCCGAAGGGCAGACCATGTCCCAGCTCGATCACGCCACCACCGCGAAGGCGTCCTCGGCACACCCCGGCACACCCCTCGAGACACCCCCGCGGGCGACCGCAACCCTCGCCGTCACCAGCGCCGCCACCGCCGTGGCCCTGATGACGTACACCGCGCCGATGGTCACGCTCCCCGACACCGCCGCCGCGCTGCACACCCCCGTCTCCGCCCAGGCCTGGCTGCTCAACGGCACCCCGCTGGGCCTCGCCGCGCTGCTCCTGGTCGCGGGCAGCCTCGCCGACGACTACGGCCGCCGCCGGATCTTCCTCTCCGGCACCGTCGCCCTCGGCATCACCACCGCGCTCGGCGCGCTCGCGACCTCCACCTGGCTGTTCACGCTGGCCCGCGTCGCGCAGGGCGCGGCGAGCGCCGCGATCCTCGCCAGCAGCCTGGGCCTGCTCGTCCACGCCTTCCCGACCGCCCGCGGCAGGCTGCACGCCACCGGCGTGTGGGGCGCGTTCGTCAGCGGTGGCATAGCCCTGGGCCCGCTGCTCGCCGGCGCGATCGCCCAGACCCTGAACTGGCGGATCGCGTACGCCGTCCTGGGCGCCGCCGCGCTCCTGGTCGCCCTGCTGGGCACCCGCGCCCTCACCGAGTCCCGGGCCTCCCGAGGCGGCCGCCCCGACCTGGCCGGCGCCTTCACCTTCGGCCTGGCGCTGGTCGCCCTGGTGGCCGCGCTCACCCTGGGCCGGGACGGCTGGCTGCGCCCGTCGGTGGGCCTCCTGCTGACGGCGTTCGTCGTCCTGACGACGGCGTTCGCGTTCGTCGAACACCGAACCCGTACGCCCATGATCGACCTCTCCCTGCTCCGCCACCGCCGCTTCCTCGCCTCCTCCGCGAGCGGTCTGTTCACCGGCCTCGCGGTGATCGGCCTGTTCAGTTTCCTGCCGGCGCTGCTCCAGCAGACCCTGGGCCTGTCCGCGCTGGACACGGCGTGGCTGTTCCTGCTCTGGTCCGGGCTGTCCTTCGGCGTCGCCCTGCAGGCGCGGCGCCTCGCGGGCCGGGTCTCCCCGCGCCACCAACTCGCCCTCGGCTTCGCGCTGCACGCGGTCGGCGTCCTTACGATGCTCGGCGCGCTCGACGCCGGTTCATGGACCCGCCTGCTGCCCGGCTTCCTCGTCTCCGGCGTCGGCAGCGGGCTCCTCAACGCCGCGCTGCCGCTCGTCGCGGTCGAGTCCGTCCCCGCGAGCCGCGCCGCGATGGGCTCGGGCGCGCAGCAGACGTTCCGCTACATCGGCTCGTGCGCCGGCGTGGCCCTGACCATCGCGATCGTCACCTCCACGGGCGGGCTCGCGCACGGCGCGGACATCGCGATCGCGGTCTCGGCGGGGCTGGCGTTGGTGGCGGGCGCGAGCGTGCTGGCCCTTCGGGACCGGGTCTGACGCCGGCCGGGTGGGGGGGCGTTCCCTCGGAGGGGACGGATCCCCGGGCGGGGGCGTTCCCTGACGGGGGGGCGTTCCCCGCACGGGACGCTGATCGTCGTCAACGCGGGCGCATGGAGGTCAACTTCCCCCACACCACGAGCCGATACCGGGAGGTGTACTCGGGCGTGCAGGTGGTGAGGGTGATGTAGTACCCCGGCGCGCTGTACCCGTAGGCGGGCCGAACGGTACTGCGCGGCACCTCCCGAATGACCCCTCCGTCATTCGCGGAGGTCTGCGGAAGCGTCTTGTCGACGACGTAGACGTAGCGCCCCGCCGCCGTCTCGACATCGATCTCGTCCCCCCGCCGCAGCCGGTTGATGTACCGGAACGGCTCCCCATGAGTGTTCCGATGCCCCGCGAGCGCGAAGTTCCCTGCCTGCCCGGCCTGTTGGGTGTGCGGGTAGTGCCCGACGTACCCCTTGTTGAGGACATCCCGCTTGCCGACCCCCTCCGCGACCGGCACACGAAGACCGAGCCGGGGAATGGAGAGCACGGCGTACGCCTGGGACGACCGGGGCGTTCCCTGAGCCCGCCCACTCCCGGTGGACGCCCCGGAACCACCACCGGAGGACGCGCCACCCCCCGCCGGGCCGCCCGAACCACTCCCCGCACCCGGCACCCCCGCCCCCTGCTCCTGCCCCTCGCCCTTCCCCTCCTCCTCCCCGCTCCCCCACTCCTTCTCCAACGCCTGGACCTTCCTCTCGGCGCCCTCCCGGGCCTGCCGATTGGTCCACCAGAGCTGATGCACGACGAGAAGCAGGAGAAGGAGGCCGACGGTGACGAGAACCTCGCCCCCGCCCCACACCACCCGCCGGTACGCGGCCCGCCGCCGCCGAGTGCCGTGATCCACGACGCCGGGAGCCCCGAGGCCGCGCCGCACGATGCCGGGAGCCCGCATACCGATGCCTCGTCTCCTCGACTGCCTCGCCTCCTTGACCGGGCCCGCAAGATAAGGGCTGCGACCCGAACTCACCAGCCCCATGACCGCCCGAACCGTTCTTCGGCACCCAAGGGCAACGAAGAGATCCCGCCCTCTGGCCTGCAGGTATCTCTCCCTCGAACGGCATCGGCAGTACGGTGTCCCCCATGCGCCCCGACACGTCTGCCGAGCACGTCGACCACAACGCCGAAGCAGCGCGCCTGGAGCGGACCGCAGGCCTCTACCCCGAGGACGCCGAACACCTGCTCGTGCAGGCCGCGGCCCACCTCGAACTGGCCGGCGACCGCCCCGGAGCCACCGCGCTCTACGACCGCCTGCTGTCGTCCTCGACCCCCCTGGAGCACCCCCACCTGGTCCGCGCCCTCAAGGCGTCGAACCTGTGGGAGTACGGCCACGAGGCCGAGGCCCGGGCGATCATCGACGGCATCCGCGCCGCGTCTCCCCGGGACCCGGCCCCCTGGGTGATCGTGGCCGAGGCCCTGGAGTCCCACGACGAGCTGGAAGCGGCGCAGGAGACGTTCACCCAGGCCGCGCAGCTCCTCCTCACGGAGACGTCGGAGCCCCCGTACGCCACCCACCCGCTCCTCTTCGGCCGCCACCGCGTCCGCCGCATGCTGGGCGCGGCCCACGACGACTGGGACGCCCTGGCCGACACCCTCCACTCGTCCCCGGTCTCCCTCGACGAACTCCACGACCCGAAGCGCGTCTGGTCCCTCGGCTCGGACAACCCCGCCGAACTCCAGGCGGAGATCTCCCGCCTGCGGGCGGAGCTGGGCACGTTCAGGGAGGCACTTTCCCGCCCGTTCCCGGTGGCGATCCTGCACTGGCCGACCACCGAACTGACGGAACTCCTGACGGCGTACCCCACCCTCACCTCGGAGTACCCGTCCCACGAGGAACACCTCGCGACCATAGAGGCCTCGCTCCGGGAACTGGCGACTTCCGGCACCCCGAACCTCGGCATCGTCACGGGAACCGTCCCGTCCTACGAGGCCTTCGCCGCCTCGGAGGCCTCCTCCCCGTCGGACGCGACCCTGCTCCCGCAGTACGCGACGACGCTGGCGGCACGAGGGCTGGCGGTGGCTTGGCCGCCGCAGCGGGGGGTCGAGTGCTGGTGTGGGTCGGGGCGGGGGTATGGGGAGTGTCACGGCGAAGTCCAGTGACCCGGCAGGTTTGTGCCGAGAAACCACGCACGTAGCAACGGAGGCCCCGTGGATAGGGACGCGGACCGGCGGCTGAGGGCGATCACCCCGGACATCTCACAGGTCACGATCGACAGGCTGCGCAAAGTCGTCGGTCTCGAACCGGCGGAACGGGTCCCGGCGGAGGCTCTGAGAGTCGCCGACCGACTACTGGAGGGATACGGGACCGGTGGCCGACGGGTCCTCCTCATCGCTTGACGGGATGGGTGGCGGTCGAGATCGAGCTGCATGTCCAACCGACCGGGCGAACGTATGACGCCCTCCTGGACGACATCGAGCTGGTGTGTCTGGAGGCGGATCCCGACGAGTAACCCCGTTCCTTCTGAAGTGGCCTCTCGGTTCCGTGGCCGGCTCGAAGACGATCACTTTTCGGCGTATTGCCTTCGATTGTCGGTGGCTGCTGTTAGAACAGAGTCGACTCAGCGTGAGCGATCGAGGGGGCTTTGGTGGCGGAATCGGGGGACCTGACGCAGCCGGTCGCGGGCGTCTACGAGAAACTCGTCACGCGCGGCCTGCACGATCAGATGGAGCAGCTCGAAGCCGCGGGCTGGAAGACCATCGACGCGGAGGTCAGCGCCGAGTCCTCGCCGCACGTACTGGCCCGCCACATCAGCGAGGCAGTAGGACGCAGACTGGGCCAACTGCCGCCCGCCCAGCGGGTCGCCGCCGCCAACCAGATCATGCAGTCGCTGGCCGCCCACGCACCTGACCCTGATGTGGACGAGGCCGTCGGTGTCATCGCCGATGGCCCTCGACAGCTGCTGGCGCTCGCCGAGCAGGAGGCACCCGGTGTGTACGCGGTGCGGCCTCTCACGCCCCTCTCCGAAACCGCTCTGATCACCAACTCCTCAGACGATCCCAGCCTGGGTGCGGAGTTGAGGGCCGAGCTGGCCACCGCGGACCGCATCGACCTGCTGTGCGCGTTCGTGAAGTGGTACGGCATACGGGTCCTTGAAGACTCTCTCCGCGCGGCCAAAGAGCGCGGAGTCCCGATCCGTGTCATCACCACCACGTACATCGGTGCCACCGATCGGCACGCCCTGGATCGCCTGGTCCGTGACTTCGGCGCCGAGGTGAAGGTCAACTACGAGATCCGGTCGACGCGCCTGCATGCAAAGGCGTGGCTATTCAGGCGCAACAGCGGTTTCGACACCGCGTACGTTGGCAGCTCCAACCTGTCCAAGGCCGCGCTGCTCGACGGTCTGGAGTGGAACGTACGGCTGTCGTCGGTCGCCACTCCCCAAGTGCTCGACAAGTTCGAGGCGACCTTCGACGCCTACTGGAGCGACGCCGCCTTCGAGACGTACGACCCCAACCGCGACGGCGAACGGCTCGCCGAGGCGCTGGCTCAGGCCGGTGGCACCGGCTCCCCGGACGATCTGAAGATCAACCTCTCTGGGCTCGAAGTTCACCCGTTCCCGCACCAGCGAGACATGTTGGAGCGGCTCCGGGTCGAGCGCGAGATCCGCGACCGACACCACAACCTCCTCGTCGCGGCGACCGGAACAGGCAAGACCGTCATGGCCGCTCTGGACTACCGCAGTCTGCGCGACCAGCGCGGCGGTGAACTCCCACGGTTGCTCTTCGTCGCCCACCGCAAGGAGATTCTGAAGCAGTCCCTGCGCACCTATCGCGAGGTGCTCGACGACGCATCCTTCGGCGAGTTGCTCCACGGTGGTCAGAATCCGCGCGAGTGGAAGCATGTCTTCGCCAGCGTCCAGTCCCTCAACATCCAGCGACTGGAGCAGCTCGATCCCGCTCAGTTCGACGTCATCGTCATCGACGAGTTCCACCACGCCACCGCGAACACGTACCGGCGGGTCATCGACCATTTCCAACCGACCGAGCTGCTGGGTCTCACCGCCACTCCTGAGCGGATGGACGGGCGCAATGTGCAGGACGAGTTCTTCGACGGACGCATCGCTGCCGAGATGCGGCTCTGGGAGGCTCTCGAAAACGATCTGCTGTGCCCCTTCCACTACTTCGGTCTCCCGGACGGTACGGATCTGACCAACCTGGGTTGGACGACCGGCGCATACGACCAGGACGAACTCGGCAACCTCTACACCGGCAACCACGCCCGGGCCCGGATTGTGGTCAAACAGATCCGGGACAAGATCTCCCACCCGGCCGCCATGCGCGCCCTGGGTTTCTGCGTGACCAAGGCGCACGCGCACTTCATGGCCGACTTCTTCCGCGAGGCCGGCTTCCAGGCCGTTGCACTCGACAGCGACTCGCCCGCCGGCGTCCGCGCGCACGCCCTTGCCGACCTACGCGACGGCAAGCTTCAAGTGATCTTCTCCGTGGACCTGTTCAACGAGGGCCTCGATATCCCCGACGTCGACACCCTCCTGCTCCTTCGCCCCACAAGCAGCGCCACGATCTTTCTCCAGCAGCTGGGCCGGGGTCTGCGCCGGACCGCGAGCAAGCCTGTCCTCACCGTCCTCGACTTCATTGGCCAGCACCGGGCGGAGTTCCGCTTCGAAGAACAGTTCCGCGCCCTGACGAATCTCACCCGGAACCGACTGGTCGACAGCATCGAGCATGACTTCCCGCAACTGCCCTCCGGCTGCCAGATCATCCTGGAGGGCAAGTCCAAGGAACTCGTCCTCGACAACATCCGCACCCAACTGGGCGCCACCATCAAGACCTTGGTGACCGAGGTCAAGGCGTACAGCGCACCGTTGCTCGCGGACTACCTCCGCGAGAGCCGCCGGGAAATCAAGGAGCTCTACAAGAGCGACAACTCCTGGACAACGGTCCTCCGTAAAGCGGACCTGGTCGAAACCCCAGCTCCATCGGGGGAAGCGACACTTCTCAAACGCATCCACGCGTTCTTGCACGTCGACGACCCCGAGCGCGCCAACACCTACCTTCGGCTGCTCGCTGATGACACCCCCGCGTACGAGCATCTGGCTCCCACCGACCAGGTGTACGCCCGCATGCTCTTCTTCAACCTGTGGGACAACGCCGGAGGGTTCACCAGCTTCCAGCAGGGCCTCGAATCGCTGCGCTCCCAGGAGGTGTTCCGCGACGAGCTGCGACAGGTGCTGTCGTACGTCATTGAGCAGTCGGACCACTTCCCGATCCCCCTGGCGGGCCACCATCGGCACATCCCGCTCAAGGTACACAGTGCCTATAACCGCTCCGAGATCCTGGCCGCGCTCGGCGTTGCCCGCTTCGGCGGCCAGATGCCCAGGTCCTTCGCCCAGGGTGTGCAATGGGTCGACGAGATCCAGAGCGACGCCTTGCTGATCACGCTGGAGAAGAACGAGAAGGACTTCTCCCCCACCATCCGCTATAAGGACTACGCCCTGAGCCCCACGCTCTTCCACTGGGAATCGCAGAACGCAACGGCAGAGAACTCCCCCACAGGCCTGCGATACCAGCAGCACGCAGAACGCGGCAGCCACATCTTGCTGTTCATGCGCCGCTACAAGAGCACCGACATCGGCAAGTCTCAGCCCTGGATGCTCCTGGGCCCAGCGACGTATGTGGAACACACCGGCAGTAAGCCGATGGCGATCACGTGGCGGCTGAAGCATGAGCTTCCGGCCGACGTGTGGACGTATTCAGCCATCGCAGCGGGCTGATTACCCAGAGGCCCGATGTCAGTGCCATCCGCTAACGTCAAGGCATGAACGATTCTTCGATCAGGCCTGGGCAACTCACGACGCGCGCCAAGATGCAGAAGCTCTTCGGTGGAGGGGATCGCGAAGGGATAGTTCCGTCCACAACCACACCAAACATACTGATCTACATAGACCACGAGAGCGGCGAAGAGTACGGCTACCAGGACGGCTGGCTCGAGGAAGAAGACGATCAAGGGCCCGTGTTCGAGTACACGGGCAGGGGGCGCTACGGAGACCAAACCTTCTTAGGACAGGCCGGATCCCGCAACAACGCCATCTTGCAGCACGTCGATGATGGCAGAAAACTGCGTCTCTTCATCGCAGCGGGAAAGATCCCCGGATCGAAATCCGACGCAAAGTTGCAGCGCTACCTCGGCGAATTCGAGCTAGATACGAAACAGCCGTACACCATCCGCGAAGCTGATGATCCGGCCGGAAAGCGTCGGCGCATAATAGTCTTCAGAATGCGACCAAAGGGAAATGTTCAGCATATCCCGGCGGACGCAATCGAACCCGCAGAGAAGACTCGAGCTCAACGCGTATCAGTAGCCATTACCGCAAGCTCGATTGCCGAACCGCCGAAAAAGCGAGCACGGGAGAGTAGGCGCTCCGCTCAACCAAGCACCATTGCCGACCTCCGCAAATCGAGGTTGCTGGACGAATACATCAGGCACCTTGAGGAACAGCAGCACGAGGTCGGCGCCTTTCAAATCAAGATTGCCGGAACGACAATCACTCTGAAGACCGACCTCTACGACGCCACCGATCACGTGCTGTACTCCGTGAAGGGTGCTAGCAGCCGCGACGAGATTCGCATGGCCATTGGCCAACTCAAGGACTATGTAAGGCACATCGAGCCGGCGAACCCGAAGCTGACAGTACTGCTTCCCGAGAAGCCCCACAGAGACCTTCATGACCTCCTACACAGAGAAGGCATCAGCGTGATCTACCAAGACGAAAAGAATTACATCCTTTTCCCTTTCGTGTAGCCATCAACTCACCAGCCCCTGGGAGCCAAGATGCCGTCACCAGAGCACGAGTTCTTGTCAGATGCTGCTCTCCGAATAATGGAGAGCACTTCCAGGTCTGGACTCTTCACTTACCAAGAGGGAAGCCGAAAGCTTTTTGATTTCTCATGCGACCTCAAGAAAGACTGGTCGAAGATAGTTTCTGGGCAAACCCTCTGGAAGCACGACAGGGATGGGATAGACAAAGACATAAGAACACTGCTCACCGAGCGAGATATTTCCGCCGCGGTATACATAGCACGCCATTCGATGCAGAACAAGGTGCGAGTGGCCGAGGTAGCCGGCTCGTACCGCGACACTCCAATGCGCGATAGACTTTCCCGCTTGCGCATATTTTGGGTTCCAGATGACTTTGACGCAGATGACGAGAAGGCGAGACAGTCAGCCTACCGAAATCTGAAGGAAGAGATGACGAAGGACCTGCTGATGCAGGTGGCTCTAGGCGGGCTTACCCCTCAGGACGTTTCTCGCTTCGCAGCTTCTGGCCGCCCAGGCTATCCGCTCTCGATCCTTTCACACATCAAAAGGCACGGATTCCGGAGCCTATCTGAAACTTCCAAGAGGCTTGGATTCAGCACGCCAATCCTCAAGGAAGAGGTTCAACGACTTTTCGTCATAGGATTCCTAGAAAGCGACAGCCTCCAGGGCGGCATCTATCGGATCAGCGATAGCGGAAACGCCATAATCGACGTCTGCTCTCGACTTCGCGATTACCTCCACGGAAGGCTCGGCGAACATAACGAGAACAAAGAGTTTGAGCACATATGCCGACTACTCAGCATCGACTACACCTCCACGCCGCCTGGAGCTGCCGAGCCCGCCATAAAGGTAGACCTTCAAAGCCCCACAGCACTTCTCATGCAACACGTGACCCAGTCCGACAGAGACGGGTCAGTGGAGTGGCCCCAACCGTACTTCGCCCTACCGAGCAGGTAAGAACGCCATCACGCCTCATGGGCTCCCCGCCCGGATCACTCATGCCAACGAGTCCTCAGCCCCTACAACGTCCGCCTCGAAGTGCATCTGGGCGCGATCCAGCGCCTCATCCACGTCGCGGCCGTGCGCCTGAAGCCAGTGGAGGAGATCAGCGATGACGTTGATCGCCGCCTCCTGCGCTACAGCCACACTCAGCGTGCTTGGGCCCAAGTTGCCGGGCAAATTCTCTGCCCCGTAGAGCCCTAGCATCGCCCCCGCTCTTGCCACAGGCGTTCCCCCACTGTGGCCATTGGGCGAGTTCAGGCCGGTGGACAGCTCGCACCAGGTGACCTTTCGGTCGGGGTGGAGTTGCACGCCCCAGCGGTCGGCAGTGGCGTCGACGAGAGCCATGCCCCGTCCGCCTTCGGAGTCGGCTCCCGCCTGGATGAGGGTTGGCAGGGCACGAGTGTCGGGGTCCTGGACCTCGATGCGCAGGTAGGTGCCGTTCATGGAGACGGCGAGCGTGGTCGGGGTGCCGGCACCCACGTGCGTGATGACGTTGGAAACCAGCTCGGAGACACACAGTTGCGCCGCCTCACTGATCTCGCGCAAGCCCCAAAGCCCCAGGTGAAGCCGCATGATGCGACGCAGAGCTGACACCTCCCTCGGTTCCGCTACGAAGGGGATGTCCCACGGCTTCCTCGGCACACAACCCGCACAGTCCATGCCTCAAGTCCTCTCCTTACGCGTCGAGTTGCGTTGTGCAGTCGACTACACACTGAGAGTTGCATTGGAACTCTCAAAATGGAACTCTCATCCCGCAAATGAGGGGAGCGACCAGGAGCGCGGCCACGCTTCACGCGCCCCGGCGCACGCTGTCTTGCTGTCACGCTCGGGCAGGCAGCACGATCTGATAGATCAACACGAAAGGTGCGGGATATGGCAGTTGGGCCCACCACTCGCAGACGCCAACTCGGCGCCGATTTGCGCCGCCTCCGTGAACGCAAGGGCCTGACCCTGGAGGAAGCGGGCGCACGCGTAGGCATCTCAAAGGCGACGCTCAGTCGCTATGAAACGAAGGAAGGATCAGTCAAGTGGCCCGCTGTTGACGCCCTGTGTCGTGAGTACGGCACGTCAGATAAAGAACGTCTCGCGCTCGTCGAACTCGCGAAGGGCGCCAAGATCCAAGGCTGGTGGAGGTCGCTCGCCGACCCCATCCCCGAGTCCATGAATCTCATGCTGACGCTTGAGGACGAGGTGGTACGCGAAGACCACTATGCCTGCATGTACATCCCTGGTCTCCTCCAGACCCGCGCCTACGCCGAGGCTGTACACCGCGCCTCGGAGATGCAGTGTCCAGATAGGGAGGTGCAGCACATGGTCGACATCCGCATGAAGCGACAAGAACTCCTTCAGCGCGATGAACCGCCACACATCTGGTGCGTGATCGACGAGGCTGCGATTCGTCGCAGTGTCGGCGGACGCAAGGTCATGCAGGAGCAGCTTCAGCATCTCCTGGCCGTGTCGGAGCTGCCCCACGTCACTGCGCAGGTACTCCCGTTCTCAACAGGAGCCCACGCCGCAGCAGTTGGCAGCTTCGCGGTCTTGCGCGGGCCTTCTCCTGAGTTGGACGTGGTGTACGTAGACATCCTCGGCGGCGGGCTCTTCATGGAGAAGCCGCAGGAGCTGGGGCGCTATAGGTTGGCGTTCGAGTACCTCAGTGCTCAGGCGCTCGATCTCGAATCCTCCGCAGCACTCGTCCACCGTATAATCAAGGAGTCCTGATGCCCGTACCGCTGGCGCCCCACTGGTTCAAGTCCTCCTACAGCGGCGGTAGCGGCACCGAATGCGTCGAGTGCGCCCCTGGCGATGGCAGCACCCTCGTGCGCGACTCCAAGAAGCCCCATGCTCCGGTCGTTGTCATAGGTAGCCACGCCTGGCAGGCGTTCGTACGAGCCGTGGGTGCGGGGCTGTTGGAGCGCTGAGGACAGAGACGTTCGACGGTTGTTGGACCACACCGATACTTCAAGAGCTTTCAGGATCAAGGCCTGTGCGCCGGCCCCCATAGATGGCCATCGTGTGCAGTCGCTCGAGCGCCCTGAGATAGAGGGCGATCTCGCTGGGCTGGGTGGTGATCACCTCTGCCGAAAGCATCGGCGCCCGGGTTCGTGGCCCCAAGATCTGCCCCTATGACCGACAGGGCATTCAGGTCTCCTTATGCCAGAGCATGACGCCGTAGGCTTCCCGGGGTGATTGAGACCATCGTCCTCGATGTCGGCGAGACCATCACCCGCGACGACCGCTACTGGCACTCGTGGGCGGACTGGCTCGACATCCCCCGCCACACCCTCTCCGCCCTCGTGGGAGCCGTGGTCGCTCAAGGCCGCGACAACGCAGACGCCGTACGCCTCGCTCGCCCCGGCATCGACGTGGCGGCCGAGTACCACGCCCGTGAGGCAGCCGGCCGGGGTGAGTTCCTCGACGAGACGGATCTGTACGACGATGTCCGTCCCGCCCTGTCCGGACTGCGCAAGCTCGGCATCCGCGTCATCATCGCCGGAAACCAGACCTCCCGCGCGGGCGAACTGCTGCGCGATCTCGACCTGCCCGTTGATCTCATCGTCACGTCTGGGGACTGGGGCGTGGCAAAGCCGCACGCAGAGTTCTTCGAACGCGTGCTGGAAGTGGCTCAAGCCGCGCCGGGGGAGACGGTGTATGTCGGTGATCACCCGGCCAATGACGTCTTCCCGGCGAAGGCGGCCGGGCTCCGGACGGCGCACATCCGTCGCGGACCGTGGGGCCATCTGTGGGCGGACGAACCGAAGTTGAGAGCGGCGGCCGACTGGCAAATCGACAGCCTCACTCAGCTCACCACGATCATCGCGGGTTGAAGGCAACGAAACGGTCCCACCAGCCAGGACGGGCGGGACCATTCGTGAACACGCTGCGTCTCGGCACGAGTACGGTTCGGAGCAGACGCCTCGAACTGGAGCCGGTATGCCCGTACACGCCAACGGTGGGGTAGGCAAGCGAATCGCCTACTACCGCAGCGTCATGCGCCCGAAGATGACCCAGCAGCAACTCGCCGACGCCGCCTGCGTCGCACTCGGCACCATCCGCAAAATCGAGCGAGACGAGCGCGGCGCCAGTGATGCCACCCTCGAAGCCCTCGCGGCCGCTCTCGGCATCGATCCAAGTCGTCTGCGCGTCGACCGCGGCCCTGTGCACACCCGCGTTCACGAAGCGATGCCCGCGCTCTCCGCAGCGATCGCCACGTACGACGTCCCGGACGACGGTCCGACCCGCCCTCTCGATGAACTTCAAACTGTCGTCGCCGAGGCCGCTCGCTGGCGCCTTGCGGCCCAGTACACGCGCATCGTCCGCGAACTCCCCGACCTGCTCGCCGAACTGGCTCGCGCCTACCACGAAGTCCCTGCCCACAAGAGGCACAGGCTGGCCACGCTATTGGTCACCGCCTACCGCGCAGCGGACGCCGTCGCTTTCAAGTTCGGTGCCCACGACCTGTCCGCGCGCTTGGTCGAACTGATGCGATGGGCTAGCCCCGACGCAGACGATCCGCTGCTCACCGCATCCGTCGCCTACGTACGAACAGAGACCTTCTTCGCCGCGCGCGCCCATGCCTCCGGGCTGCGCGCCCTCGAGCAGGCCATCGACTCGGCGCCCGTCCCGAACACGGCGCCTGCCATCGCGGCAAGAGGCGCCCTCCACATGCGGGCTGCGGTCATCGCCGGGCGGGCACGTAACGCCACGGCCTCGGAAACCCACCTCGACGAAGCTCGAGCCCTCGCAGACCAAGTATCCGAGTCCATCTACCACGGCACGGCGTTCGGGCCCGACTCCGTCCGCGTCCACGAGGTGTCCGTTGCCGTCAGCCTCGGAGACGACCACGTCAGCCGTGCTCTCACCGTCGCGCGTGATTGGAAGCCACCCGCCGATCTACCGGCCGAGCGGCGCTCCGGCTTCTACATCGAACTGGCCCGAGCCCAACTGTGGTCCGGTCTCACAGACCATGCTTTCGAGTCCTTGAAGGTCGCCCGCCGGATCGCCCCGCAGCACACGCGGGAGCACCCGTGGGTCCGTGAAGACGCCGCCACGCTACGGCGGCTGAAGCGTGCCGACTCGGAGACGCTCACGAACTTCGCCGAGTGGTGCGCTGCCACCTGAGCTGCCTGTCGGCTACCCCTCGCTGGGGTACTTGTGACCCTTGCAGGCCCCCACCATCTGTCCCACGTGTTGGAACCAGCAGATGGGAACAGGGATGCCTGAAGCAACCCCGCTCGCGCCCAGCCTCATCGAGGGCAGCGTGAAGTCCCCCGTGAAGGCGCAGCCGCCATGGCTACCGCCCGAAGGAACGCTCTGGCACGTCCAGGCCGGCACCCACTTCGACGCCGTTCGGACCGGCCGAGCTCTCGGTGCTGCTGCACTCGCTCTGCTCGGAGACGCATCGGGAGCAGTGATCTGCGATCCGTGGAGCCGCATCTACTACTTTCTGACCGAGCCGTCCTCGACGACCGGCTGGGATGTGCGTGAGACGACCGCCTGCGGGGCCGCCACCTACGTCGTTGTCCCGCCCCTCAACTCCAGGGAAATGGACCTGCACTGGGTTGTGAGGCCTCCTCCCGATCGTCCGTTCACGCCGACATATCAGCTGCGTCAGGTACTCCAGACCGCAGTTGACGCGCAGTACGGCCCGCGAACGGAGCACTCCCGATGAGTGCGGAAGCAGCCAACGATGTCGTCGATGCTTTCAACGCCCTCGCTGATCACTGCCTCACCTGCCGTGAATGCAGGGCCTCGCCTGGCCAGATGTGCCCTGTAGCGCAGCAGCTCTACCACGGCTGGAAAGCGGTGTGGAAGAAGAGTCTTCGCTGTGATCTGCGGGAAGTGTGACCAGACGATTCGGGTCGGCGAGGACTACGACGGACACGACAAGGTCTTGTCATCCGCCGATGGAATCACGATCTACCTGCACAAGCAGTGCCCGTCGCAACCTTTGCGGCGTGCCCGTCGAAGGTGTCATCAGCACCTTGCCGAGTGCACGCCGATCTGACGGGCCCGGCTGACTCCCGCCGCGCTCCACGTTCGAGCTGAAGCACCCCCAAGCGTGGCCAGCACGCGCTGCACGGCGGGTCGCAAGATCCCTCTCCCGAGTACTCGACAGGCATCCAGGACTCAGGCAGAGGGCTACCCGAAGGTCCTTCCACTGTGAGGTGAACCCGTGCTCTGCACAACCCCAACAGGCTCCGTGAACACGCTGGTCCCGACCCCGCCCAGGAGCGGCACGAGCCCGAAGGAGGCGCCGCGATGACCACCCCCGTAGCCGCCCAGCCCCGCACCGGACGCTCACTAGTCACCGACACCGAATACGACATGCTCGCCGCGTTCTGCGCCGCCGAGTACGGCCTCGAACGTTGCGTTGCCGACCGTGTCGTCGACCAGGCGCTCACCCTCGTCTACGTGATGGGCACGACTGGCGAGGGCGCCGCCATGGCCCCATCCCAGCAGGTCGACCCAGGCTGGCACACGCTCATCCTGCACACCGACTGGTACGCCGACTGGTGTGACCGGAACTTCGGCTACTTCCTGCATCACCAGCCGAACGGCAAGACCCGTACACATGGCCTGATGACGGACGTCGTCAGAAAGATCCGAGCGGCGGGATTCGACGTCGACGAGCGCTTGTGGGGTACGGCGGCCGACTGCAACCCGCCCGCCTGCTGCGGCGACGGTCCCTGCTGCTGAGCAGCGATCCCACCCCTCACACAGGGCGGGTCGGCCTTCCCCTGGGGCCGGCCCGTCCGCCTCTCCCCGCGCCAGAACGGACTCGCCCCCATGCCCCTGACCGAGCTGACCGCGACCAGCCGCGTGACCGTCTTCCCTCTTGAGAGCCTCACCATCGCCTACACCACCCAGTCCAGCGATGAGCGCTGCCTAGGTGACATCGGGCTCGTCACCGTCGTCGACGAACAGGGCGACGGCGACGAACTGTGGCGCCTGGCTCGCGACCTCGGTGGGCGTAACTCTGGCGGGGAGCAGGCCCGCTGGATCCTCACGCAGGCGAGCCGCGCCCGGACGGTCGCGTCGTACAGAAACCTGCTCGCCGCGACTTGGACGGCGTACATCCGCCGACGCTTCGAACTCGACGCGCTCTTCGCCAATCACGACGTCCTGATGACCGGCCGGATCGCGCTGTTGAGCCTCGCTGCGCGGTCGGGGGACGATGTGGTGGCTTCACGAACCACCGCGCCACACCACGTATGAACGCCCCGGATTCACTGTCATCGGCTGAAGGGAGGGGCGGTGACCCATTCCGTCCCGTGGCAACAGCGTTTGTCCAGTGGCACTGAAGACATCCAGGACGAGGTGATCCGCTGGTACCAACAGACTCGGCATGGCAAGGGGTACGTCCCCACGATGATCTGGGGCACCCTCCAGACCGAGGCCTACGCGACCGTGATCCTCCGCCGGGTCGTCGAATTCCTCGAGGTTCCGGACGATGTGCCGGCAGGGGTGGCCAAGCGGATGGAGCGGCAGCAGGTGCTGTACCACGGTGAGCACCACTACGACGTGATCCTCGGCGAACAGGCTCTGTACACGAACATCGGTGGGCCGGAGGTGATGCGCGAGCAGATGGAACGGCTTCTCAGGGACATCGACCTGCCCTCGCTCTCCCTCGGCGTCCTGGCCGCCACTGCCGAGGTGAACGTGATCCCTATGCCCGGCTTCAGTGTGTACGACGATGCCAGAGTTCACTACGAACTCGTCTCCACCGGCGTGGACGTCACCGAGCCGGATGAACTCGCGCTCCACGACAAGGCATTCAACGCTCTGAGCAGCGTCGCCTGTTACGACGACGCCGCCAAGGACCTGATCACCAAGGCCCTGGTGTTCTGGAGCAACGACTAACTGATCCGTCGCCGCGGCGACGATCACGCCCGCTCGCGTCACGTTGGCATCAAGGCACCCAAGGCCGCCCGGTTTTGCTGAGTGTGGCGGTTCCGGGATGAGCGTCAAGAGCGCCCTTCGGGCGTCGGCTGCGCCGATTGCGCTTCGCTCCACTCTTGACCCTCACCCCTCCACCGCGGAGTGCTCTTGGCCGGGCGGCCCGAAAGGGGGAGGCGCGGGTGGGGTTTCTTCGCGTTGCCGGGTGCCGGAAATCTGTGGCTCGGGGAACGCCTATGGCCTTCCGCGCACGCCGGGTTGGTTTGGCGGCTTCTGGATGGTGGGCGGGGCGCGAGCGCGTCTGGGGTGGACCAGGGTGCTCGTGATCTCGGCGTGGCACCGGCAGGCGTGGGGTGCTGCCTGGGCTGGAGGCTGGCCGGCGACAGGCGGAGTTCCCGGTTCCGGGGTGGATCATTCTGACGGATGAAATGCGGCAATGAGCTGGGGATATCACTCTCCGTGAGCGATAATGGAGGGGTCGGGCCGTTGGTGGGTGGGTGAGGTTCGGCGCTCTCATGGGGGACGGGGGTGAGCGCGGTGGCTGTTGTGGTGGAGTCCGAAGTTGATGTGTCGTCTGCGGTGGCAGATGAGTGGATCGCTGAATTGCGGTCGTGCGCGCCTTCGGTGGAGACCCTGGGGTTGCTGGTCGAGTTGGCCGGTGAGCGGCTTTCGGCGCGGGGGCGGATTGATGCCCTGGCTGTGTTCGAGCGGCATCTTGCGTGGCTTCAGGGGATGCAGGTCGAGGTGCTGGCGGCGATTGGGGAGAACGCGGATTCTGGGGCCGATGCTGCCGCGGCCGGTGAGGCGTTCGATGCTCGGCTGCTGCGGGAGTGGGATGCCGCGAGCGATGAAGTGGCTTGTGTCTTGCGGCTGGCCGGCGGCACCGCTTCGCGGCGGCTCGACGTGGCGCAGCAGCTGTGCGCTCGGTATCCGGCGACTCTGGAATTGCTGAAGCGCGGGGAGATCTCCTATCTGCAGGCTGAGGCCGTCACGGAATTGTGTGCGGTTCTCGAGCCGGAGACGGCTGGGCAGGTTGAGGCCGTCGTAGTCGCGAAGATGCCGGAGTTGGCCGTCGGGCAGGCGCGGGCCTTGTTGCGTCGGCAGATTCATAAGGCCGATCCGGACGGGGCCGAGGAGCGGCATCGGCGGCGCAAGACGGATCGGGAGACTGTCCTTTATCCGCGAGAGGATGGAATGGCTCTCTTCGGCGCCGTCCTTCCTGCTGAGCAGGCTGCCGAGATGGGACAGGCCGTCGATGCGCATGCGGCCACGTTCGGCAATGACGGGCGGACTCTGGCGCAGAAGCGTGCCGACGCGTTGTACGACCTCGTGGTCAACCGGAATGGTGTGGTGGGAGATTGTGCGAGTCCGGTGCGGGGGCGGGCTGCCGCCGTCGTGCAGGTCACGGTGCCGCTTGATGTTCTGGTGGGGGCCGAGGACGGGCCTGCCGAGCTGAAGGGGTACGGGCCCATCACCGCAGGGCAGGCGCGTGAGGTCGCTTTTGCTCCGGGGACGATCTGGCGGAGGCTCATTACTGATCCTGGCAGTGGGCTGCTCGTGAAGGTCGATCCGACCACCTATCGGCCCACGGCTGATGCCGAGCGGCAGGTCATTGCCCGCGACCAGCACTGCGCCTTTCCCAGTTGTCGGATGCCTGCGCATCGCTGCGATGTCGATCACGTCGAGCCGTTCGATCACGAGCGTCCTGAGGCGGGTGGGCTGACGGTTCCCGAGAATCTGCAGCCGTTGTGTCGGCGGCATCATCGGCTGAAGACCCACCATCCCGGGTGGAGGGTGACGCGGGATCCGCATACGGGGATTGCCAGTTGGACGAGTCCCACCGGGCATACGTACAGGAATGCGCCACCCGTTTATCGGGAGTGAGCGATCAACCGTTCTGGTTCGCTGGTTCGGCGGACGGCTTTCAGCGAAGGCCACGCCTTGGGGCTGCGCACCGGAGGTTCCGCGATCCGCTTCATGACTCCCTTGGCCGCAGGGCGACTTGCTGCTCTGCGTGTGGTGAACGCATTGGGGCAGGGTGATCGTGCCGTCGGAGCACGGTGATCGTGTGCGAGGTCTTGACAGGAGCTTGGGCGCGGAGCCACCTTTGGCAACGTTGTCAGACACTCTGGCAACGTTGTCATGCCAACGGCTCCGGCGCCTCCGCGTGTTCGTCGGCCGCGCTGTTTTCTGATGGGACTCACGTTCATGGCAGGTCAGTCACATGCGCCGCGGGATCCTTCCGGTCCTTCCCGGCGGTCGGTGGTCACCACGGGTTCGACTCTTCTCGGCGGGTTCGGTCTAAGCGCTCTGTTCCCGGTGACGAGCACGGCCGCCGGGCGCGGTGACGCGCTCACCGCGGCGGCGTCGTCCGGTGAACTCGCCGCCTACCGCCCCGTCGAGGTCTCCTCGACGGACTACGCGCCGACTCCGGGCGAGTTCGTGGTCGACCGTCTCGCCTCGCCCGGGGTCCGGGGAAGCGGATGGCGCGCGGCGGCGGGGGACGATCCGCAGTGGATCTCGGTGGATCTTCAGGCCGACTGCCAGGTGACGCGGGTCCGGCTCACCTTCGAGGCCGACGCGAGCGATCCGGTCTTCACGCCCCCCGCCACCGGCAACAAGGCGGACGGCACCACTGGCAAGGAGATCCTGTCCAGTTACGCGCTCGCCTTCGTGGTCGAGACGTCCAGGGACGGCAGCTCCTGGACGAGTGTGTACCGCACGACCGCCGGTACGGGTGGGGTGGTGGACATTCCGCTGACCCGGTCCGTGACGGCGCGGTGGGTGCGGATGACGGCTCAGCGGCGGTCCAGTCCCAACCCGCTCGGGCTGAACGGTTTCGAGGTGTACGGCACGGCTGGCGGGCGGCGTCCCGCGGTCACCGGTTGGACCGACTGGGGGACCCACCACGGCGAGGCTCCCGGGCTGGCCGTCGCGGCGGACGGCACGGTGCCGTTGGAGTCCGGCTGGCGGCTGACCCTGGACGACTGGGCCGACGGCGAGGGCCCCGACCTGTCGAAGCCGACCGTGGACACCAGCGGCTGGCTGCCCGCGACCGTGCCCGGCACGGTCCTCGCCTCACTCGTCGATCAGGGAAAGCTCCCGGACCCGGTCGCCGGTCTGAACAATCTGCACATCCCTGAGGCGCTCTCCCGCCATTCCTGGTGGTACAAGCGCGACTTCGACCTGCCGTCCGGTCTGCGCACCGGTCATGGCCGCAGGGTCTGGCTGGAGTTCGACGGCATCAACCATCAGGCCGACATCTGGCTCAACGGCCACCAGGTGGGAGGGCTCACCTACCCGTTCGCCCGCTCAGCCCATGACGTGACGGAGTGGATCGCCGAGAAGGGCGAGAACGCGCTGGCGGTGAAGATCACGCCGATGCCCGTCCCCGGCAGCCCGGGGGACAAGGGTCCCGCCGGGGAGTCCTGGGTGGACGCGGGCGCGGGTCAGATGAACCTCAACTCGCCCACGTATCTGGCCGCTTCGGGATGGGACTGGATGCCCGCCGTTCGGGACCGGGTCTCGGGGATCTGGAACCATGTCCGGCTGAGGTCCACGGGGCCCGTGGTCATCGGCGACCCCCGGGTGGATACGGTTCTGCCGGATCTGCCCGACACCTCCGTCGCCGAACTGACCCTCACCGTCCCGGTCCGTAACGCCGATACGGCCGAGCACACCACGACCGTCTCCGCGTCCTTCGGCGACGTACGTGTCTCCAAGGCCGTCACCGTCCCGGCCGGCCGGAGCGTCGACGTCACCTTCGCCCCGGACGCCTTCAGCCGGCTGCGGCTGCGCAACCCCGCACTGTGGTGGCCCAACGGGCTCGGCAGCCCCGCGCTTCACGACCTCACCCTGGCCGCCTCGGTCGACGGGACGGAGAGCGACCGGCGCACCACCCGCTTCGGTATCCGCCAGTTCGGCTACGAGTACGACGTGCCGCTCCCCTTCACCTCGTCCGGCGACGCCCGCACCCAGTCGCTGGAGGTCGGAAGGCAGCAGGCCCGCTATGTACGGGTCAGGTGCCTGACCAGGGCCACCGACTGGGGCAGCTCCCTGTGGACCCTGTCCGTGACCGACAGCGGCAGACCGGGCACCGACCTCGCCCTGCACGCGAGCGCCACCTCCTCCACGACGGACGGCGACGACCACGGCCCCGGCAACGTCACCGACGGTGATCCCGGCACCCGCTGGTCCTCGGCCTACCAGGACGATCAGTGGATCCGCGTGGACCTGGGCTCCCAGCAGTCCTTCGACGGCGTCGACCTCGTGTGGGAACAGGCCTACGCCCGGACGTACGTGGTCCAGGTGTCCACGGACGACTCGACCTGGACGGACGTGAAGTCCGTCGACAACACCGCCGTACCGCTGCCGTTCAACACCGACCGGGCGAGCCTGCAGGTGGAGGACTTCACCGCCCATACCGCCCGCTTCGTGCGGATCAACTGTGGTGTGCGCCACACCAGTTGGGGCAACTCCCTCTGGTCCCTGTCGGTGATCGACAGTTCCCGTCCGGGCACCGACCTGGCACTGCACAAGGCGGCCACGGCCTCCACGGAGGAGTCCGATCATCCGGCCGCCGCCGCGACCGACGGCAGCCCCGACAGCCGGTGGTCGTCGCAGTACGAGGACCACCAGTGGATCCAGGTCGACCTCGGCTCCGCCCAGAGTTTCGACCGCGTGGCCATCCTGTGGGAGCAGGCCTATCCGAAGACGTACGTCATCCAGGTGTCGGCCGACGGTGACAGCTGGACGGATGTGAAGTCCGTGGACAACAGCCCGGTGCCGCTGAAGATCAGTGTGAACGGCGTTCGGGTGCTGGCCCGGGGCGGCAACTGGGGCTGGGACGAACTGCTGCGGCGGATGCCTGCCGAGCGGATGGACGCGGCGGTGCGCATGCACCGCGACATGAACTTCACGATGATCCGCAACTGGGTCGGCAGCATCAACCGGGAGGAGTTCTACGCCAGTTGCGACGAACACGGCATCCTGGTGTGGAACGACTTCCCCAATGCCTGGGCCATGGATCCGCCGGACCATGACGCGTTCAACGCGATCGCGCGCGACACCGTACTGCGCTACCGCGTCCACCCCTGCGTGGTGGTGTGGTGCGGCGCCAACGAGGGCGACCCGCCGGCCGCCATCGACAAGGGCATGCGCGACGCCGTCGAGCAGCAGGCCCCCGGCATCCTCTACCAGAACAACTCCGCCGGAGGCATCATCACCGGCGGCGGCCCCTACAACTGGGTGGAGCCCGAGAAGTACTACGACCCGTCGACCTACGGCAGCAACAGCTTCGGATTCCACACCGAGATCGGCATGCCGGTCGTCTCCACCGCCGAGAGCATGCGCAACCTGGTGGGCGACGAGAAGGAGTGGCCGATAGGCGGAGCGTGGTATTACCACGACTGGAGTGAACACGGGAATCAGGCTCCGCAGCAGTACCGGGCGGCGATCGAAGCACGTCTGGGCACCGCGACGGACCTCGACGACTTCGCCGGCAAGGCGCAGTTCGTCAACTACGAGAACGCGCGCAGCATGTTCGAGGCGTGGAACGCCCACCTGTGGGACGACGCCAGCGGCCTCATGCTGTGGATGTCCCACCCCGCCTGGCACAGCACCGTCTGGCAGACCTACGACTACGACTTCGACGTCAACGGCACCTACTACGGTGCCCGCACCGCCTGCGAGCCCCTGCACGTCCAGGCCGACCCGCTGAAATGGCAGCTCCTCGTGGTGAACCACACGCGCGGGAAGGTCGAGGGCGCGACCGTCACCGCCCGGCTCCACGACCTCGCCGGTCGCCGGATCGGCGGGACCAGGAAAGCCGTGGTCGATGTCGCGTCGGCCTCCACCACACCCGCCTTCGCCATGGACTGGACCGACGACCTGCCCGATCTGCACCTGCTGCGCCTGACCCTCGAGGACCACACGGGCCGTACGCTCTCGGCCAACACCTACTGGCGCCATCGGACCCCTGCCGCGATGAAGGCACTCAACGACCTCCCGCGGGTCAGGCTCTCGGCCTCGATCACCCGCGTGTCGCACTCCGGTACCGGTACCGGTACCGGTACTCGACGTGAGCTGACCGCTGTCGTCAAGAACCGTGGGTCGGCCCTCGCCCCGATGGTCCGGTTGTCGCTGCTGGACGATCACAGCGGTGAGCGCGTCCTGCCGACGCTGTACAGCGACAACTACCTCTGGCTGCTGCCCGGCGAGTCGCGGACGGTCACCCTGTCCTGGCCGGCTCACGCGCTGTCGTCGAACCGTCCGGCGCTCAGCGTGTCCGCCTACAACAGTCCCCGCACGGTCGCCCGGGGGTAGGGCTCAGGCAGGGCGGAGGTAGGGCGGTCGTCGGGCGTCCGTTCGTGCGCGTTAGCCTCGGTTTGTTCGACAGACGCAGGCAGGAGCGGGAGGCAGCAATGGCGAAGGTACCGGCCGCGGCGGTGGCCGCGGGTGGGCTCATCGGCGGCTACGGCGTGGCCCGGTGGACCAAGAAGCGGCAGCTCGGCGGGGTGGTGCTGGCAGCCGCCGGGGCCACGGCCGCGCAGCAGTGGCGGCGACAGGCCGGCGGGAAGGCCGCCGGGGCGCTGACCGTCGCGTACGTCGCCGCCTTCGCCGGGTCCCACCCGCTGGCCAAGAAGGTGGGCGCCTGGCCCTCCGTGTTCGGCGTCGCCGGTGCCGTGGCCCTCGCCTCGTGGGCCGTGGCCGACCGGCGGGCTTGAGCGAGTACGCGACGGTACGGGCCTGAGTACGTACGACGGTCGTCGCCGGGGCCGCCCCTCGCGCCGAGCCCGGCGACGGTCCTTTCCTGAGCCGACGGTGTCGGCACCAGGTCAGGCGACTTCCCCGCCCACCCCCGACCGTCCGGCTGGAACACCCACGATCAACACGGACACGTGCTCCCGTACGGACTCGCCGAGGACCGTGGTCACCGCTTCCGTCAGGGATCTGATCAAGCGGGCGGGCGCGTCGGGGATCTGGGGGTGGGTCAGGCCCGCTTCGCGCAGGGTGAGCGTGACGAGCGGTGCGGGTGCCTTGCCGGGTATACCCGCGGTTCCCCAGCGGTGCTCAGGGACGCCGAACAGTTCCACGACCGCGACCGTACGCGCCCACTCCCCGACCACGGCCGCCACCGCGTCGGTCAGCGCCCGGACGAGCTTCGCTTCGACGTCCCCGTCGAGCGTCTCCTCGCGGATCTGCACGGTGAGGTGTGGCATGAGTGATCTCCGTTCACGTGGATCGGTACCATGACGCCAGGTTCCCTTTGAGAGCAAAGCATCTTTGCCCTCAAAGCTAATTAGAGGGATGGACGATGTCAACGAGCGTCGACGACGCGGTCAGGGCGCTGCTGCTGCTCATGCCCCGCATGGTCGGGCGGGCCAAGCGCATCCCGGTGCCCGAGGAGCTCCAGTCGCTGGCGCTCGCTCCACGGCACCTGTCGCTGCTGTCGTACCTGCTCTTCGACGGACCTCTGACGGTGAACGACCTGGCCGCCCGCCTCGAAGTCGCGCCGACCACCGTCAGCCTCATGGTCGGCGAGCTGAGCGGTAAGGGAATTCTGGAGCGGCGGGAAGACCCCGCCGATCGCCGGCGACGCATTGTCAGCATCACCGATGCCCAACGGCCCTCCATCTCCGCATGGTTGGCGCGCGGAGCCACCGCCTGGCGTCAGGCGCTGGAACCGCTGACCCCCGATCAGCGGCAGCTGGTCATCGACACCTTGCGCGCCTATGAGGCCGCGGCGGCGGAGACGGACTCCGCGCCCGAGGCCGGGACCGAGAGCGTGACCGAGGGGCCCGTTCCCTGAAATGCCCGGCGGTACGCGTACGGGCTCGTTCCCACCACCCGCTTGAACCGCTCCCGGAACGCCGTCGGTGAGCCGAACCCCGCCTGGGTCGCGATGCGTTCGACCGGGTACGTGGTCGTCTCCAGGAGGTACTGGGCGCGGCGGACCCGGGCGCGGTGCAGCCACTGGAGCGGTGTGGTGCCGGTCTGGTCACGGAAGCGGCGGTTGAGCGTACGGGTGCTCATGCCGGCGTGGGCGGCGATGTCCTCCAGGGTCAGCTCGCGCTCCGCGTTCTCCTCCAGCCAGGCGAGGAGGGGCTCCATCGTGGTGCCGGCCGGTACCGGGGGCTGGTCGTGGATGATGAACTGGGCCTGGCCGCCCTCCCGTTCGAGCGGCATGACCGACATCCGGGCCGCGTGCGCGGCGACCGCCGAACCGTGGTCGTTGCGGATCATGTGCAGGCACATGTCGAGGGCGGCGGCCGCGCCCGCCGAGGTGAGGAACTGGCCGTTGTCGACGTAGAGGACGTTCGGGTCGACGGTCACGGCGGGGTATCTGGCCGCCAGGTTCTGCGCCGCGACCCAGTGGGTGGTGGCGCGCAGCCCGTCCAGCAGGCCGGTGGCGGCGAAGACGAAGGCGCCCACGCAGATCGAGGCGATCCGGGTGCCGTTCGCGGCCGCCGCGCGCAGCGCCTCCGTCACGCCCGGCGGGAGCGGGGCGACCGGGTCGGCGACGCCGGGCAGGATGATCGTGTCGGCCTCGGCCAGCGCCTCCAGGCCGTAGGGGGCGCGGATCGTGAACGGGCCCGCGCTCACCTCCTCGTCCGCCGTCGGCGAGCAGACCCGGATCCGGTAGGGCTCCCGGCCGTCCGGCAGCCGGGCCCAGCCGAAGGTGTCGATCGGGGCGGAGAGGTCGAACGGGATGACCTGGTCGAGCGCCAGTACGGCCACGGTGTGCATGGCCAGAGCGTAGGCATACGGCGGATTGTGGCCAAGGGGGGCTCGTAGCCTCGCAGGGCGCCTACTGTGCCGTAGTGCTCGTAGTACTGCTTTCGGGCCGCCGATTCCTTGTGGCGCGGTGGGTGGCGAGAATCCGTTGGACCCTGGCAGAAGTGCCGCTTCTGCAAGATCGTGCGCACCCCTAGCGTCAGCCCGTGAACAAGTTCCTTCTCGCCGTGCACGTCCTCGCCGCGATCGTCGCGGTCGGACCCGTCACCGTCGCCGCCAGCATGTTCCCGCCCAGTGCGCGCAAGGCACTCGCCGAGCCCGGAGACGCCCAGGCCCTCTCCACCGTGCGGGTGCTGCACCGCATCTGCCGTCTGTACGCGACGGTCGGCGTCGCCGTGCCCGTGTTCGGGTTCGCCACGGCCAAGAACATGGGCGTGCTCGGCGACACCTGGCTGATCGTCTCGATCGCGCTGACGGCCCTGGCCGCCGTCGTCCTCGCCGCGCTGGTCCTGCCCCGGCAGACCGCGCTCATGGAGGGCATAGAGGGCATGGAGGGCATGGAGGAGTCCATAGAGGAAGGCGTGGGGGAAGGCGGGCAGGGTGCGGCGTACGCCGGAGCGAGCCGTGTCGGCGCGCGGGACACCGCCCGGCTCGCCATGTTCACCGGGCTCTTCAACCTCCTCTGGGCCACCGTCACGATCCTGATGATTGTCCGACCGGGGTCCACCACGGGCGCCTAGCCCTAGGATCCGGCTCATGCATGGACAGGTGTACGGACCACACGATCCGTCGACGCCCTCGGCCCCGGCCGCCTACCTCGCCACCCTGGAGGGCCGACTGACAGCCGACGGGTGCGCCACCCGCTGGGAGGACTGGGCCGGGGTGCCCGTGCTGGTGGGGCGACGGTCGGACTTCCGGCTGCGCTGGATGGCGACGAAGCTGTATCTGTTCACCGTGGCCGCGGCGGTTCCGGAGATCACCGTGCCCGTCGTCGAGGGCTTCACCGAACAGGTGACGAAGTACGCCAAGGACACCAAGGGCGGCCTGCCCGTCGGTCTGCAGAACGGGGTCGGCGCCTTCCCCGTCCTGGTCAGCGACCGCGTCGACCCGGCCGCCGTGCGGTGGGCGGAGGAGCGCCAACGCGTCCGGTTCGCCTGTATGACACGGCCCGTCGTGGTCGACACCTCCCGCCCGTACGTGGGCATGTACCGCGGCAAGCCGGCCCTCGGGCGCATCTACGCCACGTACTTCATCGAGAAGGGCTCGCGGTACTTCTACGGTCCGTGAATCGTCGCTTCCTCGGCCCGTGAATCGTCACTTCAACGGTCCGCGAGTCCTCCCCCCGCCGGGCGTTCACCACCACTGGGCGAGGCTGAGCGCCTCGTCCGACGAGTCCCAGGAGTCGCCGGAGCCCGAGGAACTCGCCCAGTCCGCCGCCCGGTACCGCCTCGCCACCGCCGTCGCGATCAGCACCCCCGCCGCGACCACCAGCGTGAAGAACGCCCAGGTGAGCGGCCAGACCGCCGCGTCCGGGGGCTCCGGGTGGGAGTGGAAGGAGATGTACATGAGCGCTGCCGGTGGTCCCGCCACCAGCAGCAACGGCCAGGCCAGCGCGTCCCGGCGGCCGAGGTAGGCGGCCAGGAGCAGCAGGGCCACGCCGAGGAGGACGGCGCCGAGGACGGTCACCGAGGTCGCCTCGGTGACCGACCCGGTCGCCCCGGGACGGTTGCGCAGGTCCCAGGGGAGGCAGAGGAGGTACGCCGCGCCGGACAGGGCGGCGCCGAGCACGCGCGTCAGCCAGCGTTCCGGCCAGGGGCGCGTTCGCAGAGGGCCTAACAGCTTCTCGGTCATACGTACGAGGGTTGCCGCCCGGGCGGCGGCCCGACAGAGTACGCGTACTCAGGTTCCCGTACTCATTTCCCGGACTCAGCCCGAACTCGGTTCCCGTACTCAAGAGTCGGCGGGTGCCACCGTCGACAGCGGGGGCGCGATGTCCTCCAGCGAGCGCCGTTCGGCGTTCACCGCCAGAAACGCGGCGACCAGGCCCGCCGCGCACATCAGGCCCGCGCCGATCTGGAAGGCCAGCACGGTGTCGCCGACCACGCCGGACTGGGTGAGGTCCGCGAAGACCAGCGGTCCGCTGATGCCGCCGGCCGCCGTGCCGATGGCGTAGAAGAAGGCGATGGCCATCGCGCGGGTCTCCATGGGGAAGATCTCGGAGACCGTGAGGTAGGCGCTCGACGCGCCCGCCGAGGCGAAGAAGAGGGCCACGCACCAGCAGGCCGTCAGGGTCACCGCGCTCAGCGAGCCCCGGCCGAACAGCCAGGCGGTGCCGAACAGCAGCAGCCCGGAGAGCAGGTACGTCGACGAGATCATCCGGCGGCGGCCGACCGTGTCGAAGAGCGTGCCGAGCAGCAGCGGGCCGAGGAAGTTGCCGAGCGCGATCACGGCGAAGTAGTAGCCGGTGGAGCCCACCGGAATGTCGTAGAACTTGGTCAGGATCGCGCCGAAGCCGAAGGTGATCGCGTTGTAGAGGAACGCCTGGCCGATGAAGAGGGAGAGGCCGAGCGCGGCGCGTTTGCGGTAGGTCGCGAGGACCGTGCGGGCGATGGTGAGGAAGCCGATGGTCTTGCGCTGGTGGATGGTGATCTCCCCGGCGGGGGGCGGCAGTTCGCGGCCGCCGAGGTCGGCGCGGACCCGTTCCTCCACCGACGCCACCAGTTGCTCGGCCTCCTCCTGCCTGCCGTGGATCAGCAGCCACCGTGGGCTCTCCGGGACATTGCGGCGTACGAGGAGGATGACCAGGCCGAGGACCACGCCGAGGGCGAAGGTCAGCCGCCAGCCGATGTTCGCCGGGAAGAGGGCGGTGTCCAGCGCGACGATCGACAACAGGGAGCCGCCGATCGCGCCCAGCCAGAAGCTGCCGTTGATGATCAGGTCGACCCGGCCGCGGTACTGGGAGGGGATCAGCTCGTCGATCGCGGAGTTGATGGCCGCGTACTCGCCGCCGATGCCGAAGCCCGTGAGGAAACGGAAGGTGAAGAACCACCAGGGCTCGAAGGAGACGGCGGTCAGGGCCGTGGCCCCCAGATACACCGCCAGGGTGACCATGAACAGTTTCCTGCGGCCGAAGCGGTCGGTGAGGCGGCCGAAGAACAGCGCCCCCACGCACGCGCCGGCGACATAGAGGGCGGCCGCGGTGCCGGTGACCTGCGCGGAGGTGATCGGCAGGCCGCTGCCGGGCTCGGAGAGGCGTCCGGCGATGTTGCCGACGATCGTGACTTCCAGGCCGTCGAGGATCCACACGGTGCCGAGGCCGATCACCACGGTCCAGTGCCAGCGTGACCACGGGAGGCGGTCGAGACGGGCGGGAACGGCGGTGGTGACCAGGCCCCCGGCTTGATCCCGGCCTTCCCCCCGGCCCTTCTCCTCAACGGTGGACATGAGGCTCCCTCCTCGTCGAGCGACGCCTGCCCGGGTTCCCTCCGGAGCACGGCCTACGCCCGCCCGAGTGCGGTCACACCCTCCCGAGAGGGATCTACGCCCCCACGATCCGCGACACCGTATAGATCAGCAACCCGGCCAACGAGCCCACCACCGTGCCGTTGATCCGGATGAACTGCAGGTCACGGCCGATGTGGGCCTCGATCTTCCTGGTGGTGTGCTCGGCGTCCCAACCGGCCACCGTGTCGGTGATGAGGGAGGTGATCTCGGTCCGGTACGTCGTCACCACGTACACCGCCGCGCCCTCGACCCACCGGTCGACCTTGGCCTGGAGCTTGGGATCGGTGGCCATGCGGGCGCCCAGCGAGAGCAGGGAGGCCCGCACGCGCAGCCGCAGCTCACTGCGCTCGTCCTCGGCGGCGGACACGATCATGGACCGTACGGCCGTCCAGGCGGAGGCGATCAGGTCCTGGACCTCGCCGCGGCCGAGCACCTCGCCCTTCAGGCGCTCCACGCGCGCGCGGGTGTCGGTGTCGGACTGGAGGTCGGAGGCGAAGTCGGTGAGGAAGCGGTCGAGGGCGCCGCGGGCCGGGTGGGAGGGGGCGTCGCGCATCTCGGTGACGAAGCGGAGCAGCTCCTTGTAGACCCGCTCGCCGACCTTCTTGTCGACGAAGCGCGGGGTCCAGCCGGGCGCGCCGCCCTGGATCGCGTCCATGACCTGCTCGTCGTGGAGCACCAGCCAGTCGTGGGCGCGGAGGCAGACCAGGTCCACGACCCGCTTGTGGCCGCCGTCCGCGACGATCTTCTCCAGCATCTTCCCTATGCCGGGCGCGATCTCCTGGGCGTCGGCACGGCGGGTGATCGCCTCTCCGACCACCGCCTGCACGTCGGAGTCGCGCAGCACGGTCAGGGCGCCTCTGAGCGCGGCGGCGAGCTCGGCGGTGACCCGGTCGGCGTGGTCCGGTTCGGCGAGCCAGGCACCGAGACGGCTGCCGATGCCGACGGCGCGCAGGCGCTGTCGTACGACGTCGGAGGAGAGGAAGTTCTCGCCGACGAACTCGCCGAGCGAGACGCCCAGCTGGTCCTTCTTGGTGGGGATGATCGCGGTGTGCGGGATGGGCAGGCCGAGCGGGTGGCGGAAGAGGGCCGTGACCGCGAACCAGTCGGCGAGCGCGCCGACCATGCCGGCCTCGGCGGCCGCCGCGACATAACCGGCCCAGGCTCCGGCGCCCTCGTGGGACGCCCACTTCGCGAGGACGTACACGAAGGCGACGAAGAGCAGCAGGCCGGTGGCCGTCAGTTTCATCTGGCGGACACCGCGACGCTTCTCCTCGTCGGCGGGGCTGAACGAGGTCATCGCGCGGTTCGTCGGACCGGGGGCTGTCGTCGCGCGCCGCTCCCGGCCGGGGCCGGTCGTCGTGCGTTCGGCCTGGTCGACGGCGGTCGTCGCGCGGTTGCCGGGGGCGCCGGGCCGGGCGGACAGCCCTTCGGCGCCCGCGTCTTCCGGTTCTGTTCGTTCCATTCACTCCACCCGTTCGCCGAGCCGTCCGAGGGCTCCGTACACATTGTCCCTTCCTGACCGACTCCCGGAACGGAACAGGAGTTCCCTGCGTCTGTTCGGACGGGGGGAACTCAGGGGAATCCTGGGGCCGTCTCCGGGAAATCTCGGGGGCGTCTCAGGGGCACCTCCGGGGCGTCTCCGGGTCGTTCGAGGCCGCGGGAGGGGGGTCCCGTCGTTTTCCTCCCCACCGTGTACCCCATCATGTGATCATCACTTCGGAGCCTCGGGCTCCCCTCGCCCGAGGAGACACGCACCGCATGACCAAGCGTCACGGTTATGCCCTGCTGGCCGCCGTCATCGCCACGATCGTGGCCATATCCGGAGCCATATACGTGGGTGTCGCCGCCGACGACGGCACCGGCGGCACCCGCAACGCCACCGCCGACAACCGCGCCCCGCGCGACTCGGCCGCCCCCGCCTCCGCCGGCACCTGGGTCGGCACCTGGTCGGCCTCCCCCGCCGCAGCCGAGCCCGGCACCGAGACGAACGGCATGACGGGCCGCTCCCTGCGCAACGTCGTGCACACGGACGTCGGCGGCACCGAAGCCCGCATCACCCTGTCCAACCTCTACGGACAGCAGCCGCTGAACATCACGCACGCCTCGATCGCCGTCGCCGCGGCCGAGAACGACGCGGCGGCGGTGGCCGACACCATGCGCCGCCTCACCTTCTCCGGCAGCACCACCGTGGTCGTCCCGGCCGGACAGCAGATCATCAGCGACGCCGTGCGCGTGCGCGTCCCGCGCGACTCCGACGTCCTCGTGACCACCTACTCCCCGACTCCGTCCGGCCCGGTCACCTACCACCCGCACGCACGGCAGATCTCCTACGCCGCCCAGGGCGACCGCACCGAGGACGTGACCGCCACCGCGTACACCGAGCAGACCCCGCACTGGCGCTACCTCACCGCGCTCGACGTACTGAGCGACGAATCCGTCGGCACCGTCGTCGCCCTGGGCGACTCGATCACCGACGGCATCACCTCCACGGAGGGCGCCAACCACCGCTGGACGGACGTCCTCGCCGACCGGCTGCGCGCCGCGGCCGGCACCGGGGACGTACCTCGCTACAGCGTCGTCAACCAGGGCATCAGCGGCAACCAGGTCCTGGCCGAAGGGCTCGGCCGGCCCGCCGACAACCCGAGCGGTCTGAACCGTCTCGAACGCGACGTGCTCGGCCGTACGAACGTCAAGGCCGTCGTCATCGACCTCGGCGTCAACGACATCCTGCGCAACCAGGGCCAGGTCGATCCGGTGGCAGTCACCGACGGGCTGCGGGAGATGGTGCGGCGGGCGCACGCGCGCGGGCTGCGGGTCGTCGGGGCGACGCTGATGCCCTTCGGGGGGCACCGCGGGTACTCGCGCTCGCGTGACGCCGTGCGCCGGGCCGTCAACGCGGAGATCCGGGCGGGGAAGGTGTACGACGCCGTCGTCGACTTCGACGAGGCGTTGCGGGATCCCTACGATCCGCGGCGACTGCGGTCCGATTACGACTCCGGGGACCATCTGCACCCCAGTGACAAGGGGTACAAGCGGATGGCGGAGGTGTTCGAGATCGGGGACCTGAAGGGGGCGGCGCCTGCGGAGCTGTGACCTCGGCCGGAGACTAATAGCCGCCGTGCCTCCGCCGATGCCGCTCGTCCCTGCGCCCCCGGTGCCGTTCTCTGCGCTCCTCCTGGCGCTCCCTGCGTTCCTCGTGGCGTTCGCGGATGAGGTCGTGGGCGTCGTCCAGGGCGTCGAACATGTCGCCGAGGCCGTCCCGCCGTGAACCCTCCAGTTCCTTGCGGGCGCTCTTGCGCTCCAGCTTCTCCTGGCGGCGCTCCTCCTTCAGGCGCAGCCGCTCGGCACGGGTCAGCTTGCGCTCCACGCCGACGCCGCCCCAGAAGGCGAAGCCCGTGACGATCACGCGCGGGGCGCCCGGGTCTCCGGCCCGCCCCTCCTCGCGGTGGTCGAAGCCGCCCATGATGCCGATGCCGCGGACGACGACCTCGACGCCGGGCGGCACGATGACGTTCACGCCGCCCATGACGGCGACGACGTTGACGACGACCTCGCGGTCCGCGAAGTTCGCCTCGCGCAGGTCGATCTCACCGCCGCCCATGAAGGCGAAGGAGTTGAAGCGCTTGGGGACCGTCCAGCGGCCCTTGCGCTCGAAGCCCGACAGGATCGCGACACCCCACGAGGACGAGCCCTCGCCGCCGACGATCCGCCCCGCCCAACTCCCGCTCTCCTCGGGCTGCTTGACCATGGAGATCGGGGCCGCGGCGTGCGCGCCCGGCAGATCGCGGGTGAGCGGCGCCAGTTCCCTGTACGTCCGTGCCTTGAACGCCGCTTCCAGCCGCTCCTCGAACTCCTCCATGTCGAGGCGGCCCTCCGCGAGAGCGTCCCGCAGCTGTTCGGCGACTCGTTCACGATCGGCGTCGGAGGCCCGCAGCTCCGCGCTCGGGGATCCGGGGTCCGGCGGCGTCGGTCGCTGGTCGTCGCTTCCCCTGGAAGGCGCATCCTCGGTCATGGGACTCAGCCTACGAGAGAGCCTTCTCCGCGTACATGCGGCTGATGACCGCCTCGATGTCCGGCTCCCGCACCGAGAGGTCCACCAGGGGGAACTCGGCCGCGATCCGCGCCACCAGCTCCGCCGCCGACGCCGCCGCGGGGAAGGCGAGCCACTGCCGGGGCCCCTCCACCTTCACCACCCGCGCCGAGTCCACCTCGATCGGCGGGAGCTCCCGCTCCAGGTCGACCACGAGGGTCCGCTCGCTCTCCCCCACCTCGTGCAGCCCGGTCAGCGGACCGTCGTACATCAGCCGCCCGTGGTCGATGACCATCACCCGCCGGCACAACTGCTCGATGTCGGTGAGGTCGTGCGTGGTCAGCAGCACCGTCGTACCACGCTCGGCGTTCAGGTCCCGCAGGAAGGAACGGACCTTGGCCTTGCTGATCACATCGAGGCCGATGGTGGGTTCGTCGAGGTAGAGGACCTCGGGGTCGTGCAGCAGCGCCGCCCCGATGTCGCCGCGCATCCGCTGCCCCAGCGAGAGCTGGCGCACCGGCACGTCCAACAGGGCTTCCAGGTCGAGGAGTTCGACGCAGCGGTCGAGGTTCTCGCGGTAACGGGCGTCCGGGATCCGGTACATGCGGTGCATCAGCCGGTAGGAGTCGATCAGCGGAAGGTCCCACCACAGGGTCGTACGCTGCCCGAAGACGACCCCGATGCGCTGTGCGAGCCGGGTCCGCTCGCGGGAGGGGTCGATGCCCGCCACCCGGAGCCGGCCGGCGCTCGGCGTGAGGATGCCGGTGAGCATCTTGATGGTGGTCGACTTGCCCGCGCCGTTCGGGCCGATGTAGCCGACCATCTCACCGCGCGCCACGGTGAAGGAGAGGGAGTCCACGGCACGTACCTGGCGCCGTTCGCTGCGCAGGAAGCCGGTCTTCTTGCGGACGTCGAAGACCTTCTCGACGCCGTCGAGTTCGATGAAGTCGCCCACCGGATCCCTGACCGGGTCCGTCATCAGGCCTGTTTCCACGTCGGTTCAACTCCCCGTGCTGCGATACGAACGAAGTCCCGCCCGCCAGGCGACCCCCGCCAGCGCGCAGCAGCCCGCCGCGATCAGGGGCGGGGTGAAGGCGATCCAGGTCGGCAGGTCGAGCGGATAGGGCCGGCCCAGCACGTACAGCCCGGGCAGCCAGTTAACGAAGGCCAGCGGGAGCACGAAGGTGACCCCGCGCACCAGGTCCTTGGCGAAGACGGTCGGCGGGTACTGCAGGAGCGTGGTGCCGCCGTACGTGAAGGAGTTCTGCACCTCGGAGGCGTCCTGCGCGATGAACTGGAAGGCTCCGCCCGCTACGAACACGGCCGCGAAGATGGCGGCGCCGCAGAGCAGCATCAGCGGGACCATGAGCAGTCTGAGCGGCGTCCAGTCGATGTCGAGCACGGCGATCGCGTACGCGAGGACCAGCAGCCCCTGGGTGACCCGGCCGAGGCGGCGCAGCGCGAAGCGGTCGGCGGCGACCTGGGCGAGTACGGGGACGGGGCGTACGAGGAGGGTGTCGAGGGTGCCGTCGCGCACCCGGCGCCCGAGCCGGTCCATCGAGCCGACCACCAGGTCCGTGATCCCGAAGGAGGTGGCCGAGACGCCGTACAGGAAGGCGACCTCGGGCAGGCTGTAGCCGCCGATCCGGTCGACCCGCGAGAACATCAGCAGGACGGCCACGAAGTCGAGGGCGGTCGCCGCGAAGTTCCCGAAGGTGGTCATCACGAAGGAGGCGCGGTAGGCCATGGTGGAGCGGATCCACATCCCGGCGATCATCCGGTAGGCGCGGAATCCGTCCCGCACTCGGGCATACGTCCCCTGCGGCGCACCCAGCACCGCCGAGGCCGCCCGCTCCCCGGAGGTGACCGAGTCCCCGGAGCCCCGTGAGGTGACCGAGTCCCCGGAGCCCCGTGCGGCTTCCGATACCTCCGCCGAGTCAGCCACCCTGCACCACCACCCTCCGTGTCGCCACTGACTGGATCAGTCGGCCCAGGGTCAGGAGCCCCAGCGCCCAGGACGCCTGGAAGGCGTACATGCCGAGGGGGTCCGCGGTGCCGAGCAGGACGTCCGCGGGGCCCTGGACCAGGGACGACCAGGGCAGGGCGCGTACGACCTCGCCCAGCGCGCCCGGGAAGACGTTCAGCGGCAGCAGCATCCCCGAGCAGAAGACACCCGCGATCATGGACATCTGCGCCACGCCCGCCCCGTCGAGCAGCCAGAACGCGGACAGGGCCACCAGGTAGCGGAGCGAGAAGCTGACAACTGTTCCGAGCGCGACCGCGATCAGGAACGCGATCCAGGTCAACGGGTCGGCGGGGAGCGCCAGTTCGAAGAAGAGCGCGCCGAACGCGAGGGGCACCGCTCCGCGCCCCAGCAGATGGAACATGGCCCGCCCCGCGTCCTGGGACAGCCACCACAGCTGGAGGTCGACGGGCCGGTACAGGTCGATCGCGATGTCACCCGTACGGATGCGCTCGATCAACTCGTCCTCGAAGCCGCCGCCCATCGTCGCCATCGCCATGAGCAGCGCCTGGGAGAGCCACACATAGGTGAGCGCCTGGGCCTGGTCATAGCCGCCGAGGTGCGGTTTCTCGTCCCACAGGGCCATGAAGACGTACGCCAGGATCAGCCCGAAGACGGTGTTGGTGAACACCCCCGCCGCCGTCGCCGTCCGATAAGTGGCGTAGCGCCGGAACCCGCCCACCGCGACGGCCGTGTACAACCGCCCTGTCCCCACGAGGATGTCCTCCTTGCGCCAAAAGGGCCGTTGTGGCCGAAGCGCAGGAGCCTAGCCCCGCCCGGCTTCGCCTGCCAGGCATTTTCAGGCGCGACACGTGCCGGGATCCGGGAACGGAACGCTTGGTGCGACAGTCTTCATCAGGGGGCGCACCAGGCGTATGAGGGCGTACGGGAACGTACGATGCGAAACAGGAGTCCGGCGAACAGATGAGTGACAAGCCGCAGCCGCAGCAGAGCAGCCAGGGCTGGGCCCCGAGGGAACCGGAACCGGTGCCCCAAACGGCACCGGGCGGGCCGGGCAGCGACGGCACACCGGGCGATCCGGGTGGGACGGACGCGCCGGGCAAGCCGGGGAAGAAGCCCAGGCGGAAGCGGACGGGCTGGGGGCGGCTCATCCCGACCTGGCGGATGGTGCTCGGCACGTTCCTCGGCGCGATACTGCTCGTGATCGGCCTGTTCGCACTCGGCTACTACCTGGTCAAGATCCCGCCCGCGAACGCCGCCGCGACCAAGCAGAGCAACGTCTACCTGTACGCGGACGGCAGCCAGCTCGCCCGCGACGGCGAGGTCAACCGCGAGAACGTGGCGCTCGCGGAGATCTCGAAGGACGCCCAGCACGCGGCACTCGCCGCCGAGGACCGCGACTTCTACACCGAGTCGGCCGTCGACCCCAAGGCGATGATCCGCGCCGGCTGGAACACCGCCACCGGCAAGGGCAAGCAGTCCGGTTCGACGATCACCCAGCAGTACGTGAAGAACTACTACCTGGGCCAGGAGCAGACCGCCACGCGGAAGGTGAAGGAGTTCTTCATCTCCATCAAGCTCGACCGCCAGAAGAGCAAGGACGACATCCTCGAGGGCTACCTCAACACCAGCTACTACGGCCGCAACGCGTACGGCATCCAGGCCGCCGCCCAGGCGTACTACGGCGTCGACGCCAAGAACCTGACGGTCGGTCAGGGTGCCTACCTCGCCGCGCTCCTGAACGCGCCGAGCGAGTACGACGTGGTCGCGCACCCCGAGAACAAGTCCGCGGCCGTCGCCCGCTGGAACTACGTCCTCGACGGCATGGTCAAGAAGAACTGGCTGACCCAGGCGGACCGGGCCAAGGTCACGTTCCCGCAGCCCAAGCAGGAAGTGGTCGCCGCCGCCATGTCGGGCCAGCGCGGCTACCTGGTACAGGCGGTCAAGGACTACCTCGTCTCGAACAAGATCATCGACGAGGACACCCTGACCACCGGCGGCTACCGCATCACGACCACGCTCCAGAAGTCCCGGCAGAACGCCTTCGTGAAGGCCGTCGACGACCAGGTGATGTCGAACCTCGACAAGAAGAACCGCAAGGTCGACCGGTACGTCCGCGCCGGCGGCGTCTCCATCGACCCGGCCACCGGCAAGGTCGTCGCGATGTACGGCGGCATCGACTACACCAAGCAGTACGTCAACAACGCGACACGCCGTGACTACCAGGTCGGCTCCACCTTCAAGCCGCTCGTGTTCACCTCGGCCGTGGAGAACGGCTCGCAGACGCAGGACGGCCGCACGATCACCCCGAACACGGTCTACGACGGCACCAACAAGCGCCCCGTGCAGGGCTGGAGCGGCGGCTCGTACGCGCCCGAGAACGAGGACAACCGCTCGTACGGGCCCATCACGGTTCGCACCGCCACCGACAAGTCGGTGAACGCCGTGTACGCGCAGATGGCCGTGGACGTCGGCCCGAGCAAGGTCAAGCAGACCGCTGTCGCCCTCGGCGTCCCCTCCACCACCCCCGACCTGACCGCCACCCCGTCCATCGCGCTCGGCCCGTCCACGGCCAGCGTCCTCGACATGGCGGAGGCGTACGCGACACTCGCCAACCACGGCAAGCACGGCACGTACACGCTCGTCGAGAAGGTCACCAAGGACGGCACGTCGGCCGTGAGCCTGCCCAAGCAGGACACCAAGCAGGCGGTGAGCCGGGAGGCCGCCGACACCACCACGTCCATCCTGCAGAGCGTCGTCGAGGGCGGTACCGGTACCGCCGCGCTGGCCGCCGGCCGGCCCGCCGCGGGCAAGACCGGCACCGCGGAGGAGGACCAGGCGGCCTGGTTCGCGGGCTACACCCCCGACCTCGCCACCGTCGTCTCCGTCATGGGCCAGGACCCCGACACCGGCACCCACGAGTCCCTCTACGGCGCCCTCGGCCAGGCCCGTATCAACGGCGGCGGCTACCCGGCGCAGATCTGGGCGCAGTACACGAAGGCCGCGCTCAAGGGCAGCAGCGCGAAGGACTTCGACCTGCGGCTCCAGCCGGGCGCCGAGGAGCAGCAGCTCCCGAGCACCGGCCCCACCGACCAGACCCCCGGCACCGGTGACCAGGACAACGGGGGCCAGACCACCGGCGGGACGGCCTCCCAGAGCCCGCCCTCGGATCAGACGCAGGGCCAGACCCAGGGGCAGACCGACGGCCAGACCCAGGGCCAGACGGAGGGCCAGACCCAAGGGCAGACGCAGGGCCAGACCGACGGCGGCACGACCACCGGGGGCGGCACGACCGACGGGACGACCGACGGCGGCACGACGGACGCGGGCACCACCACCGGTGGCGACACCGCGGCCCCGTCGGGCGGGACCACGGACGGCGGCGGTACGGCGGGGACGACCGCGGGAGCGGGGCCACTGAGCGGACTGACGTCACGAAAACAGTGACCCGCGGGGACTCAGATCCCCAGATCCTTGATGATCTTCGCCACGTGGCCGGTCGCCTTGACGTTGTACAGCGCCCGCTCGACCTTGCCCTCCTCGTCCACGATCACCGTGGAGCGGATGACGCCGACGACCGTCTTGCCGTACAGCTTCTTCTCGCCGAAGGCGCCGTACGCCTCCAGGACGGTCTTGTCGGGGTCGCCGACCAGGGTGACCTTCAGGGACTCCTTCTCGCGGAACTTGGCGAGCTTCTCGGGCTTGTCCGGGGAGACGCCGATGACGTCGTACCCGGCACCGGCCAGCAGGTCGAGGTTGTCCGTGAAGTCGCAGGCCTGCTTCGTGCAGCCGGGGGTCAGGGCGGCCGGGTAGAAGTAGACGATGACCTTGCGGCCCTTGTGGTCGGCGAGGGAGACCTCGTTGCCGTCGGCGTCGGGCAGGGTGAAGGCGGGGGCGGTGTCGCCGGGCTGGAGTCGCTCGCTCATCGGTACCTCACGTGGCCGGGGTGAATGCTTACGGAACTACGGGAACGAGCGTAATGGGGGTGCCGAGGGGTGAGCGGCGGCCCGAGCTGACAGACTGTCGGCGGCACAGAGACAAAGATCGGAACACGACCACGGAGGCAGCGCGGTGTCGGATACGTCGAGAACGTCGGATACCAGGACTCCGGCGCAGATCGAGGCGGACATCAAGCGCCGCCGCGAAACACTCGCCGAGACGCTCGACGAGATCGGCGTGCGGGTCCACCCGAAGACGATCGTCGGGGACGCCAAGGCCAAGGTCGCCTCCCAGATCGACCACACGCTCGGCCGCGCCTACGTCGGCGTCAACCGGGTCGTCGGCGATGCGAAGGGCCAGCTCGTCACCGAGGACGGCGCGCCGCGCCTGGAGCGCATCGTGCCCCTCGCGCTCGTCGCGGTCGGGGTCGTGGGCCTGCTCGTCGTGGGCTCACGGCGCCGCAAGCGCTGAGAACGGCTCGATCGGCTCGACTCGGCTCGAACCCGGCTCGACTCGGCTCGACCCCGACTCGATCGGCTCGACTCGACCCGGCCGGGCGCGACCCGGCTGCGTACGGACGGCTCAAAGGCAGGTAGGTTCTGGACGTGAGCGCCAATCGGGACAAGCAGACCCCCCACCACGACAAGTTGCCCATCCGGATGCTGCACGACCGCGTGCTGGTGCGGCAGGACGCCGCCGAGGGCGAGCGGCGTTCCGGCGGCGGCATCCTGATCCCCGCGACGGCGGCCGTCGGGCGGCGCCTCGCCTGGGCCGAGGTCGTCGCGGTCGGGCAGAACGTACGGACGGTGGAACCCGGCGACCGTGTCCTCTACGACCCCGAGGACCGCGCCGAGGTCGAGGTGCGGGGAATCGCGTACGTGCTGATGCGCGAGCGCGATCTGCACGCCGTGGCGGCGGACCGCTTCGAGGGCTCCGAGGACTCGACCGGCTTGTATTTGTAGGGCGTAGCCGACCTGACGGGGCTGGTGACCATGGTCACCAGCCCCTTTTGCCTGTGCTTTGCTACCGTGGAAGGCGTTGGAAGGACCCCGACGAGACGCGCCGTACCGGGCGGAGAGCGAAAGAGCTCCCAGGCAAAGACGACGCACCCCTGTTGATCACTCACGGAGGTGCCTCTCATGGCCTGGATCCTGCTGCTCGTCGCCGGTCTGCTCGAAGTCGGCTGGTCGATCGGCATGAAGTACACCGACGGCTTCACCCGCCTCGTCCCCAGCGTCCTCACCGGCGCGGGCATCATCGCGAGCATGGTCCTGCTCTCCTACGCCGCCAAGTCCCTCCCCATCGGCACCGCCTACGGCGTCTGGGTCGGCATCGGCGCGGCCGGCGCGGCGGTACTGGGCATGCTCGTCCTCGGCGAACCGGCGACGGCCGCCCGCATCTTCTTCGTCTGCCTGCTCCTGGTGGCCGTGGTGGGCCTGAAGGTGACGTCGGGGCACTGAAGCACCGGCTCCACCCGCGTCAGAACGAGATCCACACGTCGGGAGCCACGTCCGGTCGCCCCGGCACCGCCCTGCGCTCCTCCGTCCAGGCGTCGCCCGCGATGTCGGCTGCGACGCGGCGCCAGAAGCGCACAGCGACCGGGTTGTTGTCCTGAAAGGCGACCTCCCACGGTCCCGGATGCCGGGCGACGACCTCACGGACGGTCCGCAGCCCGATCCCCGTCCGACGCGCCCCCCGCACCACGAAGAAGCTGTTGAGCACGCGGGTCGGACCGTCCAGCCCCCGTACGAAGGCGAACCCAACAGGGTGTTCACCGCTCGTCACCAGATACGGCGCCCGGTCGCCGTCCGCGAATGCCGCCTCCAGCCGCTCACTGCGGAACGACCCGTCCGGATGGGGCAACACGCCCCGGAACTCGGACAGGTCGTGCTGGAACAGCGCCCAGAGACGGTCGAGTACGGGGCGGTCGGCGGCGTGGGCGAGGCGCACGGTCGTGTCGGACATGGTCCCCCTCCAAAGATTTCGGATCCCGGGCATGAAAAAAGCCTCCCGGGCGGACGTCATGTCCGAATCCGAAAGGCCTGACTACTGATCAGCAGAATACCAAATGCCGGACGTGACCATCCGATAAACGGTTCGTTACTCCGTACGAGGCCACGAACATGCGGCCGGAACGGAGGGGAACCATGCCGGTCAGCCCGTACACAAGGGAGCGCCTGGAGGCGGCGGCCAGTTCGTCGCGGACGTTGTCGGAGGCGCTGATGAAACTGGAGGTGGACCCGAAGAGTTCGACGCGGCGATACGTGTACGAGCGCATGAAGAAGCTGGGGGTCGACATCTCACACTTCGAGCGCGAAGGCGTGCGGTGGACGAAAGAGGTCCTTCAGGCGGCGGTTACAGCCTCGACGAACATGTGCGAGGTGCTCCGCCGACTCGGACTTGAGGTGGTCGGCGGCTACCACACGCATATCAGCCGCCGGATCAAGGCGTATGACATCGACACCTCGCACTTCCAGGCACCGTCCCGGCGAGGCCAGACCAGACGTACGCGGACCCCGGAGGCCTTGCTCGCAGTACAGACGGCCACTCCCGCCCGGCGCATCCCCAGCGACCGCCTCAAATGGGCATTGACAGCCCTGGGAGTACCTGAGCGTTGCGCGCGCTGCGGTACGGAACCGGTCTGGCGTGGGCACCCACTGCCCCTGGAGGTCGACCACATCGACGGCAACTGGCGTGACAACCGCATCGGGAACCTTCGATTCCTCTGCCCCAACTGCCACTCGACGACGGACAGTTACCGAGGTCGTGGCAAAGGACGTGTGCAGAGTGGCACCTCATGAGCAGCGCCGTGCAGTACACCCGCGAGCGATTGATTCAGGCAGCCGGGCAGTGCTCCGACATCGACGAGGTCATCGCCTTCTTCGGCACCCGGCCGTACGACAAGCTCCGTCGACACCTTTACAAACGCTTCGAGCACTTCGGGATCGACACCTCTCACTTCCCCCGCAATGGCCGACGTGGGCCGCAGGACCTGCCGAGTGAGAGTGAGTTGCGCCAAGCAGTCACCGAGTCCATTTCCATCGCAGGCGTTCTCCGGTTACTGCAACGCCCGGACAACTCACGGCTGCGCGCGCTGCTTCCGCAGTTGACCACCGCATACGGCATCGACACCTCTCACTTCCTGGGGCAGGCTCATCAGCGCGGGAAACCCGGCCCGACACCTCTGAAGCGACCGGAGGACTTGCTCGTCAAACACAGCGGCAACCGTCGCACGCGGACGGCGCTGCTTCGCCGAGCGCTTCGCGAAATTGGCGTACCCGAAGAATGCGCCGAGTGCGGGACCGGCCCTGAGTGGCTCGGCGAGCCGATGACGCTGGAGATCGACCACATCAACGGCGACTGGAGCGACGACCGGCGCGAGAACCTGCGGCTGCTGTGCCCCAACTGTCACGCGATCACCAGTACGTGGTGCAGGGGCGGAAAACGACGTCGTACGTAGACGGGCACCGCGTCACCGGTAGCATGGGTTCGCACGCGGCCGTTGCTGAATGGTATAAGCGGAGGTTTTAGGTGCCTCTGGGCCTTGCGCCCATGTGGGTTCGAATCCCATCGGCCGCACACACAGAGGGGCCGTCCGGCGAGGCGGCCCCTCTCCGTGTCTCAGCCCAACAACTCCCGAACCACCGGCACCAGCCCCCGGAACGCCTTCCCGCGGTGGCTGATCGCGTTCTTCTCCTCGGCGGAGAGCTCCGCGCACGTCCGCTTCTCCCCCTCCGGCTGGAGGATCGGGTCGTAGCCGAAGCCGTTGGTGCCGGTGGGGGTGTGGCGCAGGGTGCCCCTCAGTTGGCCCTCGACGACGCGCTCCGTGCCGTCCGGCAGGGCGAGCGCCGCCGCGCAGGCGAAGTGGGCGCCCCGGTGTTCCTCGGAGATGTCCGAGAGCTGGGCAAGGAGAAGGTCCAGGTTCGCGCGGTCGTCCCCGTGCCGTCCCGCCCAGCGGGCGGAGAAGATGCCGGGGGCGCCGTTGAGGACGTCCACGCAGAGGCCGGAGTCGTCGGCGACGGCGGGCAGGCCGGTGGCCTGGGCCAGGGCGTGCGCCTTGAGGAGGGCGTTCTCGGCGAAGGTGACGCCGGTTTCCTTGACGTCGGGGATGTCCGGATAGGCGTCCGCGCCGACGAGGTCGTGGGTGATACCTGCGTCGGCGAGGATCACCTTCAGCTCGGTGATCTTTCCGGCGTTGCGGGTGGCGAGGATCAGGCGGGTCATGGCCATCAGTATCGCCGAGCCCCTTTCCCGGGTCCGCCCGGTGGTCGTTACGGCGTGCAGACCTTGGTCAGTTCTCCGGCCGCGTCGGTGACCGGGCTGACGTCGGGGGTGTTGTCGCCGTTCTTGATGGCCGTACGGACGTTGCCGACGGCCTTGTTCAGGTCGTCGACCGCCTTGTTGACGTCGGCGTTGTCCGTCTTGTCGCCGATCTTGTCGAGGTTGTTCTCGATCGCGTTGAGGGACTCGTCGGTCTGCGTCGGATCGTTCGCCGCGTTCTCCACGGCCTGCTGGAGGTTGGTGACGCTGTCGGCGATGGAGTCGGCGGTCTGGACACAGTCCAGGGCCTTGTTGACGGCGTCGCAGCCCACGGCCGCCGGCAGGGCGACGAGTACGGCGGCGACGGCGAATGCGGCAGTGCGGCGTCGGTGGCGCGCGGCCATGGAACGGTCCCTCCCCGTGGACAAACATGTGGTCGACCCCGTGGCGCGGTCGGCTCGGCCCGTGCGAGGGCCGACGGGGGCGCACGGCTGGACCGTACGCCCGTACCCCTAAGAACGCGAAGGGTTATTCCGCGGTTGCCTCGAGGGTCGCCCGCTGGATCGCCGCGAGCTCGTCGCAGCCGGCGACGGCGAGGTCGAGCAGGGCGTTCAGCTCCTTGCGGTCGAAGGGCTCGGCCTCCGCGGTGCCCTGGACCTCGACGAAGCGTCCGTCGCCGGTGCAGACGACGTTCATGTCGGTGTCGGCCTTCACGTCCTCCTCGTAGCAGAGGTCCAGGAGGGGGATCCCGCCGACGATGCCGACCGAGACGGCGGAGACGGTGCCGGTCAGGGGCTTGCGGCCGGGCTTGACCAGCTTCTTGCCCTGCGCCCAGGTGATCGCGTCGGCCAGCGCCACGTACGCGCCGGTGATGGCCGCCGTACGCGTGCCGCCGTCGGCCTGGAGGACGTCGCAGTCGAGGACGATGGTGTTCTCGCCGAGCGCCTTGTAGTCGATGACGGCGCGCAGGGAGCGGCCGATGAGGCGGGAGATCTCGTGTGTACGGCCGCCGATCTTGCCGCGGACCGACTCGCGGTCTCCGCGGGTGTTCGTGGCGCGGGGAAGCATGGAGTACTCGGCGGTGACCCAGCCCTCTCCGCTGCCCTTGCGCCAGCGCGGGACGCCCTCGGTGACGGAGGCGGTGCAGAACACCTTGGTGTCGCCGAAGGAGACGAGGACGGAGCCCTCGGCGTGCTTGCTCCAGCCGCGCTGGATGGTGATGGGGCGCAGTTGTTCGGGGGTGCGGCCGTCGATTCGAGACATGGCGTTGAGCCTAGCCGCATACGGCTGAGGGGCCGCCTCCGGTTGCGGAAGCGGCCCCTCAAGGGTGAGGTGGGGGGCTCAAGAATGCCCCTTCCGCTCACATCGGTTCACATCATGTCTTCGATGTCCGCGGCGATGGGGTCGGCGTCCGTGCCGATGACGACCTGGATGGCGGTGCCCATCTTGACGACGCCGTGGGCGCCGGCGGCCTTCAGGGCGGCCTCGTCGACCTTGCTCGGGTCCACGACCTCGGTACGCAGGCGGGTGATGCAGCCCTCGACCTCTTCGATGTTGTCGATGCCGCCGAGCCCGGCGACGATCTTCTCAGCCTTCGTGGCCATGTCCTACTCCCTGATCAGAACCGCTTTGTCGCAGTAACCCACAGTTGGCCCATCTTTGCGAGCGGCCATGTCGCGCGTACCGAATGATGGCGTTCACGACAGCGCTACCGTTCGCCGACTGGTCTACACCAGTGGGCGTGCAGTCGCCAACCCGGCCCCGCCCGGAGGACGCCCATGAGTGCCGACAGCGCCCCCGCGCCCGCACGGGCCCACTGGAACAAGCTGTTCCAGGGGCTGCAGAAGATGGGCCGCAGCCTCCAGCTGCCGATCGCCGTGCTGCCGGCCGCGGGCCTGCTCATCGGGCTCGGCCAGCCCGGCGTGTTCGGCGCCGAGGGGCTCGGCTGGGACAACGTCTCCAAGATCATGAGAGGGGCCGGCGGCGCGCTGCTCGACGGCTCGCTCGGGCTGCCGATGCTGTTCTGCGTGGGCGTGGCCATCGGCATGGCGAAGAAGTCGGACGGGTCGACGGCGCTCGCGGCGGTCGCCGGCTTCCTCGTCTACTACAACGTGCTGCGCCAGTTCCCGGTGAGCTGCCCGGGCGGGGCGAAGGCTCTCACGAACATCGGCTGCCAGGCGGCCGACTCCTCCGTGGCCCCGTTCACGTACCAGAATCCGGGGGTCTTCGGCGGCATCGTCATGGGGCTGATGACCGCGTACATCTGGCAGCGCTACCACCGCACCAGGCTGGTCGACTGGCTCGGGTTCTTCAACGGGCGGCGGCTGGTGCCGATCGTCATGGCGTTCGTGGCCATCGCGTTCGCCGTGCTGTGCCTGTGGGTCTGGCCGCCGGTGGGGCGGGGCCTCGAGCACTTCAGCGACTGGCTGGTGGGACTGGGCTCCTGGGGCGCCGGTGTCTTCGGCGTGGCCAACCGGGCGCTGTTGGTGGTCGGTCTGCACCAGTTCCTGAACGTGCCCGTCTGGTTCCAGTTCGGCAGTTACACCGCGCCGGACGGGACGGTCGTGCACGGTGACATCACCATGTTCCTGGCGGGCGACCCGAACGCCGGGCAGTTCACGTCGGGCTTCTTCCCCATCATGATGTTCGCGCTGCCGGCGGCGGCCCTGGCCATCACGCACTGCGCCCGGCCCGAGCGCCGCAAGGAGATCGGCGGGCTCATGCTGTCGGTCGCGCTGACCTCGTTCGTCACGGGCATCACGGAACCGCTCGAGTACTCCTTCCTGTTCGTCGCGCCGGTGCTGTACGTGATCCACGCGCTGCTGACGGGAGTGTCGATGGCGGTGACCTGGGGGTTGGGCGTGCATGACGGTTTCGGCTTCTCCGCCGGGGTCATCGACTACCTCATCAACTGGCATCTGGCGACCAGGCCGTGGGCGATCGTGCCGATCGGGCTGTGCTTCGCGGTCGTGTACTACGTGATCTTCCGGTTCGCGATCACGAAGTTCGATCTGAAGACTCCGGGCAGGGAGCCGGAGGAGGAGCACGAGGACACGACCAAGCCGTAGGCGCTCCGCGGGGGCGGACGGTCACGGGTCGCTCCTCGACCGCGGGCCGGTGGGGGCTGGTCGCGCCCACGCGGCGAAGCCGCATGAAGTCACAGCCCCGCACTCCTCATCGGAAGTCACAGCCTCGCGCCTCTTTCGGGGCGCGGCTTCGTCGCGTCCGGAACCGATTCCTCCCCTTATGGCCCGGGCCACAAAATTCGTGGGTTCCTTATCTCACCTTCACCGTGCTACAACAGGTCTACACCACTGAGTGGTGTAGACCACGCCGTCCCCACCCCCCCATCCCTGTCGCCCGGGCGGCGCCTTGTCCACTGGAGGAAGTTGTGACCACGGCCAGCGCCGCTCCCGCGGCCGACAAGAAGAAGGGCTCCGGCGCGATGGCTGTCCTGCAGCGCATCGGCCGCAGCCTGATGCTGCCGGTCGCCGTACTGCCCGCCGCCGCGCTCCTCGTGCGTCTCGGCAACACGGACATGCTGGGACGCCCGTCCTTCCCCACGTTCTTCACCAAGATCGCCGGCTTTATGACGGCCGGCGGCAACGCGATCCTTGACAACATGGCACTGCTGTTCGCCGTGGGCATCGCGATCGGCTTCGCGAAGAAGTCGGACGGCTCGACGGCGCTCGCCGCGGTGGTCGGCTACCTGGTGTTCAAGAACGTGCTGGCGACGTTCACCGACAAGAACCTGCCGAAGGTGGCCACGGCCGTCGACGGCAAGGTGGTCATGGTGAACGCCCCCGTGGACGCCAAGGTCCTGGGCGGTGTGGTGATGGGCATAGTCGTCGCCCTGCTGTACCAGAAGTTCTACCGGACCAAGCTGCCCGACTGGGCGGGCTTCTTCGGCGGCCGCCGGCTCGTCCCGATCCTGTCCGCGTTCGCGGGTCTGCTGATCGGCATCGTCTTCGGTTACATCTGGCCGGTCCTCGGCACGGGTCTGCACAGCTTCGGTGAGAAGCTGGTCGGTTCGGGTGCCGTCGGCGCCGGCATCTTCGGTGTCGCCAACCGTGCGCTGATCCCGATCGGCATGCACCACCTGCTGAACTCCTACCCCTGGTTCCAGGCGGGCGACTACCACGGCAAGAGCGGTGACATCGCGCGCTTCCTGGCCGGCGACCCGACCGCGGGCCAGTTCATGACCGGCTTCTTCCCGATCATGATGTTCGGCCTCCCGGCCGCGTGCCTGGCGATCGTGCACTGCGCCCGCCCCGAGCGCCGCAAGGTCGTCGGCGGCATGATGCTCTCGATCGCGCTGACCTCGTTCGTGACGGGTGTGACCGAGCCGATCGAGTTCACGTTCATGTTCATCGCGCCGGTCCTGTACGCCATCCACGCGGTCCTCACCGGTGTCTCGCTGGCGCTGACCTGGGCGCTCGGCATGAAGGACGGCTTCGGCTTCTCGGCCGGCGCGGTCGACTTCGGCCTGAACCTCGGCATCGCGACCAACCCGTGGGGCCTGGTCCTGGTGGGTCTGTGCTTCGGGGTGGTCTACTACGCGGTCTTCCGCTTCGCCATCATCAAGTGGAACCTCCCCACGCCGGGCCGCGAGTCCGACGAGGAGCTGACGGAGCTGCTGAAGGCGGAGGCCAAGTAGCCCCCGCACACGACCGAAGGCCCCCGCGGCCGGGCGGTCGCTCGGCCGCGGGGGGCTTCCGCACGGCGGCCCCCCCCTCGCCGCCGGCCGCCGCCGGCCCCGGGCAGGACCCGGCCCGTCCGCGCCTCCCCGGCCCCCGGGGGCCGGAAACCCACGGTTGCCGCGACGTCCTCGGGGACGAGTGGACGGGGCAGCGCCTGTGTCGCCTCGGCCATGGCGAACGCCTCGTCGGGCTGATACGCGGTCGCCGGGGTGCGGGTGAGCCCCGGAGCCACGGACGTCACGGCGATACCGTCCTTGCCCAGCGCGACGGCCAGGGTGCGCCCGAACGCGGTGAGGGCCCCTTTGCTGGTGATGTAGCCGAGCAGGTCGGCGCTGGGTGGCTTCCAGACGGTGTCGGAGGTGATGAGCACGATCCGGCCGAACTTGCGCTCCCGCATACCGGGGGTGAAGGCCTGGGACAACAGCAGAGCCGACTCGACGTTGACGGCCTGGATCCGTCGCCAGGTAGCGAGGTCGACGGTGTCGAGTTCCACCAGGTCGCTCGCGGCGGCCGAGTGGACGAGAACATCGACCCGGCCGTACGTCTCGAGCACTTCGGCGGCAGCCCTCCGTACGTCCTGTTCCACAGCGAGATCGCACGCGATGTCGCCGGCGCGGTCCAGTACTACGACGCGGTGGCCCAGCCGGGCGAGTTCACGGACGATCGCCCCGCCGATCGCGCCGTCTCCGCCGGTCACCACCGCGACCCGTGAGGTCGAGACATCAGTCATGGTTCATCTCCTCGTTTCGCGACGCCGGTCGGTGGACCGTGGTGGCCGCGAGCGCGGCGCTCCACGCGATAGCTTGCTCCGGCAAGCAATTGTGCGCCGCTGTCGGCCACACGGCAAGTCACGTACGCCACAGGCGTCGGAAGCCCCCCGACCGCCGAGCGCATCGGCGACCTGCTCAGACCCGTCGCCGCTGCGGCATAGTGGGACGTGATACCGCCACACGCCGCAGCACCTCCCGGGTACGGGTCGGTGCGGACGCGTGTGCACCCGCCCTTACACACTTCGGGACCGCAATGCCTACCAGCAGTCGCTTCGTCGTCGCCGTCCATGCCCTGGTCGCCCTCGCGGTCAGCGGCGACAAGCCCCTGCGCTCCGAAGACCTCGCCTACTCGGCCCACACGAGCCCCGTCGTGATCCGGGGCCTGCTCTCCCGGCTGAGCAGCGCGGGTCTGACCAAGTCCCAGCTCGGTGCGGGCGGTGGCGCGCTCCTGGCCAAGCCGGCCGAGGAGATGCGGCTGCTGGAGGTGTACGAGGCGGTGGAGGACACCCGACTGTTCACCATGCACCGCACGCCGCCGCCGGCCGACTGCGCGGTCGGCAGCAACATCGTGGACGCCCTCCAGCCTGCTCTGACCCGTGCTCGCGAGGCATTCGAGGCGGAGCTGGACCACACGACGATCGCCGAACTCGCCGACGCGGTCGCCCGTCTCGGAAAGTTCACGATGCCGCTCGAATGGTGAGCGCCCGACGGGGTGGCCCGTGGTCCCGCTCGAGGAAAAGTGTCGCTGTGTCACTTACACAGTGATAATCTCTGGGCATCCGCCGGGTCGACGGGGTGACGAAACCCGCTCGCCCGGGTCATGAGTACGCGTGCGACGGTCCCCGACTCGGAGAACCCTGCGGTCAATCACGGTCAATCCCCCAGGCAGCCGCCTCTCCAGGCGGACGCCATCCACGATCGGAGCGCAAGATGAGCGACACCCCCTCGGCTGTGGACCTGCTGCGGCGCAGCCTCGACACCTTCCTCGCAAAGGACATGAAGGCCTGGACGGACCTGTGCGCCGACGATGTCGTCGCCGAATTCCCGTTCGCCCCGGAGGGAGCGCCTGCGCGCATCGAGGGGCGCGAGGCCCTCTTCGACTACCTCCGCGGCTACCCCGACGTCATCGACGTGCGGGAGATCCCGGCGGTGCGCGTCTATCCGACCGACGACGAGAACGTGGCGATCGCGGAGTGGAGCGTGAAGGGCAGCGTGGTGTCCAACGGCAATCCCTACAACATGAGTTACGCGACCTTCGTGACCTTCCGCGACGGTCTCATCGTGAACTACCGGGAGTACTGGAACCCGCAGGTCTTCCTGAACGCGCTCGCCGGCGCGAACTTCTGATCCCACAGCCGTAGTTGCAGGCCCCGGACGCCGCCGGCCGGCACAGGTCGACAGCAGCCGGCGGAAGTCGGCCCGCGGCGTCCAAGAGACAGCCAGATTCCTTGCCCAAGCAATCACATGCCTCTATGGTTGCTCCGTCAAGCAAGTCATAGGCCTTGCAGAGAAGAGGTCCGGAACATGGACACCCACGCCACCCGCCGAAGCCTCCTGGCACGGGCCGCCGCCCTCGCCGCGGTGCCCGCGATCGGCTCCGTCATCGCGGACACGGCACTGGGCTCACCGGCCGTCGCCGCCGACGCCACCGACCTGCCCGACTACGCCCCGGTCCCGCGGTCGTCGCTCGGCCCGGCGATCAACAGCCAGGGCTACTACGTCGGACGGATCAAACGGAACCTGTACTGGGTCACCGACGGAACCTACGTCTCGGCCTTCCTGACCACCCGCGACGGCGTGGTGCTCCTCGACGCGCCGCCGTCGCTCGGCCACAACATCCAGCGCGCGATCGACGACGTGACCAAGCCCAGCGGGCTGACCAACAAGGTCACGCACCTGATCTATTCGCACCACCACTCCGACCACGCGGGCGGGTCGGGCATCTTCGGCCGACGGGTGACCCGGATCGGGCACTCCGAGACCCGCAGACTGCTCATACGGGACAACGACCCCAACAAGCCGGCGCCCGAGGAGACCTTCGACGACCGCCGGGTGCTCCACATCGGCGGGGAGCGCATCGAACTCGCGTGGCACGGCGCCAACCACACCCCGGACAACATCTACATCCACCTGCCCGACCACGACACGCTGATGCTCGTGGACATCGCCCTGCCCGGCTGGGTGCCGTTCGCGAACCTCAACATCAACGAGGACATCCCGGGCTCGCTGCTGGCGCCGGCCAAGGCCCTGAAGTACCCGTGGACCACCTTCATCGGAGGCCACCTCGGCCGGCTGGGCACGCGGCACGACCTCAAGATCCACCAGGACTACATGGACGACCTCGACACGGAGATCCGCCGCGCGCTCACCACGGTCGACGCGACGCCGTACTTCGTCAAGTACGGCAACAACACCTGGGCCGCGGTGAAGACCTACCTCGACGAGGTGATCGCGGTCGCCTCACGCCCGGTCGTGACCAAGTACACCGGGACCCTCGCCGCCGCCGACGTCTTCACCGAGAGCAACGCCTTCATGCTGATGGAGTCGATACGCCTCGACGGCGGCTTCGGAATGACGGTCCACGACTGACCGCTGCCCGATGCCCGGACAGGTCCTGGGGCCGCCTGTACGGACCGGGTCCCCCAGGATCTAGATCTCGTACGTCACCCTCGGCACCGCCAGCCCCACCGGACCGTCGAAGACCTCGCGTGCGTCGGCGAGGTTGACCGCGGGGTCCGTCCACGGCGGGATGTGGGTGAGCAGCAGGCGACGGGCGCCGGCGCGGTCGGCGCTCTCGCCCGCTTCGCGTCCGTTGAGGTGCAGGTCGGGGATCTTCTCCTTGCCGTGCGTGAACGCGGCCTCGCAGAGGAACAGGTCGGTGTCCCGGGCGAGTTCGTCCAGCGCGTCGGTGACACCGGTGTCCCCGGAGTACGTCAGCGACTTCCCGTCGTGCTCGATGCGGATGGCGTACGCCTCCACGGGGTGGCGCATCCGCTCCGTGTGCACGGCGAACGGGCCGATCTCGAACGTGCCCGGTTTCACGGTGTGGAAGTCGAAGACCTCGCTCATCGAGGAGGCGGTGGGAGTGTCCGCGTACGCGGTGGTCAGTCGCTGTTCCGTGCCCTCGGGTCCGTAGACGGGGAGCGGGTCGCAGCGGCCGCCGTCGTGGCGGTAGTAGCGCGCGACGAAGTACGCGCACATGTCGATGCAGTGGTCGGCGTGCAGATGGCTGAGGAAGATCGCGTCGAGGTCGTAGAGACCGCAGTGGCGCTGCAGCTCGCCAAGGGCACCATTGCCCATGTCGAGAAGCAGCCTGAAGCCGTCGGCCTCGACGAGGTAGCTCGAGCAGGCCGATTCCGCGGACGGGAACGACCCCGAGCAGCCGACGACGGTGAGCTTCATAAGAGCTGGAACCTCCGCGCTGACAGGAAGTGCAGAGAGTAGATGCGGGGTGCAGGTACTCGGGTGCAGATACGGGAACGGGGGTCGTGCGGTCCGTCGAGCGTAAGGCGCAAAAGGGCGGGTCGCTCCTCCACCAGGGGCTGTTGTGGGCGAACTCACCTGTGGTGTCACCGGTTCGGATGGACGGTCGACCGGAGGTCGGATGCCCGGGTCTCGCGGGCGGGGGGCGGGGCGGAGTGCGCGCCGGTACCTTCTTTGGTATGGACACGTCCTGGTGGCTCGCGTTGGCGGCCGTGGTGCTGCTCGCGCTGGTCGCGACGCTGGTGGACGGCTGGGGGCGCCGTGGGCGCCGAGAGCTCCGCGGAGACCGGGCCGTCGGTCGGACTCGGCCGCCCGGGCGGCCGTCGGCCGGGGGGCGGAAGCGGCCCCGGGTGCCTCGGCCGCGGCCGGCGGAGATCTGGTGGGCGAAGGTTCCGTACGAGGACGGGCCCGGGGACAAGGACCGGCCGTGTCTGGTGCTGGCCGTGCGGGGCGAACGGGTGACCGTCGCGAAGATCACGAGCAAGTACCACGACGAGCGGGCCGGGGTGATTCCGTTGCCGCCGGGTGCCGTCGGCGATACCCATGGGCGGGCGAGCTTCCTGGAGACGGATGAGCTGCGCGAGGTGCCTTTGTGGGAGTTTCGGCGGCGGGTGGGGGTGGTGGATCCGGTCCTTTGGGACCAGGTCCGCTACTTGGCCGGCTGAGACCGTCCCTCGCCCCCGCCGCCCCTACCCATCCCATCCTCCTGGGGCTCCGCCCCAGACCCCCGATCGGCCTGAACGGCCTCGTCCTCAAACGCCGGACGGGCTGAGAGATGCGCGCCGGCGCTCTTGAGGGGCGCGGGGAACTGCGCGACCAGCCCCCGCCCACCCGCAGCCGAACGACCGCTCGCCCCTACGCCCAGAGCTGGCCCTGGAGGGTTTCGATGGCTTCTTCTGTGGTCGCGGCGGTGTAGACGCCCGTCGACAGGTACTTCCAACCGCCGTCGGCGACGACGAAGACGATGTCGGCGGACTCCCCGGCGGCGAGCGCCTTCTTGCCGACGCCGATCGCGGCGTGCAGCGCGGCCCCGGTGGAGACGCCCGCGAAGATGCCCTCCTGCTGGAGGAGCTCACGGGTGCGGGTGACCGCGTCGGCGGAGCCGACCGAGAAGCGGGAGGTGAGGACCGACGCGTCGTACAGCTCGGGAACGAACCCCTCGTCCAGGTTGCGCAGGCCGTACACGAGGTCGTCGTAGCGCGGCTCCGCGGCGACGATCTTCACGTCCGGCTTGTTCTCCCGGAGGTAGCGGCCGACGCCCATCAGGGTGCCCGTCGTGCCGAGGCCGGCGACGAAGTGCGTGATGGAGGGGAGGTCCGCCAGGATTTCGGGCCCCGTCGTCGCGTAGTGGGCGCCCGCGTTGTCGGGGTTCCCGTACTGGTAGAGCATCACCCATTCGGGGTGCTCGGCGGACAGTTCCTTCGCGACGCGCACGGCGGTGTTGGAACCGCCGGCCGCGGGGCTGGAGATGATCTCCGCGCCCCACATGGCCAGCAGGTCCCGCCGCTCCTGAGAGGTGTTCTCCGGCATCACGCACACCATGCGGTAGCCCTTGAGCTTCGCCGCCATGGCCAGCGAGATGCCGGTGTTCCCGCTCGTCGGCTCCAGGATCGTGCAGCCCGGCGTCAACCGGCCGTCCTTCTCCGCCTGTTCGACCATGTGGAGGGCCGGGCGGTCCTTGACCGAGCCCGTCGGGTTGCGGTCCTCCAGCTTCGCCCAGATCCGGACGTCGGCGGACGGCGAAAGGCGTGGCAGGCGCACCAGAGGGGTGTTGCCCACCGCGGCGAGCGGGGAGTCGTAGCGCATCAGCGATCAGCAGCCGATCAGACCATGCCGCCGGCCACGGCCGGCAGGATCGTCACGTTGTCGCCGTCGGTGAGCTTGGTGTTGATGCCGTCGAGGAAGCGGACGTCCTCGTCGTTCAGGTACACGTTGACGAAGCGGCGCAGCTGGCCGTCGTCGACGATCCGGGCCTGGATGCCCGCGTGCCGGGTCTCGAGGTCGGCGAAGAGCTCGGCGAGGGTCGCGCCGCCGCCCTCGACGGCCTTCTCGCCGCCGGTGTAGGTGCGGAGGATGGTGGGGATGCGGACCTCGATGGCCATGGTTGCGGGCTCCTGTCGGAAGGAAAAGTCAGGTCGGTGGGCGCGCGGCGGCGCGGATATGGCAGGGGGACACCGGAGGCGGCCCCGCGGAGCCGTGGCTCACGGCCATACGGCGGCAGGGTTCAGCGCGTACAGATGGCGCTCTGCAGCCTGCACAGGTCGACGTGCAGCCGCGCCACGAGCAGCATGCCCGGCGTCTTGTCGCTCACGTCCTGGGAAACCATGGGCTCATCGTATCGATTCCCCGTCCGGGTCCCGGAGTGTGATCTCAGATGGTGGATGAATTCTGCCCGAAGTCCGGGATCGGGGCGGAGCAGGAGCAGGATCGGAGCGGAGCCGGAGCAAAGGATCGGAGCGGCGTCGGGGCGCGGTCGGGGCGGCGTCAGTACGCGTCCACGACCGTGACCTCCTCCTCCGTCACCTCTCCCTCGACGATCCGGTACGAGCGGAACTGGAAGGGACCCGCGTCGTCCGCGTCCGCCGTCGAGACGAGGACGTAGTGCGCGCCGGGCTCGTTGGCGTACGAGATGTCGGTGCGGGAGGGGTATGCCTCGGTCGCCGTGTGGGAGTGGTAGATGATCACCGGCTCCTCGTCGCGGTCGTCCATCTCGCGGTACAGCTTCAGCAGGTCGCCGGAGTCGAACTCGTAGAACGTGGGCGAGCGAGCGGCGTTGAGCATCGGGATGAAGCGCTCGGGGCGGCCCGAGCCCGCCGGGCCCGCGACGACGCCGCACGCCTCGTCGGGGTGGTCCTGGCGCGCGTGCGCGACGATCTGGTCGACGAGGGCCTGGGTGATGGTCAGCATGTCGGTCAGGATAAGCAGAAGGGCCGCCCTGTACCGAGGGGTGGTACGGAGCGGCCCACATGCTGAACCGGGAAGGTCAGCCGACCTTCTCGAACGCCGGCTCGCGGCGCTCGGTGACCTGGGGGTTGCGTGCCTTGAGCACCCACCAGCCGATGGCCAGGGCCGCGGCCCAGCCGGCCATCACGTACAGGCAGACGCGGGAGTCGGCGTCGTAGGCGATGAGGCCCGTGACGAAGAGCAGGAAGACGACCGCGATCCAGCTGCACTTCGCTCCGCCCGGGGCCGGGAAGGAGGAGGCGGGCAGGCGTCCGGCGTCGACCGCGCGGCGGTAGAGGATGTGGCTGACCAGGATCATCAGCCAGGTCCAGATGCCGGCGGCGGTGGCCACGGAGGTGACGTAGCCGAAGGCCTTCTCCGGGACGACGTAGTTCAGGATCACGCCGATGCCCATGAAGAGCATGGAGACGGTGATGCCGATCGCCGGGGTCTTGGTCGAGGAGAGCCTGCTGAAGACCTTGGGGGCCTCGCCGTTGTCCGCCAGGGTGCGCAGCATGCGGCCCGTGGAGTACATGCCGGAGTTGCAGGAGGACAGGGCGGCGGTCAGGACCACGAAGTTGACGATGCCGGCGCCGGCCGGGATGCCGATCTTCGCGAAGGCCTCGACGAAGGGGCTGACGCCCGGGGCGAACTCCGTCCACTTCACGACGCAGAGGATGACCGTGAGCGCGCCGACGTAGAAGAGCGCGATGCGCCACGGGAGGGTGTTGATCGCCTTGGGGAGGGTCTTCTCCGGGTCCTCGGACTCGCCCGCCGTGACGCCGACGAGCTCGACGGCGAGGTAGGCGAACATGACGCCCTGGAGGGTCATCAGGGACGAGCCGATGCCCTTGGGGAAGAAGCCGTCGAACTGCCAGAGGTTGGCGACGGAGGCCGTGTCACCGGCCGAGCTGAAGCCGAAGGTGAGGACGCCGAGGCCGATCACGATCATGCCGATCAGGGCGGTGACCTTGACCATCGAGAACCAGAACTCGATCTCTCCGAAGAGCTTCACCGAGATCAGGTTCGCCACGAAGAGGACGATCAGGAAGACCAGCGCCGTCACCCATTGGGGGATGGACGGGAACCAGTAGTGGACGTAGATCGCGGCGGCGGTGAGTTCCGCCATGCCGGTGACCACCCACATCAGCCAGTACGTCCAGCCGGTGAAGTAGCCGAAGAACGGGCCGAGGAACTCGCGGGAGTACTCCGCGAAGGAGCCCGAGACCGGGCGGTACAGGAGCAGCTCGCCGAGCGCCCGCATGATGAAGAAGATGATCACGCCCGCGAGGGCGTACATGAAGATGAGGCTGGGCCCCGCCTTGGCGATGTTCGCCCCGGCGCCCAGGAAGAGGCCGACGCCGATCGCGCCGCCGATCGCGATCATCTGGACCTGGCGACTGCCGAGCCCGCGCTCGTACCCCTCTTCGGGGGCGTCGCCGCCCACGGCCTCACTGCCGGTACGCGGCTCGTCGGTCTTGTCGACCTGCGATGAGGTCATGTGTGGTGCGCCTTTCTCCATGCCGGTCCGAGCCAGTCCCTTGGCTTCGGATCGGGTTCCGATCCCCCCGGATGTGATGGAGCTGTGCCTGGCCGGCGGTCGCCGGCTCGGTGGCGCACCCGACCGGACATGGGTGGTGTCCTGTCGGGCGGTCGTGAAGATTTATCACGGCCGCAACATGGGCAGCTTTCGGGTGATGTAAGGCATGCCACAGGGAGAAGCGGACAAACAGCACTCGGGTGTGCATACCAGGCCAGGACGGTGACGGGATCGTTATCCGGATCTGAGCGTCCTCTGAGCGAACACCGATTGAACCCTGAACCAACCCCTGATCAGGGCATCTCGGCGCCCGATCAGTGCATCAGCGTCTCGACGAGCGTCTCCTGGAGACCGCCCAGCCACAGGTACGCCATCACCATCGGCTTGCGCGGGTCCTCGTCCGGGAGGCGGTAGAGGAGGTCGGTGTCCTCCTCGTCGACGACGTCGAGCCGGGCCCCGATCGCCAGGCGCAGGTCGTTGAGGGCGCGCAGCCACTGCTCGGACTCCCCGGGGGAGAGCTTGAGGACCGCGCCGCCGTCGCCCGCCGTGGTGAGGGCGTCCAGCGAGCGGATCACCGCGAGGGCGTTCTCGCGCTTGCCGGCGCGCAGGTCGTTCTCGGTGAAGCGGCGGAACTCGGAGGAGTACGCCCGCTGCTCCTCCGCCTGTTCCGGCGAGGACGCCTCGACGTCGGGGCCGCTGTAGGCGTCCGGGAAGAGGCGCTGGAGCACGGGGTCGGAGGGCGGCTCGCTGGGGCCCTCAGCGAACAGTTCGGCGAGCGGGTCGTCGGGGGCGTTCTCCGCGGGGCCGGGACCGATGAGCTCCAGGAGCTGTACGGCGAGGGAGCGGATGATGGAGATCTCGACCTCGTCGAGCGCGACGGCCGCGCCGCCGCCGGGGAGCGGTTCGAAGTGTCCTGGCATGGAGTGAGTTCGCTACTTCCGGTCCTGCTCGCGGTTTACAGGGAGGGCTCGGGCTGCTGCCGGTCCGACGGCCGCCGGTCCGACGACTTCCGGTCCCGCTACTTCCGGTCCTGCTGAAGGGTGGCCCACAGACCGTAGCCGTGCATGGCCTGTACGTCGCGCTCCATCTCCTCGCGCGTGCCGCTGGAGACGACCGCCCGGCCCTTGTGATGGACGTCGAGCATGAGCTTGGTGGCCTTGTCCTTCGTGTAGCCGAAGTACGTCTGGAAGACATACGTCACATAGCTCATGAGGTTGACCGGGTCGTTGTGCACGATGGTGACCCAGGGGACGTCGGGCTCGGGTACGGCGAAGACCTCCTCCGCCGACTCGGTCTTTTCGATCTCTAGGGGTGCGGGAGCGGTCACACGGCCCATGCTGCCACCAGAGAGGGGGGCCCGCACAAATGGACCCCCGGAATACAACGGGATACAACCGGAATACAGCGACCTCCGTAAATCGTCAGAGTGACGAGATGGGGGTACCATCCAGGCTTATGAACACAGCGGACCTTGGGCTGCCGGTGGACGTTCCCTCGACGGCGCTCTTCACGGACCAGTACGAGCTGACGATGCTGCAGGCCGCACTGGCCGCGGGGACCGCCGAGCGACGCTCGGTCTTCGAGGTCTTCACGCGGCGGCTGCCGGAGGGGCGGCGCTACGGCGTCGTCGCGGGCACCGGGCGGGTTCTCGACGCCGTCGAGAACTTCCGCTTCGACGCCGACGTCCTCGGCTTCCTGCGCGAGAACGCCATCGTGGACGAGCCGACCCTGGAGTGGCTCGCCTCGTACCGATTCGGCGGGGACATCTGGGGCTATCCCGAGGGCGAGGTGTACTTCCCGGGCTCGCCGATCCTGCGGGTCGAGGGGTCCTTCGCGGAGTGCGTGCTCCTGGAGACGGTGATCCTCTCCATCCTCAACCACGACTCGGCCATCGCGGCCGCCGCCTCCCGGATGACCTCCGCCGCCGGGGGCCGGCCGCTGATCGAGATGGGCGCCCGGCGGACGCACGAGCTGGCCGCGGTGGCGGCGGCGCGGGCCGCGTACATCGGGGGCTTCACGACCACCTCCGACCTGGCCGCGGGCTTCCGCTACGGCATCCCGACCGTCGGCACCTCCGCACACGCCTTCACCCTGCTCCACGACCGGGAGCGGGACGCCTTCCAGGCCCAGGTGAACTCGCTGGGCCGGGGGACGACGCTGCTCGTGGACACGTACGACGTCGCGGAGGCGGTACGGATGGCGGTCGAGGTCGCCGGGCCTGAGCTCGGGGCCGTACGGATCGACTCCGGGGACCTGCTGCTGGTCGCGTACCGGGTGCGGCAGCAACTGGACGAGCTGGGCGCGAGGGACACGCGCATCATCGTGACCTCGGACCTGGACGAGTACGCGATCGCCTCGCTGGCGGCGGCGCCCGTCGACGCGTACGGCGTCGGTACGCAGCTGGTGACGGGTTCCGGCCATCCCACCTGCTCGATGGTCTACAAGCTGGTCGCCCGCGCCGAGTCGGCGGACCTGAAGGCTCCGCTGGAGCCCGTGGCCAAGAGGTCCACCGGCGGCAAGACCTCGATCGGCGGGCGCAAGTGGGCCGCGCGCCGGCTCGACGAGCGGGGGGTCGCCGAGGCCGAGGTGATCGGCACCGGGGCGGTCCCCGGGACGCTCGCCGACCGACAACTGCTGGTGGAGCTCGTCAAGGGCGGGCAGGTCCTGTCCCGCGAGCCCCTCGACGTCGTACGCGACCGGCACGCGGCCTCCCGCGCCAACCTGCCGTTGTCGGCGACACAGCTCTCGCGCGGGGAACCGGTCATTCCGACGGAATACATCTGATACGGCCCCCGCGATGTGCGCGGGGTGCGCCGGAGCGCGCGCGGGCGGCGCTCCGGCCGGCTCCGGCCACCCTTGGGCAAACACGAATGAACGGGCGGTCAGCGGGAATGCAACGGCAACACGCACATCGCACCGGCCGCCACAACGGGCCGTAACCGAATGCCCCCTCCCGCGCCGCACGTGAAGTCTCTAGGCTCGGCTCCACAGGCCGGTCCCGCACACCCCCTGCCACATTCACCAACCCCATAGTCGACACAGTCGAAGGACACCGACCATGCGCCGCGCCTTGATCGTCGTAGACGTGCAGAACGACTTCTGCGAGGGGGGCAGCCTCGCGGTGGCCGGAGGCGCCGATGTGGCCGCCGCCATCACGGAGCTGATCGGGCAGGCGCCCGCCGGCTACCGGCATGTCGTCGCCACGCGTGACCTCCACATCGCTCCCGGTGGCCACTTCGCCGACAACCCCGACTTCGTCCACTCCTGGCCCGCGCACTGTGTGGCCGGCACGGAGGGGGTCGGGTTCCACCCGAACTTCGCTCCGGCGGTCGCCTCCGGCGCGGTCGACGCCGTCTTCGACAAGGGCGCGTACGCGGCGGCGTACAGCGGTTTCGAGGGCGCCGACGAGAACGGGGTCGCGCTGGGTGACTGGCTGCGCGCCCGCGAGATCGACGAGGTGGACGTGGTCGGCATCGCCACCGACCACTGCGTCCGCGCCACCGCCCTGGACTCCGTCCGCAACGGCTTCCGCACCCAGGTCCTCCTGGACCTCACGGCCGGAGTCTCCGAGGAAACCACCGACCGCGCCCTCGAAGAACTCCGAGAAGCAGGCGTGGACCTGACAGGAAAGCCGGTCGTCTAGCCGTCCTGGCCGACCCCGCTGTCGGACCGCCCGCTGTCGGACCGCCCGTCGGCGTGGTGGACAGTCCCGGCGCGGACGCCGGGGGCACCCCGCAGCGCCGCTCCCGGTCCCCGCGCGGCAGGGGACCGCCGGGTGCCTACGTCCGTGCCGCCGAGCCGTCGCCGGTCACGCCTGGGGTGCCGGGCGTCTCAGGAGGGATTTGAACGGGCGCCACAGTTCCTGGGTCAGGTCGGGGCCCTGGACGCCGCCGTCCGGGGTGGTGCGCCATATGAGGCCGTCGGGGTGATGCAGGACGGCGGTGATCTCGTCGGGGGTGGGCGGGGCCGCGTTCCCGCGGAGGTAGACGGCGCGCAGGCCGAGGTTGCGCAGGCGCGTCAGGGCGCGGGCACGGTTCTGGGCCAGGACCAGAAAGCGCACGGAGCCGGGGCCCGGGCCCGCCGGGCTGGGCAGGTTCAGCGCCACTACCACGCTGCCGTTCGGCAGCTTGCAAAAACCTCCTGCGGCCATGCAGTCACACCCCCGTGCGCGCCGGTGTCAATAAGAAATCCACAGGACGCACCTAAACACGATCGGCGGCAACCCGCCAGGGGGTCGCCGCCGATATGCTTCTGACCTGCGAAAATGCCGGTTACTTCACCGCGGGGCCCACTTCGAGCGAGATCGTCGACCCGTCACGGGCCTCCTTGACGATCTTGATCTTGGTGTTGGTGTCAGTGATCTTGACACCCGCGGTCGGGGCCGTCGTGTCGTAGTAGGTGCTGGTGTGGTCGTTGAAGACCGGCACCCCCGGCTTCGACGGGATCTTCGTCGCCACGTCCGCGTTGTGCAGCGTCAGACCGTCCGTGCGGTACAGGCTGAACGGCGAGTCGTACGACTGGATCCGGCTGCGCATCAGCGTGCCGTCGGACCACTTCAGCGCGGTGGAGTGCGAGTCGACCGGCAGGATCAGCCCGGAGCCCGCGTGCGCGCTGACGTTGTTGTCCTTCTGCGAGGTGTCCCACTTCCAGATCAACAGGCCGTTCTGGTACGGGTAGTGCTCCACCCAGGACGGACGCGTCGTCGAGAAGCCGAAGTTGTACGGACCGGTCTTGAGGGTCTTGTCGTACGAGACGTACTGACGGTTCTCCGCGATGTAGTACTGCGGGTAGTCGTCGGTGAAGGACGCGCCGACGCGGGAGAAGCCGGCGGCGGTCCACGCGGCGTCCGCGGTCTCGGCGTTGTCCGAGAAGAGCGCCAAACCGTCCGCGGTCACGGAGATCTCGTCGGCCGCGAAGCCCTTCAGCGCCACGCCGCCGTCGCTCTGGTAGCGGAACCGCAGGCCGATCTTCTGGCCCGCGTAGGCGTCGAGCGGGAACGACAGCTTCTTGTACGCGTCCACCGTGCCGGTCAGCGCGGGCTTGCCACTGCCGTCGCGCGGGATCGGCTGCCCGTCCACCGTGCCGTCGATCGCGGTCCAGTTGGCGCCGCCGTCGGTGGAGACCTCGGTGTACAGGTAGTCGTAGTCGGCCTCGATGTCGTACCAGCCGTCGAGCGTGAGGGCGGCCGACGACTTGCCGGTGAGGTCGACAGAACGCGTCAGCGTGTTCTTGAGGTCGTTGCCGCTGCCGCTCCACCACTGGGTCGAGCCCTGCGCCGGGGCGACGATCTCGGTGGTGACCGCCTTGTCCGGCAGCGAGACCACGAGGGCCTGCTTGTTCTTGGTGTTGTACTCGGCGACACCCAGCTTGTGCTTCGACTTCGTCGCGGCCTTGGCCGTGTCGTAGTTCAGCCAGCCGAGCTGCAGCTTGTCCCAGGCGTTCATGTCGCCGGGCAGGTCACCGATGGCGTTCTTGCCGGTGCCGAGCCAGGAACCGGAGGACATCAGGGTCCAGAAGCCCGTGGAGTTCTCGGCCGAGTTGGTGGTGTCGTACTCGTCCGGCAGACCGAGGTCGTGGCCGTACTCGTGCGCGTAGACGCCGAGTCCGCCGTTCTCCGGCTGGATGGTGTAGTCGCCGACCCAGATGCCGGTGTCGCCGATCGCGGCGCCGCCCAGCTTGTTGCCGGCCGGACCCGTGGCGCCCGCGTCGGTGCCGAACGCGTACCAGCGGTGCGCCCAGATCGCGTCCTCGCCCTGCGCGCCTCCGCCCGCGGACTCGTCCTCACCGGCGTGCACGATCTGGAAGTGGTCGATGTAGCCGTCGGGCTCGTTGAAGTTGCCGTCGCCGTCGTAGTCGTAGCGGTCCCACTGGTCGTACTTGGCCAGGTCCGCCTTGATGTCCGCGTCGGACCTGCCGGCCGCCTTCTGGTCGGCGACCCAGGCGGTGACACCGTCCTGGACCGCGTACCAGGCGCCCGTGGACGCCTTGTTGGAGCCGTAACGGGCCTCGTTGTAGGGGACCTTGACCCAGTCGGTGACCTCGCCGTCGACCGAGTAGCGGCCCGAGGACTGCTTCTCGTAGTACTTCTTCAGCGACTCGGTGTTCTTGCCGGTGCCGAAGTAGAGGTCCTGGAAGTGCGCCTGGTTGTAGTCCGCCTGCCAGGCCGTGCTGTTGTCCTGGGTGCGGTCGGGCGCGGCTATCTGGTTGTGCAGCGGGCCCACGGTGCCGCCGTAGCGGCTGTCGACCTGGTCGCCGAACTCGACCAGGATCGTGAAGATCTTGTCGGTCTTCTCGCGGCCGAGCTCGACGTACTTGTTCTTGCCCTTGAGCTTGACGACCTGCGAACCGTTCCGGTCCTGGACCTTCGCGTCCCCGGATATGACCTGGTTCAGGGCCTCTTCGCGCTGTGCTTCCTGGGTCTTGCTGAGCGGGCCGTCGAGGTCGTGTTCGGCCTCGTTGCCGGCCGGCTGGGGCTCGTGGCGGTTCGCGCTCGCCGAGGCCGCCGCCGATGCCGCATCATCTGCCTGCGCAACGGCGAACGTCGAGAACGTGGCGGTGGCCGCCGCGAGGGCGACACCCACCGCGGCCGCTCTGAACGTCCATGGTCTGCTGGTCACTTGAAGTCCTCCCCTGCGTTCCGTTCGCGCGGATGGGGGGATCCCGGGGTGATGGAGGTCCGCGCGCGTATACGCGTGTCAAGTGACGACATTCGACCGGAGTTACCAAAGAAAAGACAGATCTTGACTTGAACCTGGCAACTGCACTATGCGGAGCGGCAGTTCGGTATCCGAACCGTGGTCGGCCCCTTCAACGGGCGCGTCCGTCCGTCCACTTGGTGGACGCGATGACTCCGTGCGCCCCCTGTGCTCCGGCACCGTGGGTAAGGTCACGCTTACCGGACGTTCCGCTCGGGCATGCAGGCGAATAGAGTCGATTGGCGGAACGTTGGAATGTCAACGGATTGACAAGTCGACACCGTTGTCGTCCCACGATTCGCAGCCCCACCCTGACCGGCGGCCCCACTCCCGTTGTCGATCGTCCCGGTCGCCGTCCGGTCCCGTTGTTGTCCGCATCCTCCCCCATCGCGAGAGGCACGGGGGGAGAACCCCCACCCCGAGGAATCGCCATGCCTCGTCCGACCGCCGCACAGCTCGCCTACGGTTCCTGCACCGTGATCTTCTCGACCCTCGCCATGCTGCTGCTGTCTCAGACGAGTTCGGGCCTGGGGATCGCGGTGATCACCCTCTCGGCACTCGCTCTCGGACTGCTCGTCGCCGTAACGGTTCCGCTGCCGAAGCGCGTGCGTTCCGGCTCCCTGGCCGCCGTACCGGCTCCCGCACCGGCCCCCGTTCAGGAGCGGGTGCCCGCACAGCGCGAGACCGCGTCCGTCGCCGCGTCCTTGTCGTCCGTGTCGTCCGTGTCGTCGGCGTCCGTCTCCGCCGTACGCGAACCGGCGGGCCCGTGATTCCACGAACCCGCCGCTCTCCCGATCAGCCGTCTCCTCGTGGAGTGCGGCTGATCGCGTATGTCAGCCCGTGCTGACCACCACCGTCTTGGCCGCCTTGTCGTGCAGGCCCTGCTTGTAGGGCTTGTCGAAGTAGCTCCAACCGCCCGCGATCGCGGTCCAGATGCACGCGCAGCAGAACGCGAACGGGATCCACAGCACCAGCGAGCGGACCAGCGTGGTCTGCACGGAGGGCGTGGCGCCGTTGTCGAGATTGGCCACCCTCAGGTTGAACAGCTTCTTGCCGAGGGTCTGCCCCGACCTGCTGATCATGATGGTGTCGTAGCCGACGTAGAGCACCGCGGCGATCACGGACTGCCCGAAGCCCTTGCTGTACTCGATCTTGTCGGCGTTCATGTTGTACTCCATGACCCCGAACGCCCAGGACAGCAGCCACACCACGATGCCCACCAGGATCATGTCGATGATCCTCGCCACCGTGCGTTTGCCGCTGTCGGCGAGCGGGGGCATGCCAGCCAGCGGGTCGCCGCCGTAGGGGCCGCCGGGGCCGTACGGGGAGCCCTGGGGCGGTGTGGGCGGCGCAGGGCCGTCGTAGGGGGAGCCGCCGCCCTCGGCGGGCGGGGGGTGCTTCTTGAACGGATCCTCGTCCGGTGGCTGACCCGAACCCGGGGGCGGCGGTTCGCTGCTCATGGCCCGAGTCGACCGCGAACCCCGCCACCGCGCATCCGGCGAGCGGCCGTCCGGGGGACCGGGCTCCCGGACGGCCGCGCCGCCGCCCGAGGATCAGGTCACCACGACGGCGTACGGGCGGCTACGCGGCCACGAAGGTGTGGGCCGCCTTGTCGTGCCAGCACTGGCGCCAGGGCTTGTCGAACAGGCACCACAAGACGCCGACGACACCGATGACGAGGACGCCGGGGACCGCGTACACGAGCCAGCGGCGCAGGGCCCGCCCGAAGGACGGGGGTTCGTGGCCCTCGATGTCCCGGACCTCGATGCCGCACACCTTCTTGCCGAGGGTGCGGCCCCATTTGGCGGTGGGCAGCGCGTCGTAGAGGACGCCGAAGAGGAGCAGGACGGCCAGGACGATCCCGAGGTAGCCGGTGGTCGTGCCGTCGAGCAGCCACACCGTGACGGTCTGGCCGGACCGCTTGGCCGCGTCGACCTTCTCGTTGATGTGGTCGATCGCCTTGGTGCCCAGCGGTACGGCGGCCACGGCGGTGACGGTCGCCAGGACCGCGGTGTCCACGATCCGGGCCAGCAGCCGCCTGCCGAGGCTCGCCGGGCGTGCCTCGGACTGTCTGCGGGCGGCGGCCTGGAACACGTCGTCCACCGGCGGCTTCCACGGCACGACGGGCTGCCCGTCGGCCCCCTGGTCACCCGCGAGCTGGTGCACCTGCTGGGCCCAGGACGGCTGTCCCCCACCGGGGCCACTGGTGAGGGGCGTGGCGGCGGGGCCGGTGGACTGCTGGGGCACGGAGGAAGTGGAGGGGGCGGAGTGGGTGGAGGGTGCGGGGGTGACCGGCTGCCGCGGGGCGGCGGACTGGGCCGACTGGGCCGCCGCCTCCGCCGCGGCCTGGGCGGCCTGCCCGGCGCCGAAGCCTCCCCCGGCCCCGGCCGGGCCGCCCGCCGCGGGCGTGTCCGCCCCCGGTGCGCCGGTGGCCGGAGCCGTGCCCCCGGCCTGCGCCCCGCGCTGCGGCCCCGTGCGCGGGGCGGACGGGCGGAAGATCATGGTGCCCTCGGACGGGGCGGGTTCCGCGGCGCCGTCGGGGTGATCGGTGCCGGCGAACTGCGCGCCGCTCGCCGGGGCCGCGGACGCGCCCTCGGCGCCGGTGGCCCGCGTCGGTCCCGTCGGGCGACGGAACACCACGGTGCCGCCGGACGCGGGAGGTTGCGCGGCGCCGCCCCGGTCCGCGGGCGGGATCGTCGCCGTGCCGTCGGCGCGGGCGGACTCACCGTCCGGCTGGACGACCGCGTCACCCGGGTCGGCCGTCGGGGGCGCGCCCCAGGACACCCGGCGGTCCGGCTCGCCGCCGAAGCCGGACTGCTGGGAGCGGTCGGCGCCCCACGCGGCCGCGGGCTGGGGCCTGTTGCCGTGCTGCGCCTCGGCCGGGCTCACCCGGCGCGGCTCGGCGGCGGGTCGCGGGTCCTCGTCGAAGAAGTGCGGGCCGGTCTCCTCGGCGGGGGCCGGAGCGGGCGCGGGAACGGAGGCCGTCGGCCGGGTACCGGACGGCGGCGTGAGCGGTACGCCGTCGGAGGGCGCGGGACGGCTCGTACCCGGTACCCAGGAGGCACCGTTCCAGTACCGGACATATCCAGGAATGGAGGGGTCCGGGTAATACCCTTCACGGGGCCGGTCGTCACCGGGGGCCGGGGTTGGGGCGCTCATGTCCGTCGTCCCGTATCTGCTCGGGGGTTTTTGGGGGTTCCACATCTATCAGACGGGCGCGCCTGTCAGCGGCGCTCCCGCCGTACCCACCTCTTTCGGGCAAGGTTCCGCCACAAGCGGTCGCCGCCCGGAACACGGCCTCGGAACGCCCGCCAAAAAACTTCTTCGAACCCGCGTAATGGTTCCGCGTGATCGCGCTCTCCACTCGTACGGGCCCGCCCTGAGGGCCCCGTACCCGAAAGGAAGCGCATCGACATGCACACCGTGGTGGAACGCGAACTCGAGCTCAACCTCGTCCTGTCGCCCGAACGCAGCATCCCCGTACCGGCCCGGCTCACCTACCGCTCCGCCGACCCGTACGCCGTCCACATCACCTTCCACATCGGCTCCGACCATCCCGTCGGCTGGACCTTCGCCCGTGAACTGCTCGTCGAGGGGGTGTTCAGGCCGTGCGGGCACGGCGACGTACGAGTGTGGCCGACGAAGGTCGCGGGCCGCAGCGTCGTCCTGATGGCGCTCAGCTCCCCGGACGGGGACGCCCTCCTCGAGGCGCCCACCGCGCAGGTGTCCGCCTGGCTGGAGCGCACCCTGCAAGCGGTCCCGCCCGGCTTCGAGGCCGATGAGCTCGGCATCGACGAGGGCCTCGCCGAGTTGCTGGCCCCGACCCCGGCCGACGACCTGTGGCTGCGCGACCCGTGGCCGTCGGACGAGTCGAAGGACGGCGAGTGAACCCGTTCGCGTCCCTGTTTCCGATACCGGCCCGGTGCGCGCTGACCGGGCCCGCGTCGCGCGGTGGCCTAGAGCACCTTGCCCGGGTTCAGGATGCCCAGGGGGTCGAAGGCGGCCTTGATGCCGCGCTGCATCTCCACGCCCACCGGTCCGAGCTCGCGGGCCAGCCACTCCTTCTTCAGGACTCCGACGCCGTGTTCGCCCGTGATGGTGCCGCCGAGTTCCAGACCGAGGGCCATGATCTCGTCGAAGGACTCGCGGGCGCGCCGCGACTCGTCGGGATCGTCGGCGTCGAAGCAGACGGTGGGGTGGGTGTTGCCGTCGCCCGCGTGCGCGCAGACACCGATGGTCAGGGAGTACTTCTCGGCGACGCGCTCGATGCCTTCGAGCATGTCGCCGAGCCGGGAGCGCGGCACGCACACGTCGTCGATCATCGTGGTGCCCTTGACCGCTTCGAGCGCGGTGAGCGACAACCGCCGTGCCTGGAGGAGCAGTTCGGATTCCGCCGCGTCCTCCGCGGGGACCACCTGCGTCGCGCCCGCGGCCTCGCACAGGGCGCCGATTGCGGCCAGGTCGGCGGCCGGGTCGTGGGTGTCGAAGGCGGCGAGGAGAAGCGCCTCGGTGGTCTCCGGGAGGCCCATGTGGGCCAGGTCGTTGACGGCCTTGACCGTCGTACGGTCCATGAGTTCGAGGAGGGAGGGAACGTGCCCGCCCTCCATGATCCGGACCACGGCGTCGCAGGCGGCCCGCGCCGACCCGAACTCCGCCGCCAGCACCAACTGCTGGGGCGGCCGCGGCTTGAGCGCCAGGATCGCCCGTACGACGATGCCGAGCGAGCCCTCGGATCCGACGAAGAGGCGGGTGAGGTCGTACCCGGCGACCCCCTTCGCCGTACGGCGGCCGGTGGACATGAGCCGTCCGTCGGCCAGCACCACGTCGAGGCCGAGGACGTACTCGGCCGTCACCCCGTACTTCACACAGCACAGGCCGCCGGAGGCCGTGCCGATGTTCCCGCCGATCGTGCACATCTCCCAGCTGGAGGGGTCCGGCGGGTAGTACAGACCGTGTTCGTTCACGGCGCGGGAGAGGGTGGCGTTGATGACGCCGGGTTCCACGACGGCGATCCGGTCGACCGGGTTGATCTCCAGGATGCGGTCCATCTTCACCAGCGACAGCACGATGCAGCCGTCGGAGGCGTTGGCGGCGCCGGACAGGCCGGTGCGGGCGCCCTGCGGGACGACCGGGACACGCAGCTCGGTCGCGATCCGCATGACGTGCTGGACCTGTTCGACGGTACGGGGCAGGACGACGACGGCGGGGGTGCCCGCCTCGCAGAAGCTCGCCATGTCGTTCGCGTACGAGGCCGTGACGTCCGGGTCGATGAGGACGGCCTCGGCCGGCAGGCCGCTCAGCAGGCGGTCCACGAGGTTGCCGGTGACTTCGTCGCGCGGGGCTTCGATACGGCTCATGATCACAGCGTCGCACTCGGGGCCATCGGTGTGAACCCCATCCGCGCGGGGCTTGGCGTGCCGGGGTGTGGTCTTCGTATTGACGCACAGTGAGCGGCATGGAGATCGAAGAGCGACAGCCGGTGCTCACGGGGCTCGCGCCCCAGGGGCCCTCCGGGCGGCGTCCCTCCGTCGCCAAGCACGTGCTGATCGGCCTGGTGGCGGGGTCTGTCGTCCTCGGCGGGATGCTGGTGCTGCTGCCCTCGCAGCGGCGGACCGCGGCACCGCCGTCGTCGGGTCCGGCGGCGCGGGCGGCGACGGCGGTGGGCGCCGGGGTGCCCGCCGCGCTGCCCGATCTGGTGGCGCTCATCGGCGACCACGAGGCCCATCTGCGCACCCATCCGCGCGACGAGCTGTCGTGGGCGGTGCTCGGCGCGGCGTATGTGGAGCAGGGGCGGCGGACGGCCACACCCGCGTACTTCCCGAAGGCCGAGCAGGCGCTGCGCACGTCGCTGGAGACGAAGCCGAAGGGGAACCTGACGGCGCTGGAGGGGCTGGCCGCGCTCGCCAACGCCCGCAACGACTTCCGGACCGGGCGGAAGTGGGCCGAGGAGGCGCTGAAGCTGGCGCCGAAGCGGTGGACGGCGTATCCGCTGCTGATCGACTCCTGCAGCGGCCTCGGTGACTACAAGGCGAGCCGCGGCGCGCTGGAGAAGCTCCAGGGGCTGCACCACGGGCCGCCGGTGCTGGCCGAGGCCGCCCAGGTGTACTGGGACCGCGGCTGGCGCGAGGACGCGGTGGCCTCCCTCGCGGACGCGGCGGCGGGCGCCACCGCTCCGGCCGAGCGGGCGACGTGGCTGGCGCAGACGGGCCGGCTCGCCTGGGAGCGCGGGGACCGCGAGGAGTCGCTGCGCTACTACGAGGCCGCGCTGAGCATCGCCCCCGACCAGCACGGCGCGCTCGCCGGACAGGGACGTGCGCTGGCGGCACTCGGGCGCAGCGCGGAGGCGCTGCGTGCGTACCAGACAGCGCTCGCCCAGGAGCCCGATCCGCGGTACGCGCTGGAGCTGGGCGAGCTGTACGAGACGCTGGGGGTGCGCGACGCGGCACAGACGCAGTACGCCCTGCTGCGGGAGCGGGTGCGCACCGACGCCGCGGCCGGTGTCGACGACGAACTGGTCCTCGGGCTGTTCGAGGCGGACCACGGCGATCCGGAGGACGCGGTGCGCCGGCTGCGCGAGGAGTGGGCGCGCCAGCCCGGGGTCGCCGTCGCGGACGCGCTGGGGTGGGCGCTGCACCGGGCGGAGGAGGACGAGGAGGCGCTGAAGTTCGCGACGCAGGCGACGGACAAGACGAAGGGCGGCGGCGTCCGCAGCGCGCTGTACGTCTACCACCGGGGGCAGATCGAACGCGAGCTGGGCCTGCTCGCGCCTGCGCGCCGCCACATCGCGGAGTCCCTCCAGATCAACCCGTACTTCTCCCCCGTCCTCGCCCCCCAGGCCCGGCACGACCTGGCCGCCCTCGGCGAGCCGCCCGCGGAGCCGCCGCCCGAGCCCAAGGACGAGACCCCGGCGGAACCGGAGGGCGCGGCGGGGCCGCCGGGCACTGCCGTGAACCCGGCGAACCCGGCGAACCCGGCGGCCCCGCGGGCGACCCGTCGACCCAGGCCACACGCATCGGCACCGGCCGCGGCACCGGCACCGGCACCGCGGCGCACGGCGTCACGCTGACCGCTGACCGCTGACCGCTGACAGATAACCGCCGGCAGATAGCCGCTGACAGACATCGGCTGACAGATGACGGCTGACAGATATCCGCAAATGATTCCTACAGGTTGCCGCGCTTCTCCTGCTCCCGCTCGATCGCCTCGAAGAGCGCCTTGAAGTTGCCCTTGCCGAAGCCCATCGAGCCGTGCCGCTCGATGATCTCGAAGAAGACGGTCGGCCGGTCCTGGACCGGCTTGGTGAAGATCTGGAGCAGATAGCCGTCCTCGTCGCGGTCGGCGAGGATCTTGAGCTCGCGCAGGGTGTCGACGGGGACCCGGGTGTCGCCGACCCACTCGCCGAGGGTGTCGTAGTACGAGTCGGGCGTGTCCAGGAACTGGACCCCGGCCGCGCGCATGGTGCGTACGGTCTGCACGATGTCGTTGGTGTTCAGCGCGATGTGCTGGACGCCCGCGCCGCCGTAGAACTCCAGGTACTCGTCGATCTGGGACTTCTTCTTGGCGATGGCGGGCTCGTTGATCGGGAACTTGACCTTGAGCGTGCCGTCGGCGACGACCTTCGACATCAGCGCGCTGTACTCGGTCGCGATGTCGTCGCCCACGAACTCCTTCATGTTCGTGAAGCCCATGACCTTGTTGTAGAAGCCGACCCATTCGTTCATGCGGCCGAGTTCGACGTTGCCGACGCAGTGGTCGATGGCCTGGAAGGTGCGGTGGGCGGGCGGTTCGACGATCGGGGCGGCGGCCGTGAACCCGGGGAGGTACGGGCCGTCGTAGCCGGAGCGGTCGACGAGGGTGTGGCGGGTCTCGCCGTACGTGGCGATCGCGGCGAGGACGACCGTGCCGTGCTCGTCCTTGAGTTCGTAGGGCTCGGCGAGCGGGCGGGCGCCGTGCTCGACGGCGTACGCGAACGCGGCGCGCGCGTCCGGGACCTCGATGGCGAGGTCGACGACCCCGTCGCCGTGCGCGGCCACGTGCTCGGCCAGGAAGTGGCCCCAGGTGGTGGTGGGCTTGATGACGGAGGTGAGGACGAAGCGTGCCGAGCCGTTCTCGAGGACGTACGACGCCGTCTCGCGACTGCCGTTCTCCGGTCCGGAGTAGGCGACCAGCCGCATGCCGAAGGCCGTGGAGTAGTAGTGCGCGGCCTGCTTGGCGTTGCCGACGGCGAAGACGACCGCGTCCATTCCCTTGACCGGGAAGGGGTCTGCCTGCCGGGCGGTGTCGGGAGTGAGGTGTGTGGTCTGCGTCATGGCCGCAGACTCTCTCCGTTCCACAAGGTGCGCAATAGTTTGCGGGATAGCTGGACAATGTGCTCAGCAAAACGTCCATGCGAGCGGGCGTTCTGTACATGATGACCACCCGGGAGGGCGGCATGGCGATCGATCACCTGGACGGGCGGCTCATCGTGCTGTTGGCCGAGGAGCCGCGCATCGGCGTGCTGGAGATGTCCCGGCGGCTCGGGGTCGCACGCGGCACCGTGCAGGCCCGGCTTGACCGCCTTCAATCGAATGGAGTCATCCGGGGATTCGGTCCGCAGGTGGATCCGGCCGCACTCGGCTACCCCGTCACGGCCTTCGCGACGCTGCAGATCAGGCAGGGACAAGGCACCGACGTACGGGCACACTTGGCGACCGTCCCCGAGGTGCTGGAGCTGCACACGACCACCGGCAGCGGCGACATGCTGTGTCGCCTGGTGGCCCGCTCGAACGCCGATCTCCAACGTGTGATCGACCGGGTCGTCGGTTTTGATGGCATCGTCCGGGCCTCCACGGCGATCGTCATGGAGAACCCCGTTCCGTTGCGGATCATCCCGCTGGTGGAGCAGGCGGCGACCGAGCACTGACCGACGACCGGGGAGGTGGCGTGAACTTCTGGCAGTACCTGAGCAGCCGCCATCAGCAGCTGCTCACGGACGCGTACCAGCACGCCAGCGTGGTCTTCCAGTGCATGGTCGTCGCGACGCTCATCGGTGTGGTGATCGGCGTCGTCACCTATCACAGCGACTGGGCGGGCGGCGTCGCCACGACCACCACCTCCACCATCCTGACCATCCCCTCGCTCGCCATGATCGGTCTGCTCATCCCGATCGTGGGCCTGGGCGTGCCGCCCACGGTGATCGCGCTGACGCTGTACGGGCTGCTGCCGATCGTGCGCAACGCGATCGTGGGCCTGCGCGGGGTCGACCCCGCGCTGGTGGACGCGGCGAAGGGCATCGGCATGTCCGGTCCGGCCCGGCTGCTGAAGGTCGAGCTGCCGCTGGCCTGGCCGCCGATCCTCACCGGCATCCGGGTCTCCACACAGATGCTGATGGGCATCGCGGCGATCGCGGCGTACGCCTCCGGCCCCGGCCTCGGCAACGAGATCTTCCGCGGCCTCGCGTCCCTGGGCAGCAGGAACGCGCTCAACCAGGTACTCGCGGGCACGATCGGGATCATCATCCTCGCGCTGCTGTTCGACGCCGCCTACGTCCTCATCGGCCGGCTGACCATTCCGAGGGGGATCCGTGCCTGAGACGACCGAGGTCGCAGGGCCACCCGAGGGCGCGCACACCTCCACGACCGGCGCCACCATCGAGCTGGAGAACCTCACCAAGCGCTACCCCAGCAGCCGGGAACCCGCCGTGGACAGCGTCAACATGGAGATCAAGGCGGGCGAACTGGTCGTCTTCGTGGGCCCGTCGGGATGCGGCAAGTCCACCACGCTCAAGATGATCAACCGGCTGATCGAACCGACCAGCGGCCGCATCCGCATCAACGCCGAGGACGTCACCGACATGGACCCGGTGAAGCTGCGCCGCAAGATCGGCTACGCCATCCAGGCGTCCGGGCTCTTCCCGCACATGACGGTCGCCCAGAACATCGCCCTCGTACCGAAGATGGTCGGCTGGTCGAAGTCGCGGGTCAGAGCGCGCGTCGAGGAGATGCTGGACCTGGTCGGCCTCGACCCGGCCGAGTTCCAGGGCCGTTATCCGCGCCAGCTCTCCGGCGGCCAGCAGCAGCGCGTGGGCGTGGCCCGGGCGCTCGCGGCCGACCCGCCCGTGCTGCTGATGGACGAGCCCTTCGGCGCCGTGGACCCGATCACCCGCGACCACCTCCAGGACGAGCTGATCCGGCTCCAGCGCGAGCTGCACAAGACGATCGTCTTCGTCACCCACGACTTCGACGAGGCGATCAAGCTCGGTGACCGGATCGCGGTGCTGCGCGAGCACTCGCACATCGCGCAGTTCGACACCCCGGAGGCGATCCTCACCAACCCGGCCGACGACTTCGTGTCGGGGTTCGTGGGCGCGGGCGCGGCGCTGAAGCGGCTCAACCTCACCCGGGTACGGGATGTGGAGATCACCGACTGTCCGACGGTGACCGTGGACGACCCGCTCCAGGAGATCTTCAACAAGCTCAGAAGCAGCGGCACGAACGAGATCCTGTTGCTCGACCGGCGGGGCCGCCCCTACAAGTGGCTGCGGCGCGGCGACCTGATGCGGGCCAGGGGTTCGCTGGCGCGGGCGGGCACGCTGGTGCACGACACGGTGACCCGGGACGCCACGCTGCGGGACGCGCTGGAGGCGGTGCTCATCGACAACACGGGCCGGGTCGCGGTCACCGGGCGGCGCGGCGAGTACATCGGTGTCGTCGACATGGAGACGCTGATGAACTCCGTGCACGAGTTGCTGGAGGAGGACCGGCTGGAGGCGATGGAGCACCAGCACGAGCTGGAGGAGGCGCGCGCCCAGCAGACCCACTTCGAGCAGGAGGGTGCGGGCGGCGGGGAGGCGAAGGCGTGAGCACTCCCCCACCCGAGGAACGGCCCAAGGAGCGGCCCAAGGAACAGCGCAAGGAACGGCGCAAGGATCAGCGCAGGGAGCGGCCCGAGGGCGAGCACGAGGTGAAGGGGCTCGCGTTCCGGGACGACGGCGAGTTCTCCCCGGACTCCGGGGACTTCCCCGAGGACCTTCCCGAAGGCCTTCCCGGGGACGGTGAAAGCGGAGTCGAAGGGGAGGCCCCACCTCCGAAGGTCGTCCTCAAGCGCCGGATCAGCTGGCAGAAGCTGACCTTCCTGCCCCTGGTCCTCGCGGCCGTACTGCTGGCCACCTGGCTCTGGTTCCAGCAGGCCCGGCTGGACCCGATCTCCGAGAACGCGCTGTCGAACGGCCAGGTGTCGAAAGCCCTGTGGCAGCAGATCCGGCTGACCGCGATCTCCACCTTCTTCGTGCTGATCATCGCGATCCCCCTGGGCATCCTGCTCACCCGGGCGGCGTTCCGGAAGGCGACCCCGGTCGCGATGACGCTCGCCAACATGGGGCAGGCCACGCCCGCGATCGGCCTGCTGGCCCTGCTGGTCATCTGGCTGGGCACCGGCCAGCGGGCGGCCCTGATCGGCATCACCGTCTACGCCATCCTGCCGGTCCTCTCCAACACGATCGCGGGCCTGAAGGCCAACGACCCGACCCTGCTGGAGGCGGCCCGAGGCATCGGGATGTCCCCCCTGGGGGTGCTGACCCGCATCGAACTCCCGCTGGCCGTGCCGCTGATCCTCGCGGGCGTGCGGACGGCCCTGGTCCTGAACGTGGGCACGGCGACCCTCGCCACCTTCGGCGGGGGCGGCGGCCTCGGTGTCCTGATCACCACCGGCATCACCACCCAGCGCATGCCCGTCCTGGTCCTCGGCTCGGTCCTCACGGTCTCACTGGCCCTGCTCGTGGACTGGCTCGCCTCCCTGGTCGAACTGCTGCTCAGGCCGCGCGGACTGGAGGCAGAATCATGAGACGTACGGGTCCCGCGCCCGCCGCGAGACGTACGGGTCCGGTGCTGGCCGGGGCGCTGGTCCTGGCCGCCGGCTGCGGGCTCACCAGCGGCTCCCCCATGGTCGACGACGTCGCACCCGGCTCGATCGGGCAGGGGCGGCCGCTCAAGGGCGCCCATCTGACGGTGACGTCGAAGGAGTTCACCGAGCAGCTGATCCTCGGCGCGATCATGGGCATCGCCTTCCAGGCGGCCGGCGCGGAGGTCCTCGACCGGACGGGCATCCAGGGTTCGATCGGCGCGCGGGAGGCCGTCAAAAGCAAGGACGCGGACGGGATGTACGAGTACACGGGCACCGCCTGGATCACGTACCTCGGCAACAGCAAGCCCATCCCCAATCCGCAGCAGCAGTGGCAGGCGGTGCACGACGCCGACCTGAAGAACGGGCTGACCTGGCTGCCGCCGTCCGCGCTCAACAACACGTACGCGCTCGCCATGAACCAGGCCAACTTCAAGAAGTACGGCACCAAGACGCTCTCCGACGTGGCCGCGCTGTCCAAGTCGAACCCGGGCGCGGTCACGCTGTGCGTGGAGAGCGAGTTCGCCAACCGGGCCGACGGGCTGCCGGGCATGGAGAAGGCGTACGGGATGAGTCTGCCCGCGAAGAACATCACGCAGATGGACACCGGGATCATCTACACCCAGGTGGCGAAGGGGAGTTGCACGTACGGGGAGGTGTTCACGACCGACGGGCGCATCAAGTCGATGAACCTGGCGGTGATGGAGGACGACAAGAAGTTCTTCCCCAACTACAACGCGGCGCCCGTGATCAACTCCAAGGCCCTGAAGAAGTACCCGGCGATCGCCCAGGTCCTGGACCCGATCACCAAGAAGCTCGACAACGACATGGCCCAGACCCTGAACTCCAAGGTGGATGTGGACGGGCAGGATCCGCATCAGGTGGCGCTGGACTGGATGAAGCAGGAGGGGTTCGTCAAGGGCGGGTGAGCGGGCGACGCTTCCAAAGAAGTGGTTGCAAAGAAACCCTTGCAACCACTTCTTTGCAACGCTACCTTTGGATGCATGGAAGAGCCCCAGGATCCCCAGGTCCGCAATCTCGACGCCCGCTCGCTGCGCGGGCTCGCACATCCCTTGCGCATGCAGCTCCTGGACGCTCTGCGCTTCGGCGGTCCGGCCACCGCGTCCCAGCTCGCCGAGAAGCTGGGCGAGTCGAGCGGTGCCACCAGCTACCACCTGCGACAACTCGCCGCCCACGGCTTCGTCGAGGACGCCCCGGAGCGGGGCAAGGGGCGGGAGCGGTGGTGGAAGGCGGCCCACCGGGGCCTGAGGTTCGACGACTCTCTGCTCATGGACACCGACCCGGGCGTGCGCGGGGCCGCCGACATGTACCTCCACGAGGTCGCGACCGCGCAGACCCGGGACCTGTCGACCTGGCTGGGCAACCGGACCCAGTGGCCCGAGGAATGGTCCCGCGTCTGGGACATGAGCAGCGCGACGCTACGGCTGACCCCTGAACTCACCCGCGAACTCATCGAGAAGATGCACGCGCTCGTCGACAGCTACCGCGACCTGGCCGCCACCGAGGACGACGCCGAGGCCGCACAGGTCCGCTTCCACACCCACGCCTTCCCCCTCACGCAGGACCGAACGGAGACGCACCCATGACGCACGCCGAGACCCACCTCGCCCTGCACCACACCCGCGCCGCCGAGCTCCGGGCCCAGGCCGAGACCCACCGCCTGGCCGCCTCCGCCCGCCGCCCCGGTGAACTGCGGACGCGCCTCGGCTGGACCCTCGTAGAAGTCGGCCTGCGGCTCGCCGCCACCCCCCGCGTCGCCGTCGCGCACTGACGCGGCCCGCTAGCTAGCAGCTGGGGACCGAGCCCTTCCCCTTCTCCAGGGACACCAGCGCGTCGACCGCGCCCTTGAGCGTGGTCACCGGAACCAGTCGCAGCCCCTTGGGCAGTTCCGACTTGGCGTCCGAGCACTCCGCCTTCGGGACCAGGAAGACCGTCGCGCCGTCGCGCCGGGCGGCCTGCGTCTTCAGGGCGACCCCGCCGACCGCGCCGACCTTGCCGTCGGCGTCGATCGTCCCCGTACCCGCGACGGTACGACCGCCCGTGAGGTCGCCGCCGCCGCCGTCGCCGTCCAGCTTGTCGATGATCCCGAGCGTGAAGAGCAGTCCGGCGCTGGGTCCGCCGACGTCGGCCAGCTTGAGCGTGACCTTGACGTCGTTCTTCTCGTGCAGATAGGACAGGGCCGCCTTGGTGGCCGTGTCCTGGGACTGCTTCATCTCGGCGGCGTTGTGCTGCTCGATCTCCTTGACGGAGTTCCCGCTCGGGTAGACCGAGTCGCGCGGCATCACGGCCCGGTCCGTACGGAACCAGCCGTCGATCACGTCGCCCAGGCTGACGGTCGCGTCCGGACCGGTCGCCTCGATCGTCGTCATCCGCAGCTGCCCGTTCGTCTTCCGGGTGGGCGCTCCGCTGATCGTGATCACGGGGTCGCCCTTGTTCTCGCCCAGGACGTTCGCCGTCATGCCGGGCTGCGCCACGGAGAACGGCAGCGGCGCGAACGCCGCCGTGGCGAGCAGGGCCACGACGGGAACGGCGCAGACGGTGATGGCCTGGAGGCGTGTGAGGCGAGAGAGCACGGGATCAATCTAACGTCACCGCTCGGCGCGGCCTCCGTACAGGTCCCGCCGGGCGGTGGTGAAGCGGCGCAGCGCCTCCGGCAGCGGCTCGGTCCCGATGCCCGGGGTGCGCGGCACCGGCAGATGACCGTCCTGAAGGACGAAGGGCTCGGTGATGTCCTCGGCGAAGTAGCGACTGGAGGCGGAGGTGTCACCGGGGAGGGTGAAGCCCGGCAGGGCCGCCAGGGCCAGGTTCGGGGCCCGGCCGATGCCCGTCTCCAGCATGCCGCCGCACCAGACCGGTACCCCGTGCGCGTGGGCGACGTCGTGGATGCGGCGCGCCTCCAGGTAGCCGCCGACCCGGGCGGGCTTCACGTTGACGACCCGGCAGGCGTCCATGGCGATCGCGGAGGCGGTGTCGCGGGCGCTGTGCAGGGACTCGTCGAGGCAGACGGGGGTGGCGATGCGCTGCTGGAGCCGTGCGTGCGCGTGGAGGTTGTTCTCCTCCAGCGGTTCCTCGATGAGCAGCAGTCCGAACGCGTCGAGCCGGCGCAGGTGCTCGGCGTCCGCGAGCGAGTACGCCGTGTTGGCGTCCACCTGGAGCGGCAGCGCGTCCCCGAAGCGCTCGCGCACGGCCCGTACGGGCTCCAGGTCCCAGCCGGGTTCGATCTTCAGCTTGATCCGGACGTACCCCTCGGCGAGGTAGCGCTCGACGTCGTCGAGGAGTGCCGGGACGGAGTCCTTGATGCCGACCGACACCCCGGCGGGCACGCGGTCGCGGACGGCTCCGAGCCAGGTCGCGAGCGACATGCCGTAGGCGCGCAGCTCGGCGTCGAGGACGGCCGTCTCCAGAGCCGCCTTGGCCAGCTCGTGCCCCTTGATCTTCGCCATCGCGGGGGCGAGCGCGGCGGCCGTGAGGTGCGGGAGGGCGGCCACGCGCGGCAGCAGGAAGTCGCGGAGCACGATCTCGGCGCCGGCCACGAACTCCGAGCAGTACAGCGGCTCGGGGTCGGCGGCGAACTCCGACCAGCCCTCGGCCGCGTCCGTGACGACATGAAGGAGGAAGGTGTCCTTCGTCGTCATGGTCCCGAAGGAGGTACGGAAGGGGGTGACGAGGGGCAGCGCGATGTGGACGACTTCGACGCGTTCGAGTTTCATGCGGCGCCTTCCGTGGCGGGGCGGGTGAGGGTGTACCAGCCGTCGCGGGACATCCCGGTGGCGACGTACCCCTCGGCGAAGGCCTCCGTGAAGACCGCGCGGACGGCGTGGCGCCAGCGCAGCGCGAGCGTCGGGTCGGCGGCGCGCAGCTTGACGATGTCGTCCGGGACCCGGCACCAGATGTGCCGGTCGGAGGTGTCGCGGCGGGCGAGGAAGGCGTCGTCGGGGGCGAGGTGGGTGGCGGGCGCGGCGTCACGGTCGCCCGTCTCCCGGGGCGTGCGGGGCGCGGTCAGATCCCAGGTCACCGTCAGCCGGTCGCTCTCGTCCCCGTCGTTCACCCCGTCCGCCATGGGCCCGTAGAAGTCGACCAGGTACTCCGTGCCGGTGGCCCCCAGCTTGACCAGGTTGAAGCGGGCGTTGCGGCCGACCAGCGGATCGAAGGTCCAGCGCATGGTGCGGGCGCCGCGTTCCAGGGCCCAGGCTCGCTGGGCCTGCTTCACGGCGTACCCGAGCCCGCGATCGGCCGCGGCGACGAGGGAGTACGTGTCCTGCCGCCCCGGCTGCCCGAACACGGCGACGGCGGCTCCGGCCAGCCGTGTCCCGTCGTACGCGGCATGCACCGCGCCCCCGGCGTGCACCAGGCTGTGCAGCACCTCCGCCGGATAGGGCGGGCTGCTGCGGGGCATCTGCCAGACGTCGCTGAAGAGGTCGGCCACCGCGGCGATCCCGGCGACGTCGTGAACGGTACGGATGCTCACTTCTTCGGTCATGGAACCGAGTGTCGAAGCTCGCGGTGGCGCCCGCGTTGTACATCAGGACAACACGCGCGTACGTTCCTGATGAGATCGGCCAACCACGCCCGGCCGAGACCGGCCGACCATCCTTGTCATCCCCATCCCCATCCCCATCCCCACCCCCATCCCCATCCCCTCGGGAAGGAGCCGCGTGGACGCCTGCACCCTCGGTGACCTGCTGGACGTCGTCGGCGGCCCCTCCGTACGGCTGCAGACCGCGCCCGCCGGGCTCGCCGTGCCCGTCACCGAGGCGCTGCTGTACGACGCCCACGCGCCGCTGACCCGCACGCCCGGGGCGCTGCTGCTCGCGGTCGGGGTGCGGGCGTCCGCGGCGGGGCCGCTGGCGCGGGCGGCGGCGGAGGCGGGCATGAGCGGGCTGGTCGTACGCGGCCCGGACGGCCCGCTCGCGGAGGCGGAGTCGGCGGGTGTGGCCCTGCTGTCCGTGGACGAGGACGCCGCGTGGCACCACGTGCATCTGCTGCTGGCCTCCGCGATCGGCGCCCGGCCGTCGGCCGCCGGGAGCGGTCTGGGGGACCTGTTCGCGCTGGCCGACGCGGTGGCCGCGGCCGTCGGTGGCGCCACCGCGATCGAGGACCCGCGGCAGCGGATACTCGCCTACTCGACGGTTCCGGGGCAGCCGGTCGACGAGGACCGCCGCACGGGCATCCTCGGCCTCCAGGTGCCCGGGAGCCCCGCCAACTCGGAGCAGTACCGGGTGCTGTTCGCGGCCGAGGGCGTGGTCCGGCTGCCCGCGCTGACGGGCAGCGACAACCTGCCGCGGCTCGCCGTCGCCGTGCGGGCCGGCGGCGAGACCCTCGGCTCGCTCTGGGTCGTCGACGACGGTGGCCTCGCGCCGGACGCCGAGGAGGCCCTCGCCCAGGGCGCGTCCACGGCGGCGCTGCTCCTGCTGCGGGCCCGCGCCGCGCAGGAACTGGCCCGCCACCAGAACGGCGACCTGCTGCGCCGCCTGCTCGACGGCACAGCCGACCCGGCGGGCGCCGCCCACCGCCTGGGCATGGGCCTCGGCCCGGACGGAAACCCGGCGCCCGTGCGCGTGGCCGCCTTCGTCCTGGACTCCAGCGTCTCGGCGGCGGACGTCGAACAGACCGCGCTACGGCTCCTGGATCTCGTACGCCTGCAGTGCGAGGCGCGCTACGGGCGGCACGCGGGCGTCCTCGTCGACGGGGTCGTGTACGCGCTGCTGCCGGCGGTCGGGGAGCGGGGCGGGGCGCGCCATCGGGGGCTGGCGGAGGACATCGTGGGGCGGGCCGGGCAGGCGTTGCGGGTGCCCGTGCGGGCCGGGCTGGGGGATGTGGTCGGCGGGCTCGCGGAGGTGCGGGCCTCCCGGGACGACGCCGACCTCGTCCTGCGGGTCCTGGGCCCCGAGTTGCCGGTGGCGACCGTGGAGGAGGTGAGGCCGCGCGTCACCCTGCTGCGGCTGGCCGAAGTCCTGGGCGAGCGGCGGGAGTTGAGCGCGGGCGGGTGGCGGCGGGTCCTCGCGCACGACGCCGAGCATGGCACCGAGTACGCGCGGACCCTCGTCGCCTGGCTGGACGCGGGCTGCGACATGGCGGGCGCGGCGCGGCTGCTCGCCGTGCACGCCAACACCTGCCGTTACCGCCTCCGGCAGGCCCAGCAGCAGCTCGGCATCGACCTCGACGATCCCGACGAACGGCTGGTGCTGTGGCTCCAGTTGAGGACGCTGGGCGGGCTCGGCAGCCGTCACTGAGCCGCCCTTCGGGCCCGGCCGTCAGTTGACGTCCACGTCCTCGAAGACCTCCAGCATGCGCGTCAGCACCCGTACGCACCTCTCCACGTCCGCGTCGGTGAGGTCGCCGCCCACTCGCTTCAGCAGCGCGCTCTCGCGGGTGATCACCGCGTCGATGGCCGTACGACCGTCGTCGGTCAGCCGGATCAGCGAGGACCGCTGGTGCGCGGGGTTGGCGACGGCCTCGACCAGGCCGTGGGCCGCCGCCTCGTTGACCATCCGCTGCACGAACTGACGGCTGAGCGCCTGCGCGCGCCCCATCTGGGGGACCGTCAGGGGCCCCTGCGCGCGCAGGAGATCCAGGACGGCGCGCACGCCGATGGACAGGCCTTCGATCGGCTCGTTCAGCTCCACCTTGCGGCTCACGCGCCGGTACAGGGGCCCCAGTACGGCGAACACCTCGTAGAGGCGGGGGGCGAGGTCGTCGGGCGGGAGCGGCTTGGAGTCGTCGGGCTTGTCGTCGGGCTTGCCGGTGTCGGGCTTGCTGGTGTGGGTCACGGAAACAGGATGACACCTTGGTTGCCAAGTCGACCTCAACATGACACCTTAGTTGTCATAACTGATGCCTCTCGGATGTCCCTCAGGAGTTGTCATGACCGATGCCGCACAGGTGTTCATGTTCGAGTCCGCCGACGGTCCGCTCGCCTACCGCGACGTCGGCACCGGTCCCCCGCTGGTGCTGCTGCACGGCGGCTTCACCGACCACCGCATGTGGGACGACCTGGTGCCGCTCCTCGCGGTCGGCCACCGGGTGATCGCGCCCGACGCCCGCGGCCACGGCCGGTCCGCCAACGCGACGAAGCCCTTCCGCCCCACCGACGACCTCGCCGCCCTCCTGCGCCACCTCGGCACGGGCCCCGCGGTCCTCGTCGGAATGTCGATGGGCGGGGCCACCGCGGTCGACACCACGCTGGAACACCCGGACCTCGTCCGCGCGCTCGTCGTCAGCGGCGCCGGGATCACCGACCCGCAGGACACCGACGCCTGGACCCTGGACATCCAGAACAGCTGGGACGGCACCCTGGCCGCCGGCGACATCGACGGCTGGGTCGACATCTTCGCCTCGGCCGTGGCCGGCCCGCATCGCACGCTCGACGAGGTGGACCCGGAGGTCGTACGGCGGGTACGGGAAATGGCGCGGGGGACCATTTCCAAGCACACGCCCGACGAACCCGACCGGTCCGTCCCCGTGACCGACATCCCGGCGCGCGCCAAGAGCATCACGGTCCCCGTCCTGGCCATCAACGGCGCCCTGGACGCGGCCGGTCTGATCGCGATGGCCGACCGCCTCGTCGACGCCGTCGCCGACGGCCGCACGGCCACCGTCGAGGGCACCGCCCACTACGCCAACATGGAACAGCCTTACGTCTTCACCAAGTTCCTGTTGGAGTGGCTCAGCCGCCTCCCCGCGTGAGCCACTCCGACAGCCGCTCCTCGCACGCCCGCAGCTGCGCCACGGGGACGTACTCCCCCGCCGTGTGGGCGAGGACCGGATCGCCGGGGCCGTAGTTCAGGGCGGGCGTGCCGAGGGCGGCGAAACGGGCCACGTCCGTCCAGCCCAGCTTCGGACGGGGCGTGGCCCCCAGTACACGGACGAGCGAGGCGACCGCGTGCCGGTCGAGCCCGGGCAGCGCGCCCGGCACGACCTCCGTGACGTCGACCTCGTACTCGTCCTCGGGGAAGAGATCCCGTACGTACTTCTCCGCCTCCTGTGCCGAACGGCTCGGAGCGAAGCGGGAGTTGACGGTGATCACGCACTCGTCGGGGACGACGTTGCCCGCGACCCCGGCGCGTACGGCGACGGCGTTCAGTCCCTCCCGGTACTCCAGGCCGTCGATCACGACCCGCTCCGGGGTGTGATCGACGAGGCGCTGGAGGACGGCCCCGGCGCGGTGCGCGGCGTTCACCCCCCGCCAGGCGCGCGCGGTGTGCGCGCGCTCGCCGCGGACCGTGATGTCGGCCATCAGCACACCCTGGCAGCCCGCCTCGACCCCGGCGTCGGACGGCTCCATGAGGATCGCGAGGTCGGCGTTCAGCAACTCCGGCCGTACGGCGGCGATCCGGCCCAGCCCGTTGCGGTCACCCTCGACCTCCTCGCACTCGTAGAAGACGTACGTGAGGTCCCGGGTGGGCTCGGGGACCGTCGCCGCCAGCCGGAGTGCGACGGCGACTCCGCCCTTCATGTCGCAGGCGCCGAGCCCGTACAGCAGGTCGCCCCGCAGGAGGGACGGCAGGTTCCCGGCGGCGGGCACGGTGTCCAGGTGGCCCGCGATCAGGATCCGTTCGGGGTGACCGAGGTCGGTGCGGGCGACCACCGAGTTGCCGATCCGCTCCACGGTGAGGTGCGGGAGGGTGGCGAGGGCCGCCTCGACGGCGTCCGCGAGCCGGGCCTCCTCGCCGCTCTCGGAGGGGAGGTCGACGAGGGCGCGGGTGAGGGCGACGACGTCGGCGGTGAGATCGAGGGTGTGGCCGAGGGTGCTCACGCCACTTCCTTGTCGCCGAGCTTGTCGCCGGAGCCGAGTTCGTCACCGGAGCCGAGTCTGTCGCCGAGCTTGGAGTGCTTGATCCCGTACAGCCAGTAGATCACCAGGCCGACGACCATCCACGCGCCGAACGCGGCCCAGGTGTCCGGCCCCAGGCTGAACAGCATGTAGACGCAGAAGCCCACACCCAGGATCGGCGTCACCGGCGAGAGGGGCACCCGGAAGGAGCGGGGTGCCTCCGGGCTGCGGCGGCGCAGCAGGACGACCGCCAGGTTGACCAGCATGAAGGCGAAGAGCGTACCGATGCTGGTGGCGTCGGCGAGCGCGCCCAGCGGGACGAGCGCGGCGAGCACGGCGATGAAGGTGGAGACGATGACCGTGTTGGCGCGCGGCACCCCGGTGGTGGGGTGCACCTTGGAGAACAGCGGCGGCACGAGCCCGTCCCTCGACATCGCGAAGAGGATGCGGATCTGCCCGTACTGGACGGTGAGCACGACGCTCGTGGTGGCGACGACCGCCCCGATGGAGAGCAGGATCGGCCACAGGCTGCCGCCGCCGACGGACTGCACGAGCACCTCGCTCAGCGTGGCCTCCGTGCCCTCGAACCTCTTCCACGGCATCGCGCCGAGCGCGGCGACCGCGACGAGGACGTACAGGGCGGTGACGAGGACGAGGGAGAGGAGGATCGCGCGGGGCAGGTCGCGCTGCGGGTTCTTCGCCTCCTCCCCCGCCGTCGAGGCGGCGTCGAAGCCGATGTAGGAGAAGAAGAGCGAGGCGGCGCCCGCGCTCATGCCGGCGGTGCCGAGCGGGAAGAGGGGCGTGAAGTTCCCGGCGCGGAAGGCGGTGAAGGCGACCGCGCAGAACATCACCAGGGCGGCGATCTTCACGCCGACCATGACGGTGTTGGCGACGGCGCTCTCCTTCGCTCCGCGGAGCAGCACGACCATGGCGAGGACGACGATGGCGGCGGCGGGGATGTTGAGCACACCGCCGACGCCGGGCGGCGCGCTGAGCGTGTCGGGGAGGGTGACCCCGACGGTCAGGTCGAGCAGTTCGTTGACGTACTGCCCCCAGCCGACCGCGACGGCGGCCACGGACACCCCGTACTCCAGGATCAGACACCAGCCGCACACCCAGGCGACGAGCTCGCCGAGGGTGGCGTACGCGTAGCTGTAGGAGGAGCCGGAGCCCGGGATCATGCCGGCCAGTTCGGCGTACGACAGCGCGGAGAACAGCGCGGTCACTCCGGCGAGGACGAACGACACGACGATGGCGGGACCGGCCTCGGGCACCGCCTGGCCGAGGACCACGAAGATGCCGGTGCCGAGCGTGGCGCCCACGCTGAGCAGGGTGAGCTGCCCGACGCCCATGGTCCGCCTGAGCGGGCTCCCGGCGGCCTCGGCGACCAGCGATCCGACCCCCTGACGCCGGGTCAGCCGAGCAGCCCGTCCGCCTCCTCGGCCGACGTCCGGCCGTGTACGTACCGTCTCCGTCTCCACGCCTTGTCTCCCTGCGCCGTTCACCGATCCGCCTTCAGTGCCCTGATCATGCGGAGGGCGGGGCGACGGACGGTGGGAGCATCGGCCAGAGATGGCGGGGACGGTTTGGCGGGTCGGCCAAAGCCAGGGGGTGACTGGAAACAAGGGCCGTCAGCGCAACGGAGTACGGGGCGTCAAGTCAGCACCGTGCGGGCCCGGGGTCTCAGCGCAGTGCGTCCGCGACCTCCCGCGCCGCGTCCACGACCCTCGGCCCCACCCGTTCCGGCACGGAGTCCGCGAGCATGACGACGCCGACGCTGCCCTCGACCCCGGTCACCCCTATCAGGGGAGCGGCGGCCCCGCTCGCGCCTGCCTCCAACTCCCCGTGCGTGAGCGTGTATCCCGGGGCGTCCGCCCGCCCGGGCTGCCGGGCGGCGAGGATCGCGCGGCCCGCGGCGCCCCGGTCCAGCGGATGGCGGAACCCGGCGCGGTAGGCGACGTGATAGTCCGTCCACGTCGGCTCCACGACGGCGACAGCGAGCGCCTCGGTGCCGTCGACGAGCGTGAGATGGGCCGTGGCCCCTATGTCCTCGGCCAGCGCGCGCAGCGCCGGCAGCGCGGCCTCCCGTACCAGCGGATGCACCTGGCGCCCCAGCCGCAGTACCCCCAGCCCGACCCGGGCGCGGCCGCCCAGATCCCGGCGTACGAGCGCGTGCTGTTCCAGCGTGGCGAGCAGGCGGTACACAACGGTCCGGTTGACGCCCAGTTTGTTCGAGAGCTCGGTGACGGTCAGCCCGTGGTCCGTGTCGGCGAGCAACTTGAGGACACGCAGTCCCCGGTCGAGCGTCTGAGAGGTCTCCGCGGTCACGACGCCCACTCCTTAGTGGTGAGGTCGGCGGCCCCTCGCGGCGGTTGCGTCTCCGAGTCCCGTCGGCGACGCGCTTCAGAGGCCGCCGTCGGCTGACGACCCGGGCTCTTCCCGGGCGGAGTCGCTACACGGCTGCGCTCCGCGGCGGCGCTGCCACGGGGCGTGTGCGTAGCGGGACAGTAGCGAGCCAGTTCGCTCAGCGGAAGTCTCCGTCCAGAATCCGGTCACATCCTGGTACGAACTCCTCCCCTTTGCCAGACCTTTGTCCCGATACGCACGGCGCACACGCAAACGAACGCGCCCCCGAAGGGGCGCGGGGCGCTGACATCATGCAGCTCCGCCGCGTGGGCGCGACCAGCCACAGCCGATCCGCAGCCGAAACACAACAAGCGCCCCACGAACCACGACCGCCCCGGCACAGCGCCAGCGTCACCGCATACGGGTGGCCCACTCCTGCACCTTGGCGATCCGCTGCCGCAGCTGACCCGCCGTCGCCTCCGCGCTCGGCGGCCCCCCGCACACGCGGCGCAGTTCGGTGTGGATCACGCCGTGCGGCTTGCCGCTCTGGTGGACGTACGCGCCGACCATGGTGTTGAGCTGCTTGCGCAGCTCCAGCATCTCCTTGTGCGAGACCACGGGCCGTCGCTCGGCGGGCAGTTCGAGGAGGTCGGCCTCCTCGTCGGGCTTCTTGCGGCTGTGCGCGATCTGCCGCGCCTGCCGCTTCTGGAGCAACAGCTGCACCTGGTCGGGTTCGAGCAGCCCCGGAATCCCGAGGTAGTCCTGCTCCTCCTCGCTCCCCGGGTGGGCCTGCATCCCGAACTCGGCGCCGTCGTACAGCACTCGGTCGAAGACGGCCTCGGACTCCAGCGCCTCGAAGGAGAACTGCTCCTGCTCGCCGGTGTCCTCGTCCTGCTCCCGGTTCGCCTCGTCCATCTCCTGCTCGGACTCGGCGTACGGGTCCTCCTCGCCCTCCTTCTTGGGCTTGTCGAGGACGTGGTCGCGCTCGACCTCCATCTCGTTGGCGAAGCCGAGGAGGTCGGGGACGGTCGGGAGGAAGACGGAGGCGGTCTCGCCGCGCCGCCGGGACCGTACGAAACGGCCGACGGCCTGCGCGAAGAAGAGGGGCGTGGAGATGGTGGTGGCGTACACGCCGACGGCGAGCCGCGGCACGTCGACGCCCTCGGACACCATGCGGACGGCGACCATCCACCGGTCCTCGCTGTGGCTGAACTCGTCGATCCTGTTGGACGCGCCGGTGTCGTCGGACAGGACGAGGGTCGCCTTCGTCCCGGTGATCTCGCGGATGAGCTTGGCGTACGCGCGCGCGGAGTCCTGGTCGGAGGCGATGACCAGCGCACCCGCGTCCGGGATGCCCTTCCTGACCTCGGTCAGCCGCTGGTCGGCGGCGCGCAGCACACTGGGCATCCACTCGCCGCGCGGGTCGAGCGCGGTGCGCCAGGCCTGCGAGATGGCGTCCTTGGTCATCGGCTCGCCGAGCCGGGCCGCGATCTCGTCCCCCGCCTTCGTGCGCCACCGCATGTTGCCGCTGTAGGAGAGGAAGATGACGGGCCGCACGACCCCGTCCCCCAGCGCGGACCCGTACCCGTAGGTGTAGTCGGCGGAAGACCGCCGAATCCCGTCGTTTCCCTCTTCATACGTCACAAAGGGAATGGGGTTGGTATCGGACCGGAAGGGCGTACCGGTGAGCGCGAGCCGCCGCGTGGCGGGCTCGAACGCTTCGAGGCAGGCCTCGCCCCAGGACTTCGAGTCACCGGCGTGGTGGATCTCATCGAGGATGACGAGGGTCTTGCGCTGCTCGACGCGATTGCGGTGGAGCATGGGCCGCACGCCCACACCCGCGTACGTCACGGCGACGCCCTGGTACTCCTTGCTGAGCGGACCGGCGCTGTACTCGGGATCCAGCTTGATCCCTATCCGCGCGGCGGCCTCCGCCCACTGCTTCTTCAGGTGCTCGGTCGGCGCGACCACGGTCACCTGCTGCACGACGTGGTGGTGCAGCAGCCAGGACGCGAGCGTCAGCGCGAACGTCGTCTTGCCGGCGCCGGGTGTGGCGACGGCCAGGAAGTCGCGGGGCTGGTCCTGGATGTACTTCTCCAGCGCCCCCTGCTGCCAGGCACGCAGCTTGCTGGCGGTACCCCAGGGGGCGCGGCCGGGGAAGGCGGGTGAGAGGTGGTGCGAGGTGGATGCGCTGGCGGCGGTGGTAGTCACGGTCTCCGTGGTTGGGTCGAGCGGCTCGGCTACGTATGACAACCGGGCCACCCTACCGGCGCCCCGGAGCTGTCAACGCGCGGACGACGCCGGGTCACCCACGGATGGGACCCACCTCACAAACCCCGCAACCGCCCACCGATCACCCCGATGCCGTGCTCGACACCGGCCGCCACGTCGATGACCAGGCAGTACGAGGCCGGCCCGTACACGGGGACCGCACCCGCCGAACCGGAGCGCCGCTCTCCTCGCAGATCACCGCTCTCGCAATCGCGTCGTCACCCAGGCCCCCACCAACGCCACCCCGGCCATCGGCAGGAACACGGCGGCGAACGCGGTGGGATGGGAGCCGTCGGCCGTCGAGGTGGCCGTCTCCGCGACCTTGCCGCCGCCCAGCGCCGCGAACGCCGCGCCGCCCGCCGCGAGGAGCACGATGTTGGCGAGGCCGTCGGAGATCTGGAGCGCGGCGGAGTTGGAGCCGACCTCCTCCGGCGTCGAGAGGCGCAGCAGCAGCACGCTGGTCGAGGCGATCACCAGCCCCATCCCGAAGCAGCCGAACCCCCAGGCGACGGCGACGATCCACACGGGCACAGCGGGGATCAGCACACTGGGCACGACGGCGACGGCAGCCGCGAGCAGCACCATCCCGAGGAACATCAGCCGGTCCCGGTACGGCTCCGCGCGTGGCCGCGACTGCACATACGACCCCAGCGCCCAGGTGCCGCCGGCCGCCGCGAGGGAGAACCCGGCGAGTGTCGGCGACAGCCCGCGCTGGGTGACCAGCATGAGGGGCACGAAGGACTCGGCGGCGATGAAGGAACCGGCCGCCAACCCGCGCAGCAGCACCACGGACGGCAGCCCGCGCGCCGCCCGGTAGGTGCCGCGCGGCAACAGCCCGAGGACGGCCGGGACGAGCAGCGCGGCGCCCGCGAGGCCAGGGACGAGGGAGAGCGGGTCCAGGTCCTGGGCGGCGTACTGGAGGAGTCCGGAGCCGAGCGAGATCCCGAGCGCCAGCCGGATGCGCCGCCGCTCGAAGGGCTCGCGGCCGGCGGTCCCCTCGTCCGCCGACCGCCCGGACGACAGTCGTCGTATCCGCGGCAGCGCGAGCGCCAGCGGAAACACGACCAGCACCGGTATCCCGGTGAACACCCAGCGCCAGCCCAGGTGCTCGGTGACCGTGCCCGCGATCAACGGTCCGACCACGGACGGAATCACCCAGCTCGCCGCGAACGCCGCCATGATCGCCGGCCGCAGCCGCTCCGGGTAGGCCCGCACCACGACGACGTACAACGCCACGACGACCAGCCCGCCGCCGAGCCCCTGCACCGCCCGCCCGAGAAGGAACAGCCACATGGTCCCGGCCGTCCCGGACAGCAGCAGTCCCGCCGCGAAGGCCGTGATCCCCGTGGTCAGCGGCGCCAGAGGCCCGTCGCGGTCCGCCCACTGTCCGGCGAACACCATCCCGAACAGGCTCGTCGTGAAATACGCCGAGAACGCGAACGCGTACAACGACACCCCGTCGAGCTCCCGCGCCGCGACGGGCATCGCCGTCCCGACGGCCGTCGCCTCGAAGGCGATCAGCAGCTCCACGAACACGATCCCGATGCTGAGCGCCCGATAGGGACGGCTCAGCACACCCCCCTCCCCCTTGCCCTCGGGCGGGGCGGCCGCGGCATCACGTGCTTCCAGCGCTGTCATGGCCGTCAGCGTAAGGGCCACGACTGACAGTGACTCCTGTCCAAAGACCGTGATCGCCTGGGTCTTTGGTCGTACGCCACAGGTCCGGGAACCGGCATTCATGAACGGCGTATGGCAGTCCCGTTGCAGCGCTCCCGCGCCTCTTGAGCCCCACCCTCCGCCCCGCCTACGTTCAACCCATCAGGTTCGGAACGAGTGAGCCGTGCCGCACCTGAGAACGGCCGTGTGCCCGAGTGGTTCAGGGGCTCGCCTGCAAAGCGAGTTACGCGGGTTCAATTCCCGCCACGGCCTCTTGTGAGATCTGTCGGCCGTCCCCGTGACCGGGGGCGGCCGATCTGTTTGTGCGGGCGGTGTGGGCGGTTCGGGCGGTGTCGCCGTCCTGCGGCTAGCCGTGGAGGGTGCCGCCCGCCTCGTCCTCGAATATCTCCGGCCAGTAGCGCCAGCCGTCGTCGCCCTCCAGCGTGGGGGTGGGGTCGCAGGCGATCGGGTCGACCGTGGCGAGGGTCTGGGCCATGGTGGCGGCCAGTTGTTCGTAGGAGTCGGTGAGGTCGTGGGTCGCGTCGAGGGCCTTCTCGCGGTGGAGCAGCCAGAGGGTGAAGGCGAGGGTGGAGATGTCGGCGTTGAGGGGGCGCAGGGTGATGTCCGGCTCGCTCCAGGCGAGGACCGCGCCCGTGGTGCCGTCCACCACGAGGCTGGTGTCCTCGATGAGGTAGCCGAGGCGTATCAGGCGGTCGGCCGTCGGGGGGAGTTCGTCGGCGGAGAAGTCGTCGGGGCGCTGGTCCGCGTAGTAGTCGGCGAGGGCCGGCAGGGGCACTTCCGTGTCCAGCTGGAAGAGGAGGCCGTCCTCGGGCAGGCCGGTCTCGCGCAGGAAGCGACGGGTCGGCTCGTGCACGAGCGCGGGCGGGAAGTCGACGTCCTCGAAGCGCATGATCGCGCCCGCGCCGAACTCCTCGTCCAGCAGCCGCTTGGGCAGGTCGAGGACGAGGCCCTCGCCGGGGCCCGCGATCCGGGCGAGGGGGCGGATCAGGGCGGCCATCCGCCAGTACGGCGCCACCTCGCCGCCCGCGCCCGCCTCGAAGACCGCGGCGAGGGACTCGGAGGCCTCCGTGACCGCCTTCGCGCCGAACCGGCCCTCGTAGGAGGCGAACCGTCCGCGGGACGCCGTCAGTTCCTCCGTCGCCGCCGAGAAACGCACCAGGGCTTCCAGGGAGGGTGCCAGGGGCGCGAGGTCCATCAGAGCCGGGTCTGAGAAGAAGTACGTCGTGGCGACGTTCCCCGTCGCCCCGTCCAGGACGATCGACTCCAGGTCCCGGTCGAAGGTCCGCAGGGCTCCCACGACCAGCTGGTCCTGGAGTTCCGTGGCGAGTTTGTCGGCGTCACCGGCCAGGTCGGCGACCCTGCGCAGCCCGTGCTCCCGCAGGGCGCCGAAGCCCAGCAGCGTGCCCTCGGCCGGCAGCCCGGGCCCCGTCAGCCACTGCCGTGTGTCCGTGTGCGTGATGTATGGATCCAGCTCGTCCTCGGTCAGCGTGATCGCGCCGACGACATCGGTGTCAGTCGTGCTCATGGCTCCCCCGCGCATGTGAACGCATATGTGCTTCTCGCGGGGAACTCGCCGCCGCCCAGCGGCAGTTCCCCACTGACCGAGAACCATACGCCGCCCCACTGACAACGCCGGAAACCCGCAGGCACGCAGGACGTACGGCCCGGAAACGCACGGGTTCAAGCCATCGGGGGGCGCCCGGTCGTGGCCGACACCAACGATCAGCCGCGGCCGCCGCCCCGCTCAGGTGAGGTACAGGCCGCCCAGGACGACCACCACGGCCGCCACGACGAACAGCAGCACCCACAGCGCCAGCTTCCCGACGCTCGGCGGGGGCTCGTAGCGCGGCTGCTCGGGGAGGTGGGTCGTCGGCTCGGGGTCGTGGGTCGTCGGCTCGGGGGTACTCATGACGTGGTCACCACGGCGGCTTGCGGACGGATCGGGAGGCGGTTGACGGGGCGGCCCGTCGCCGCCCGTACGGCGGACGCGATGGCCGCCGGGGACGTCACGACCGGCACCGCGCTGGCCGCCTTCGCGCCGAAGGGGGCGACGACGTCGCGCTCCTCGACGAGCTTGACGATGCGGATGTCGGGGGCGTCCAGGGAGGTCGGGAGGGCGTAACCGGTGAGGTCGGGGTGGCGGACCAGACCGCGGGCGGTGCGGAGGTTCTCCGTGAGCGCGGCACCGACGCCCTGGGTGACGCCCGCCTCGATGCGGGCCGTGAGCTGGGCGGGGTTGAGGATCCGGCCGACGTCCTGGGCGAGCGCCAGCTCCACCACCCGTACCGAGCCCAGTTCGATGTCCACGTCCACCACCGCGCGGATCGCGCAGAAGGCCAGGCCCACGAAGGCGTCGCCCTGGCCCGCCTCGTCCAGCGGCTCGGTCGGGTGCGGACGGCACTGCGCGGTGGCCCACAGCTCCTTGCCGTCCATCGCCTCCGTGACGGTGGTCGAGAGCACACCGTCGTACGAGGTGATCTTGCCGTCGGTGATCTGGAGGAGCTCCGTGGACATGCCGAACTTGTGCGCCAGGGGCTGCAGGAGCTGCGTACGGACCATCTTCGCGGCGCGTTCGACCGCTCCGCCCGACACCCACGTGTGGCGGCCCCGGCAGCTGGGGCCCGCGGGCGGCTGGTCGGTGTCGACCGGTGCCACGTGCACCTCGTCGATACCGAGGGTCTCCTGGACGATCTGGCGGGCCAGGGTGGTGAAGCCCTGGCCGGTCTCGACGGCCGCGCACAGCACCGTGGCGACGCCGTCGTGGACCTTGACCGTGGCCGTGGAGACCTCGTCCGCGCCCTCGGCGCCGAGCATGTGGACCATGCCGAGGCCGTAGCCGACCCCGCGGCGTACGGCGCCGGGTTCGCCCGCGCCCTCGGGGCCGCCCGGGAGCAGCCACTCGTCCTCGGGGGTGTCCTTGGGGAGTGCAGGCAGGGGGTAGTCGCGTACGGCCTGGAGCAGTTCGGCGACCGGTGCCGGGCAGGTCACCGTCTGGCCCGTCGGAAGCACGTCCCCGGTGGCCATCGCGTTCTGCAGGCGCAGTTCGGCGGGGTCGAGGCCGAGCTTCTTGGCGAGCTTGTCCATCTGCGCCTCGTAGGCGGCGCAGACCTGCATGGCGCCCTCGCCGCGCACATGGCCGGAGGGCGGGTTGTTGGTGCGCACGGCCCAGCCCTCGATGAAGGCGTTCGGGACGACGTAGGGACCGCAGGCGAAGGAGACCGCGGCGGCCAGCGACTCGGCGGACGTGTCGGCGTAGGCGCCCGCGTCGAGCAGGATCTGCGCCTCGACCTTCACCAACCTGCCCTCGGTGTCGGCGTGGTGGCGGTAGCGCAGGAGGGTGGGGTGCCGGTGGGCGTGTCCGAGGAAGGACTCCTCGCGGGTCGCGGTGATCTTCACCGGGCAGCCGGTCCGCAGGGCCAGCAGGCCGAGCGGGAGCTGGAAGCCCTGGTCCTCGCGGTCGGCGGTGGCGCCGGGCACTCCGGTGACGACGACCTTCACCCGCTCGGGCTCCAGGCCGTAGCAGGCGGCGGCGGTGTCGCGGTCGGTGTGCGGGTCGGTGGAGGCGACGTAGAGCTCGACGCCGCCGTCCGGGCGGGGCACGGCGAGTCCGGCCTCGGCGCCGATCGGGGCCGGGTCCTGGCGTCCGATGCGGTACAGGCCCTCGACGACGACCTCGCCGACCGCGTCCGGGTCGCCGTGGCGCAGCGGGATGTGCCGGATCAGGTTGCCGTCGGGGTGCAGGGGTTCGGCCTCGAACGCCTGCTCAGGGTCGGTCACCGGGTCGAGTACTTCGTACTCGACGATGACGGCCGCGGCGGCCATCCGCGCGGTGTCCGGGTGATCGGCGGCGACGGCCGCGATGGGTTCGCCGTGGTGGCGTACGACCTCGGAAGCGAACACCGGGCGGTCCGCGCGGCCGCGGCCGTGCAGGGCGGAGCCGGGCACGTCCTCGTGGGTGATGACCGCCCGTACGCCGGGCATCTCGCGCGCGTGGCTGGTGTCGATGGACACGATGCGCGCGTGCGGGTGCGGCGAGCGCAGCACGGCCGCCCACAGCAGGCCCTCGGCCCACAGGTCGGCCGCGTACGGGAAGGTGCCCTCCGTCTTGGCGCGGGCCTCCGCGGCGGGCAGCGACACGCCGAGCCCGTGCGGCAGCGGCTCGGGGCCGGTGTCGGGTGCCGCGGGAGTCGCGGTCGCGGTCTCGTTGCTCACGCCTGGCCTCCGTCCTGGCCGTACGGCTGCTCATGCGGCGCCTGGGAGTCGTACGGAGAAGGGTCCTCGAACGCCGAGGGGTTGACGCCGCCCGCGCCGGGCCCCGCCTGGTGCGGGATGCGCGGCTCGCCCGCGTCCGGTGTGGCCTCGGCGGCGGCCGCGCTGTGCGCCTGGCGTTCGGAGACGACCTCGCGTACGGCGTCCAGGACCCCGCGGTAGCCGGAGCAGCGGCACAGGTTGCCGCACAGCGCCTGGCGGGTCTCGAGTTCGGTGGGGGCCGGGTTGCCCTCGAGGAGGTCGTGCACGGTCATGGCCATGCCCGGGACGCAGAAACCGCACTGCACCGCGCCGCACTTGGCGAGGGCGCGCTGCACGTCCGAGGGCTGTCCGTCGGCGGCGAGGCCTTCGACCGTACGCACCTCACTGCTCGCGGCGGTGACGGCGGGCACCAGGCAGGACGCCACGAGCCGCCCGTCCACCTGCACGTTGCAGGCTCCGCACTCGCCCTGCGAGCAGCCGTCCTTGGCGCCCGCGAGGCCGAGGCGCTCGCGCAGGACGTAGAGCAGCGACTCGCCGATCCAGGCGTCGGTCACGGGGCGGTCGGCGCCGTTGACGCGCAGGACGTAGGAGGCCAGGGGGTGTTCGTCGTGCGGGGGCGGCGCAGGGGTGTCCGGGTCGCTCGCCTCCGCGCCGGGGGCGTCCGGCGCCGGGGTCTCGGGGTGCTCCGAAGGGTGCTCGGAAAGATGCTCCGAAAGGTACTCCGAGGAGTCCTCCGGGGCCGCTGCCGGAGCAGTCCGCGTGGCCGGGTCGTGGTCCGGTCGGGCCCCGTCCTGGGTCCCGTACGCCTCGGCCGTCGCGGACGTGGGCCCGGCGACCGGCTCAGGAGCCTCGTGAGCGGCCTGCGCGGCCGTCTGGGCGGCCTCGGCGGCCGATTCCGCATGCGTGTGCCGCGCGGGCTCCACGGGGCCCTCAGAGGCCCCCGGGGCCTCGGGGGTCGCCGCGCGCGGTGCGGCGGACCACGGCTCGCCGATCTCCGAGGTCGCCCACGGCGCCGCCGCGCCGCCCGGGAGCGTGGCGGGCGGCGTGCCGCCCCACTGCTCGACCAGGGCCGACGTGGTGAACTCGCCGGATTCGTCCGGAAGATCACCTCCGGCGACGGGAATCGACCACTGTCCGGTGACGTCGTGTCCGGGCGCGTCGGCCGGGTGGTGACCGGAGGAGGCGCCCTCCCGGGCGGCCTCCCCGAAGTCCCACTGCCCGGTGGCGCCGGGGTGGTACGAGAACCCGTCGTGCGCGGCCTGCTGATGCCCGGTCTCGTGCCGTACGGCTTCCTGGTGCGCGGCGTTGGGGTCCGGCCACTGGACGGCCTCGGCCGGCGTGGCCCAGGTGCCCGTCGCCCCGGGGTCGGCCGCCGGGGGCGCCGTGGTGATCCGGGGGGGCACATAGCCGTGGCCGGGCGCCGCGAGAGGCGTCTCACGTTCCGCCAAAAGGGCGTCGATTCCGCCCTCGGGGAGCTTGACGAAGGCGGTGGCGCCGTCGTCGTAGTCCCCCTGCGGGAGGGGGTCCCACCTGCCGCTGGTCCGCGGAGTGCCCTCTCCGTGCTGGTCGTCGGTCACGACAGTGCCCTCCCCAGTGCTCGTCGGGCCAGCGCGGCGACGGTACGCCGCAGGTGCAGTACGGCGGGCGGAAGCTGTTGTACGGAGCCGTCCTCGGCCGGGACGGGATCGGGGATGCAGGCCGCGGCGACGTACTCCCCGAAGGCGTTGAGCGCCTCCGGCACGATCGCCCGGTTGTTGTCCCAGTCGATCAGCTGGGCGACCCACGCCTCCGCGTCCAGGGGCCGCAGCGGCATCGGCGCTATGGCACCCACGGCGCACCGCACACCGCGCCGCGCCGGGTCCAGGACGAGCGCCACGGACGCGATGGCGCGCCCGGGTCCGGTGCGTCCGGTCGCCTTCAGGAAGACCTGCGGCGCGTGCAGCAGCGGCACCCGCACATAGCCGATGAGTTCGCCGCCGCGGAGCATCTCCATGCCCGCGAGCAGGTGCGACACCGGGATCTCACGGCGGGCTCCGCCCTGGCCCGCGATGATCAGCGTGGCTTCCAGAGCGGCCAGCACGGGCAGCGCATCCCCGGTGGGGGCCGCCGAGGCGATGTTGCCGCCCAGGGTGCCCGCGTTGCGGATCTGCGGCGGTCCCGCGGCGCGCGCGGCGGCGGCGAGCGCCGGGATGAGGGCCGCGAAGTCGGGGCGCCCCATGCGGGCGTGGGTGAGGCCGGCGCCGAGCAGCGCGTGGCCGTCCTGGTACTGCCAGCCGCGGATCTCGCTGATCCGGCCGAGGCCGACGAGCGCGGCGGGCCGCAGCTGTCCGGAGTTGACGGCGGCCATGAGGTCGGTGCCGCCGGCCACGGGGACGGCGGCGGGCATGGCGGCCAGCGCCGCCACTGCCTCGTCCAGCGAGGCGGGCAGCGTCACGGCCTGCGCCGCCTGCGGTGCGTGCGTGGTCAAACCGGCTGCCCCTTCCCGCTGCCCCACCTGGTCCCACCTGTGTTGCGCGTACGGTACGTGCTGACAGGGCGGACGTGGCAACTCTGGCACATCTTCCCCGGCCCTCGACGCGGGGGTCCGCTAGGAGGCATTCGCCCCCTCACCAGGGAGATGGTCCGTTTTCCTACGGCATCGCCGGTCAGTACGAATTGCCACTCTTCGGTGGCCCTTGGGTGCCTTTTGCCTTGTGGGGCCACTGCGCCGGGGCGAACGGGCCGGGACACGCCGGTTGGCGGTCACCTCACACGTTTGGGGGCGCCCCCTCGATCGGGCGTCCGAGCACACCTGGGCGCCGCTGCCACGGAAGGGGGCCCGTGGGCGGGCGGTAGGCCACGCCCAGGGCGTCAAGCCGCCCGTAGTGGGCGGCCATCCGCCGCTCGAAGTCGGCGAAGTCCCGCTCGGCGGGGGCGGGCAGGGCGCTCCAGGCGACCTCGGCGAAGGCCGCGAGCCGGGGGAAGGTCTGGTAGTCCACACGCGCGGGGTCCTCCATCACCTCGGTCCACACGTTCGCCTGAGTGCCCAGCACATGCCGTGCCTCCGCCTCGGTGAGCTCGGGTGGAACGGGTTCGAAGCGGTAGACGTCCTCCAGGGTGCGGACATATCCGATCGGTACCGGCTCGTCCGGGCCCGCGGCCTGACGGTGGTCCAAGTACACCTGCTGCTCGGGGCACATGACCACGTCGTGGCCGGCGCGGGCGGCCGTGACGCCGCCCTGGTAGCCGCGCCACGAGGACACCGCCGCCCCCTCGGCCAGCCCGCCCTCCAGGATCTCGTCCCAGCCGATCAGCCGACGCCCGCGCGCGGAGAGCCAGTTGTCGAAGTGCCGGACGAACCAGGACTGCAACTCGTCCTCGTCCGCGAGCCCCAGTTCCCTGATGCGCGCCTGCGCGGTCGGCGACCGCTTCCACTGGTCCTTGGCGCACTCGTCGCCACCGATGTGCACAAACCCCGAGAACGGCGAGAACCGCGTGAACGGGCCGGCGTCCGCCGGGAAGAGCTCCAGGAGTTCCTCGAACACCCCCTCGTAGAAGCGCAGGGTGTTGTCAGTGGGGGCGAGTACGTTTTTGGAGATGCCCCAGGTGTCCCAGACGGTGAGGGAGGTCGTGTCGATGACGTCGGTGTTGCCCAGTTCCGGATACGCGGCGATGGCGGCCTGCGAGTGCCCCGGGATGTCTATCTCGGGGACGACACTGATATGCCGCTCGGCCGCGTACGCGACGATCTCGCGGATGTCGTCCTGCGTGTAGAAGCCCCCGTGCGGCTTCTCCTCCCACAGGGGCGAGGCACGATGGCCGAATTTCGTGCGCGCCCGCCAGGATCCGACCTCCGTCAGCTTCGGATACCGCTTGATCTGGACACGCCATCCTTGGTCGTCGGTGAGGTGGAAGTGGAAGACATTGAGTTTGTGGGCGGCCATGAGGTCGAGGTGACGCAGGACGCCGTCCTTGGGCATGAAGTGCCGGGAGACGTCGAGCATGAGACCGCGCCAGGGGAATCGGGGTGCGTCCTCGATGACCTGGTGCGCGATTCCGTACGTCCTCCCCGCCCGGACGGGGGCGCGGCGGAAGGCGTCGGGGCCGAGGAGTTGACGCAGCGTCTGCGCACCCCAGAAGACCCCGGCCGCGCCGCCGCCCCGGATCTCGATGCCCCGGTTGACGACGACGCCGAGTTTGTACGCCTCCGGCTCCAGGGTGTCGTCGAGGAGCAGCCGTACGGCGTTGCGGGCGTCCTGCGGCCCTGGTCGCAGCGGCAGGCCGAGCGCGGCGCCGAGCGTGGCGCGCAGCCAGCGCTCCGTGGCGTCCGTGCCGGGAGCGGCCCACAGGGTGGTCTCCGCGTCGAGTTCGACCCCGCAGCGCATGGGGCCCTCTACGGCACGGGGCGCCGGAATCACATCGTTCACGTCAGTCCTTCACCGCTCCGCCGAGGCCGGAGACCAGGCGTCGCTGTACGAGTACGAAGAAGATGAGCACCGGAATCGTCATCACCGTGGACGCCGCCATCACGCCGCCCCAGTCCGGCTCGTCGGGCTTGTAGAAGACGAGGAGGGCCATCGGCAAGGTGGACTGCGAGGTGTCGCTGATGATGAAGGACTTGGCGAACAGGAAGTCGTTCCAGGCCGAGATGAAGGAAAAGACGCTCGTGGCCACCAGCCCCGGGAAGACGAGCGGGAAAAGGATCTGCCAGAGGAATCGCGTACGACTCGCCCCGTCGATGTACGCGGCCTCCTCCAGCGCCTCGGGAACCGCCTTCACAAAACCTCTCAGCATCCAGATCGCGAACGGCAGCGAGAAGGCGATGTGCGGCAGGATCAGCGAGCCCAGCGTGTTCAGCTGGCCGAAGTCCCGCATCAGGAAGAAGAGGGGGATCGTCAGCGCCTCGACGGGCACCATCTGCGCGACCAGGAACATGATCAACAGGGTGGTCCGGAAACGGAAGCGGAATCGGGTGACCGCCGTCGCCGCGAGAAACGCGATCAGCGCCGAGACGACGACCACGGACCCCGCCACCACAAGGCTGTTGACGAAGTAGCGGCCGAATTCCTGCTGCCCGAAGACGCGCCGGAAGGAATCCAGGGAGGGCGAAAGCGTCCACGGCCGGGGCTCGGTGGACTCGATCTCCCCGGCCGGTTTGAAGGCGCCGAGCACCATCCAGTAGAGGGGGAAGGCGACGACCACCGCGATCAGCAGCGCGGACGCCTCGGCGGCGAGCCGCCAGGGGCGCCGGGGACGCCGTACGAAGCCGGGTATCGGGCTCACAGTTCCTCCCCCTGCCTGCGCAGCAGCCGCAGGTACACCAGCGTGACCGCCAGCAGGATCACCAGCATGACCACGCCGATCGCCGAGCCGAGGCCGTACTGCGAGGAGGCGAAGGCCTTCTGGTAGGCGTACACGTTCAGCACGAGGTTCTGGCCGGCGATGCCGCCGCCGTTCGTCATCACGTAGATCTGCGTGAAGACCTTGAAGTCCCAGATGACCGACTGGATGGTGACGACCACCAGGATCGGGCGGAGCAGCGGTGCGAGCACCGAGCGCCAGATCCGCCACTGCGAGGCGCCGTCGAGGGCGGCCGCCTCCAGCACCTCGGACGGTACGGCGCGGATCCCCGCGTAGACCGTCACCATCACGAACGGGAAGGAGCACCAGACCACTTCGAGCAGGACGAGCGCGAAGGCGCTGTAGCGCCCGTACGTCCAGGAGTGGTCGCCGATTCCGAGGACCCGGTTGACGGGCCCGAAGTCGGGGTCGAACAGGAACAGCCAGACCGTGGACCCGGTGACCGCCGGGGTCGCCCACGCGCCGAGCGCGGCCAGCATCAGCGCGAGCCTCGGCAGGGCCCGTACGCGGGTGAGGAGCACGGCGAGGGCGCAGCCGACGGCCAGGGTGGAGAGCACGCAGGCCGCCGCGAACACCAGCGTGGCGATCAGGACCTGCCAGAACTGGTCGTCGGCGAAGAGGGTGGTGTAGTTGCCGAACCCTTCGAAGGCGGTCGGTTCGCCGCCGCTGACCTGTGCCTGGGTGTACTTCAGGAGCGAGATCAGGCCGAGCTGGTAGATGGGGTAGACGAGCAGGGCGCCGAGGACGACGAGGGCGGGGGCGAGGTAGAGCCAGGGGGTCCAGCGGGCGCGTCGGCGGCCGGGGAGGTCGGTCACGGCCTTCGCGACCGTGACCGGTTGGGCGACGGCCTCTTGCGTGGTCATCCGCTCACCCCACGGAGCTGAACGCGTCGTTCATCTTCTTCGCCGCGTCCTTCGAGGCCGCCGCGACGTCCTTCTTGCCGCTGATGACCTCCTGGAACATCGTCGGCAGGACGAGCGAGGCGTCGATCTGGGACCAGGCGGCCGAGGCGGGCACGAACTTGGCGCCCGAGGCGAGGGTCTTCACGAAGGGCGCGACGAACGGCTGCTCCTTCGCGACCGCGTCCCGCACATCGGTGTACGTGGGCAGGAACCCCATGGCGCCGAAGAGCTCGCTCTGGGTCTTCTTGCTCGCCAGCTGCTCCATCAGGTCGACGGCGAGGGTGCGGTGCGAGGTGCTCTTCAGGACGCCGATGTTGTTGCCGCCCGCGAACGCCGGGGCCACCGAGCCCGGCTTCACACCGGGCAACGGCACGACCGCGTACTTGCCCTTGATCTTCCCGGCCTCGATCGCGGCGTGGCTGAAGTCGCCGCCGATGGCCATGCCCGCCTTGCCGGAGGAGAACGCGGTGACGGTGTCGTTGCCGGTCATGCCCGCGCACTTGGCGGCGGGACAGTTGTCGGCGCCGAACAGCGAGGTGTAGGCCTTGATGCCCTTCTGGGCGGCCGCGCTGTCGATGGTCGCGGCATAGGAGCCGCCCTTGCCCTGGGCGATCTCGCCGCCCTGGGACCAGATGAAGGGCATCGCGCCGTACGTGTAGGCGCCGCCGACCACGAGTCCGTAGAGGTCGGGATCGGCCGCGCGGATCTTCTTGGCGGTGGAGATCAACTCGGCCTGGGTCCTGGGGGCTTGGAGGCCGAGGTCCTTGAGGATGTCGGTGCGGTAGTAAAGGGCGCGGACGCCGACGAAGAACGGGGCGCCGTAGATCTTCCCGTCCACCGTCACGGACTGCTTGGCGGTCGGGTCGGTGTCCTTGGCCTCGCTCCAGTCGGCGAACTCCTCGGTGACGTCGGCGAGTCCGCCGTCCTTGACGTAGCCGGCCGTGTCCGTGTTGCCGTACTCGATGACGTCGGGGGCGCTCTTCGGGTCGTTGAAGGCGGCCTTCATGCGCTGGGCGCGGGTCTCCACGGGGATGTACTCGATGGTGACCTTGGTGTCCTTGTGGGCCTTCTTGAAGGCGCTGACGGCCGCGTCGACGACCTTCTCCTTCGGCCCGTTGTTGACCTCCTGGAAGAGCCAGACCCGCAGTGTGCCGGTCTTCTCGTCCTTTCCGGATGAGGAGTTGTCGGAGGTCTGGGGGGCGCAGGCGGTGGCGACGACAAGGGCGGCGAGGGCGACGGCCGTTCGGGCGGGGAGCTTCACGGGCAGCTTCGCAGAGAGCTTCATCGAGCATCCTCCGATGGGGGGCGTTGCAACATACGCAATGGCGGTTTCGCTCTGCACAACACACCGGAGGCTATGGACTACATGAACATGTCCACAAGAGGTCTCAACCACTCTGTGACCACGGGGCGCACCATGTGCAACGGCACCCGGCGCGAGGACCGCCGGCGCACACGACACAAAGGCCCTCGAGGCGCGCCGGAACGCGCCCCGAGGGCCTCGTGATCGTCGGCCCGCCGGTCCTCGGCGGGGCCCGTTACTTGTCCTGGCCGCCCTTGCCCTTGTCGCCGCCGGCGCCCATGGACTCGTAGATCTCCTTGCACATGGGACACACGGGGTACTTCTTCGGGTCGCGGCCCGGGACCCACACCTTGCCGCAGAGGGCCACGACGGGCGTGCCGTCGAGGGCGCTCGCCATGATCTTGTCCTTCTGGACATAGTGGGCGAAGCGCTCGTGGTCCCCGTCGCCGTGCGACACCTGCGGCGTCGGCTCTACGAGGGTCCCCGTCCCAGTGCCTCGCTGGGGCTGGGTCTCAGGCTCAAGAGTGCTCATAAAGGCCAAGGGTACTGAAGGCCACGGACATCAGTTGAGTGAAGGGTCGTCCGGATACGTCGCCACCATCGCGAGTTCGTTGCGCTGGCGGCGCAGGACCTCGCGCCAGAGGCGCTCCGGGGACGGGGAGGAGACGTCTCCCGGCTCGGATTCCACCACGTACCACGCGCCCTCGGTCAGTTCGTCCTCCAGTTGGCCGGGACCCCAGCCCGCGTACCCGGCGAAGATTCTCAGGGAGCCGAGGGCCGAGGCGAGCAGTTCCGGTGGGGCCTCCAGGTCGACGAGGCCGATCGCGCCGTGCACCCGCCGCCAGCCGAGCGGCGCGCGCTCCCCGGAGGCGACGCCGCCCGGGATCACCGCGACGCCCAGCGCCGAGTCCAGCGACACCGGGCCGCCCTGGAAGACGACGCCGGGCTCCCCGGCCAGGTCGGCCCAGGCCTCCAGGATGTCGCTGACGTCCACCGGGGTCGGCCGGTTGAGGACGACACCGAGCGAGCCCTCCTCGTCGTGGTCGAGGAGCAGCACCACCGCGCGGTCGAAGTTCGGGTCCGCCAGGGCGGGCGTGGCCACGAGCAGCCGCCCTGTGAGCGAGGACACCTCGGTCATGCCAGACATGATCCCGCATCTTCCCCGGGTAGGGGGACCCAATACCCGTACCCGAGTGAATGCAGCTCAGGGCGCAGAGGAGCGTCCCCCGCGCACACCGTTGTCGGTGACCCCGTGTGCCCGATTCGGAACGGTTCGTGTTGTGGCAAAGCTATGACGTTGCTGGGTGGTCCTTGGGCTTACTTAAGGGGGGTAGGCGGCGATTACCCTTGCTCTTCGGCTCCCGCCCAACCGGCCTGCCGACGCATACTCCTGCCCAACTCATCGGAACGCGAGATACATGACCGTCAACGGCTCTGACGATGTACTGCTTGTCCACGGCGGAACCCCGCTCGAGGGCGAGATCCGTGTCCGCGGTGCGAAGAACCTCGTACCGAAGGCCATGGTCGCCGCCCTGCTGGGCAGCGCTCCGAGCCGACTGCGCAATGTCCCCGACATTCGCGACGTGCGCGTCGTGCGCGGGCTGCTGCAGCTGCACGGCGTGACGGTCCGTCCGGGTGAGGAGCCGGGCGAGCTGATCCTCGACCCGTCGCACGTGGAGAGCGCGAACGTCGCCGACATCGATGCCCACGCGGGCTCGTCGCGCATCCCGATCCTCTTCTGCGGCCCGCTGCTGCACCGTCTGGGGCACGCGTTCATCCCGGGTCTCGGCGGCTGTGACATCGGCGGCCGGCCGATCGACTTCCACTTCGAGGTGCTGCGGCAGTTCGGCGCGCGGATCGAGAAGCGGGCGGACGGCCAGTACCTGGAGGCTCCGCAGCGGCTGCGCGGCACGAAGATCCAGCTGCCGTACCCGTCCGTCGGCGCGACCGAGCAGGTGCTGCTGACGGCGGTGCTCGCGGAGGGCGTCACCGAGCTGTCCAACGCGGCCGTGGAGCCCGAGATCGAGGACCTCATCTGCGTACTGCAGAAGATGGGCGCGATCATCGCCATGGACACCGACCGGACGATCCGCATCACCGGTGTGGACTCGCTCGGCGGCTACACCCACGCGGCCCTCCCGGACCGTCTGGAGGCCGCCTCCTGGGCTTCCGCGGCGCTGGCGACCGAAGGCAACATCTACGTCCGCGGCGCCCAGCAGCGCTCGATGATGACGTTCCTGAACACCTACCGCAAGGTGGGCGGCGCGTTCGAGATAGACGACGAGGGCATCCGCTTCTGGCACCCGGGCTCGCAGCTCAAGTCCATCGCCCTGGAGACGGACGTCCACCCCGGTTTCCAGACCGACTGGCAGCAGCCGCTGGTGGTCGCCCTGACGCAGGCCACGGGGCTGTCGATCATCCACGAGACGGTGTACGAGTCCCGCCTCGGCTTCACCTCCGCGCTGAACCAGATGGGCGCGCACATCCAGCTCTACCGCGAGTGCCTCGGCGGCTCGGTCTGCCGGTTCGGCCAGCGCAACTTCCTGCACTCGGCCGTCGTTTCGGGCCCGACCAAGCTCCAGGGCGCCGACCTGGTCATCCCCGACCTCCGCGGCGGCTTCTCATACCTGATCGCCGCCCTCGCGGCCCAGGGCACCTCCCGCGTCCACGGCATCGACCTGATCAACCGCGGCTACGAGAACTTCATGGAGAAGCTGGTGGAACTGGGCGCCAAGGTGGAGCTGCCGGGCAAGGCGCTCGGCTAGCACGGCCGGCGCTCGGGCAACACGGACGGCGCGCGGACAGCACGGCCCGCGTGCGGGCAACACGGTCGGCGCTCGGCGTGCGTACGACGATGGGGCGGCCCCCCGGTCAAGGGGGCCGCCCCATTGGCGTTACTGCGGTTCGTGTGCCGTCCCGTGGCACACGGACGCGGCTTACTTGCCCTTGGCCGCTTCCTTGAGCTTGCTGCCCGCGGAGACCTTCACGCTGTAGCCGGCCGGGATCTGGATCGGGTCGCCGGTCTGCGGGTTGCGCGCGGTGCGAGCGGCACGGTGGGTGCGCTCGAAGGTCAGGAAGCCGGGGATGGTGACCTTCTCGTCGCCCTTGGCGACGATCTCGCCGACGGTCTCGGCGAACGCGGCCAGAACGGCGTCGGCGTCCTTGCGGGTCACCTCGGCACGGTCGGCCAGCGCGGCCACCAGCTCACTGCGGTTCATGTTGTTACTCCCGTGTTCTTCTTGCCGTTGAGGCGTGCCACGCGGCGGAGCCGCATGTTGGATGCGGCGAAGCCGATGCTGCCAGGGCCCTCGGTCGGTCCCCGGACCCGGGTCCGTAGCCAGACCCTCGCGCCCGAAGACGCATCCTGCCCCCACCTGCGGCGGGAAAGCCAATCCGGCACCCCTGGGAGTCACACGAACACCCTTGGGAGTCACACGAAAAGCGCCACTGCCTCAGTGTGGTGACGCTCCGTCCGCTCCCGGCAGCGGACCGCAGGGCCTGGGAGGCCTGAGCCTGGCCGCCACCCTAGAGGGCCGCCAGGGACCCCGCATCCCGCGACGCGCCGACGCGCCGCCGTCGTGGCGATCGTCACAGCAAGTCACACCGCCGGAACCACCGACCACCATCATCCGGCGGGGGCCCGCCGGCCCGTCCGGCGTTCGAGGACAAGCCCGTCCAGGCCGATGCGGGGTCCGGGGGCGACTAACCCCCGGCGAGCCCCGCACCGGCGCCGAGTGCCCTACTCCGCCGCTGTCACACCCGCCGCCTTCGCCGCGGAGCGCACCGCTCCGGCGACCGCGCCCGCGACCTTGTCGTTGAAGACGCTGGGGATGATGTAGTTCGCGTTGAGCTCGTCCTCGGTCACCACGTCCGCGAGCGCGGCCGCGGCGGCCAGCATCATCTCGGTGTTGACCGTGCGGGACTGGGCGTCCAGGAGGCCGCGGAAGACGCCCGGGAAGACCAGCACGTTGTTGATCTGGTTGGGGAAGTCGGAGCGGCCGGTGGCGACAACTGCCGCGGTCTGGCGGGCGATTGCCGGGTCGACCTCGGGGTCGGGGTTCGCGAGCGCGAACACGATGGCACCGTCGGCCATGGCGGCCACGTCGTCGCCGTCGAGCACGTTCGGGGCCGAGACGCCGATGAACACGTCGGCGCCGCGCACGGCCTCCTTCAACGTGCCCGTGAGGCCCTCGGGATTGGTGTTGTCGGCGATCCAACGCAGCGGCGAATCGGAGGCCGCGTCGACGAGGTCCGCGCGGTCCGCGTGCACGACACCGTGGATGTCGGCGACGACGGCGTTCTTGACGCCTGCGGCGATGAGCAGCTTCAGGATGGCCGTACCGGCCGCGCCCGCGCCGGACATGACGACCCGGATGTCACCGATGGCCTTGCCCGCCACACGCAGGGCGTTCGTGAGGGCGGCGAGGACAACGATCGCGGTGCCGTGCTGGTCGTCGTGGAAGACGGGGATGTCGAGGGCCTCGCGCAGCCGGGCCTCGATCTCGAAGCAGCGCGGCGCGGAGATGTCCTCCAGGTTGATGCCCGCGAAGCCGGGGGCGATGGCCTTGACGATCTCGACGATCGCGTCGGTGTCCTGGGTGTCCAGGCAGATCGGCCAGGCGTCGATGCCGGCGAAGCGCTTGAAGAGGGCCGCCTTGCCCTCCATGACCGGGAGGGCGGCCATCGGGCCGATGTTCCCGAGGCCCAGCACGGCGGAGCCGTCCGTCACGACCGCAACGGAGTTGCGCTTGATGGTGAGGCGGCGGGCGTCCTCGGGGTTCTCGGCGATCGCCATGCACACGCGGGCCACGCCCGGGGTGTAGATCATGGAGAGGTCGTCACGGTTGCGGATCGGGTGCTTCGACTGCATCTCGATCTTGCCGCCGAGGTGCATGAGGAACGTACGGTCGGAGACCTTGCCCAGCGTGACGCCCTCGATGCCGCGCAGCTGCTGGACGATCTCGTCGGCGTGGGCCGTGGAGCTCGCCGCGATGGTGACGTCGATCCGGAGCTTCTCGTGGCCTGAGGCGGTCACGTCGAGGCCGGTCACCGAGCCTCCGTGGGACTCTACGGCCGTGGTGATCTGGGAGACCGCGGTTCCGCTCGCGGGCACCTCCAGTCGGACCGTAATCGAGTAGGAGACGCTGGGCGCCGTTGCCATGGCCGACTTCCTCTGCTTTCACCGTGTACTGCTGGGTCGCGCTGTCTCGCGGGTATGCCGTCCGATCGTCGCACCTACCCCTCAGTACGTGGTAGCCGCCCCGGATTGCGAACGTTTTGTTCGCAGGTAGGGCGGGCGATTTCGGAAGACAACTTCCACCATACGAGAGTACGTGAACCTCAGGGGAAACGATCGGCCAACGAGAGCCGGACAACGAAAGAGGCTCACGTCAGGTGACGTGAGCCTCTTCTCGTTCAGTGACACCGACCCGCCATGCTCGCCTCGCGGCAAGTGGTCGCTCGTAGCGACGAAGGTTGGGCCCGGGGGCTTGGATCGGGCCGGTGTCACATCCACGGTAACAAACGATCCCCGTAAGGCAATTCCCACCCCGAGAGTTCATTCGGGGCGTCGGCCCCGGCGGGGGTCAGTCCCTGAGCAGATCCGGCACCCCGTTCCCGTCGGGTTCGTCGCGGTCGCCGGAGACGATCGTCAGCTGCTGCGTGGCCCGGGTGAGGGCGACGTACAGCACCCGCAGCCCCGCGGGCGACTCGTCGGCGATCTCCGCCGGCGAGACGACCACCGTCGCGTCGTACTCCAGTCCCTTCGCCTCCAGGCTCCCGAGCGCCACCACCCGTTCGCCGAGCCCGGCGAGCCAGCGGGCGGCCTCCTCGCGCCGGTTCATGGCCACCACGACGCCCACCGTGCCGTCCACCCGGTCCAGCAGACGCGCGGCCTCGGCGCGCACGGTCTGCGCGAGCGAGTCCCGTACGCCGGTGCCCGCGTTGTTCGTCGCCACGAAACGCGGCTCGACCCCGGTGGACCGTACGGCCGAGGGGGACTCGGAGCCGGGCATGGCCAGGGCGAGGACCTTGGCGGCCAGCTCGGCGATCTCGGCGGGGTTGCGATAGTTGACGGTAAGGGTGAAGCGGCGCCGGGGACGGCTTCCCAGGGCCTCGTCACGGGCCTCCGCGGCCTCGTCGGGGTCCGACCACGAGGACTGCGCCGGGTCGCCCACGACGGTCCAGGTGGCCTGCCGGCCACGTCTGCCCACCATCCGCCACTGCATGGGCGTGAGGTCCTGCGCCTCGTCGACGATGACGTGCGCGTACTCGACGCGCTCCTGCGCCAGCCGCTCGGCCCGCTCGCGCTGCGACTCCTCGCGTACGGGCATGAGCTCCTCGAGACCGGTGAGGTGGTCCAGCGGGTCCAGCTCGCGGCGTTTGCGGGGCCGGACGGGCATCCCCAGGATCGCCTGGAGCTCGTCCAGCATCGCCACGTCGTGGACGGACAGCCCGTCCCGCTTGAGCGAGCGCGCGACCCGGCGCACCTCGCCGGGGTTGAGGATCCGCCGCGCCCAGCGGCCCAGGCGCCGCTCGTCGGCCATGGCGGCGAGGACGCCCCGCGGGGTCAGCTCGGGCCACCACGCGTTCAGGAAGTCGATGAAGCTGTCCTCGGAGGCGACGTCCTCGTCGAAGGACGACCGCAGCTCGGCGGCCAGCTCCGGGTCCGTGTGCCGCGTACCGGCCCCGGACTTCGCCCACAGCGCGTCCAGCAGCAGCTTGCGGGCGCGCGGGCGCAGCAGGTTCACCGGCGCGGTCCCGCTCAGCGCGTTGTGCTTGATGCGGTCGAGCTCGGCGGCCTCCAGCTCCAGGCGCCGCCCGAAGGCGACGACACGCAGGCGGGTGGGGGCACCCGCGGGGGCCTGGGCGGCCTCGTCGCCGAAGGCGAGCTGCTCCGACCGGTTCCCGGCGGCGGTGGACCGGCCCGGGCTGCCGCCGGGCGTCTCCAGCGCGCCCCTGGCGGCCTTCCGCAGCACCTTGAGCATCCTGTACGAGCCCTTGGCGCGGGCGACGGCCGGGGAGTCGTACAGGGTGGCCTCCGCGCCGTCGACCAGGGAGCCGATGGCGCGGATGGCGACCTGGCCCTCCTCGCCGAGGGAGGGCAGCACGCCCTCGGTGTATGCGACCAGGAGCGGGGTCGGGGAGACGATCAGGATGCCGCCCGCGTACCGGCGGCGGTCCTGGTACAGGAGATAGGCCGCCCTGTGCAGGGCCACGGCCGTCTTGCCGGTGCCGGGGCCGCCCTCCACGTAGGTCACCGACGCGGCGGGGGCGCGGATCACCAGGTCCTGTTCGGCCTGGATGGACGCCACGATGTCCCGCATGGTGTGGCTGCGGGCCTGGCCGAGCGCGGCCATCAGGGCGCCGTCGCCGATCACCGGGAGTTCCCGGCCGTCGAGGGTGGCCTTGAGCTCGGGGCGCATCAGGTCGTCCTCGACGCCGAGGACCTTGCGGCCCTTGGAGCGGATGACCCGGCGGCGTACGACGCGGCCCGGGTCGACCGGTGTCGAGCGGTAGAAGGGGGCCGCGGCGGGCGCCCGCCAGTCGATGACCAGCGGCGCGTAGTCCGCGTCCAGCACCCCGATGCGGCCGATGTGGAGCGTCTCGGCGATGGAGGCGTACTGGCCGGTCTTGTCCACCTGTACGACACCCTCGGCCGGTTCGACGGCCGTGTAGGCGCCGTCCGGGCCCTTCTGGCCGTCCTTCCCGAGCAGCAGGTCGATCCGGCCGAAGAGGAAGTCCTCGAACTCGTTGTTCAGGCGATTCAGATGAATCCCCGCGCGGAACACCTGGGCGTCGCGCTCCGCGAGCGCCCCCGGTGTACCGACCTGGCCGCGCTGGGCGGCGTCGTTCATCAGGAACTCCGCCTCGTGGATCTTCTCCTCGAGGCGCCGGTACACCCGGTCCAGATGTTGCTGCTCGACGCTGATCTCACGATCCCGTACGGAATCGTCCTGTGCGGAATCGTGGATCTGGTCGAGCGCGGTTTCCTGCTGAGCCTGAGCGGCCACCGGGCCCCCTTCTGACGTGCTGGGCAGCCGTCAACCGTACGCGAAGGGGGCCCCGTGAGGCTACGTGCGCGCCCTGAGATCGCTCACACGTTCACCTCGACGAGCCGCTTCCCGTCGAAGGTCATGACCTCGAAGTGGTCGATCTCGTTCGGGCTGAAGGCCGCGCCGCCGTGGACGTAGAGGGGCTTCTTCGCCTCTTCCGTCTTGGCGTTCGTGATGCCGTAGCCCCAGTTCGGGACGGCCCAGGAGGTCACCGTCTCACGCTCGCCGTTCTTGCCGACGGCGATCAGGGAGCACTTCAGCGGGCCCTTGACGTTCTTGAGCTGAAGGACGGCGTGGGTGCCCCAGTCCTTCTTCTCGATCGCGACGACGGCGTTGACCTTGGTGCTCGGGTCCGTGGCCGACTTCTTGTCCGTCATGACGTCGAAGGCTGCCTTGGCCGGGCTGGTGGCCATCGCCGAGTCGGGCGACGCGGTGGTGGTGGTGCCGCCGCCGTTGACGGCCATCACCGTCAGCGGGCCGCCGATGATCAGCGCGGCCGCGGCGGCCACGAGGTAGAGGCCGCGCCGGCGCTTGACCGCGCGTCGCTCCGACACCTCGTCGACCAGCCGTTCCGCGAGCTGTGGGCTCGGGCGGGCGGCCAGCGACTCCCCGATGGCCGGGGTGCCCTGCGAGGCGGGCAGATCCGCGAGCGCGGCGAGCATCGGTTCCATCCCGGCGAGCTCGTCGAGCTGCTGGCCGCACCACTCACAGGTGGCGAGATGGGCCTCGAAGGCTGTCGCTTCGGCGTCGTCGAGGATACCGAGGGCGTAGGCGCCGACGGTTTCGTGGATGTTGTCACCGGGGTTCTGTTGTCCCCGTGGTCCCTGCATGGCTCCTGGACCGCCTGTTCCGTAACCCCCGTATGCGTTCATGCCGTCACCCCCCGCTCCTCCAGCGCCAGCTTCATCGACCGCAGGGCGTAGAACACCCGGGAGCGCACGGTGCCGCTGGGTATGCCGAGCGTCTCGGCCGCCTCATTGACCGTACGCCCTTTGAAGTACGTTTCGACCAGAACTTCCCTGTGAGCAGGGGTCAGGTCGTCCAGCGCGTCCGACAGTGTCATCAGCCACAACGCCTTGTCGATCTCGTCCTCCGCGGGGATGACCTCCAGCGGTGACGGGTCCACCTCCTGCGGCCGGGCCTGCCGGCTGCGGTGGCCGTCGATGACGATGCGCCGGGCGACCGTCACCAGCCAGGGTCGTACCGAACCGGTCGCCCGATTGAGCTGACCGGCGTTCTTCCAGGCACGGATGAGTGTTTCCTGCACAACGTCCTCGGCACGCTGCCGATCCCCCGCGACCAGCCGCAGCACATACGCGAGCAACGGACCCGCGTGTTCCCGGTACAGCGCACGCATCAGTTCCTCGTCGGGTTCGTTCGACGAAGCCGACGCAGACGGATTCATGCGATGTCGGGCCCTTGACCTTCGTTCATCAGCCACGGCGGAATCCTTGCGCACGCCTACCTCCGGTGTCCGGGGGATCCCCCAGTCGGTCGCTCGTCCCGGAGTACGTGTCTGGGCGTGCGCATGTTCAAAGAGGTGGGACATATTTCTTGGAAGAGTTGTGAAGGAAGTTTGTTGATCACTGCAAGCGATCGACACATCACATACGGGTGAAGCGAAGGCTCCGGATCGAGTCGCCGAGACCGGGACGCTGTGACGCGTTTCATACTCGGTTCACGCGCGTCATGCACGGTTCACGCGCGGGCGAGGGCCGCCCGGCGCCGATGCCGGGCCACCCGCTCCCGGTTTCCGCACACCTCGCTGGAACACCATCGTCGGCGCCGCCCCCGAGAGGTGTCGAGGTAGACGATCGGACAGTTGTCCCCCTCGCACTGTCTGAGGCTCGCGCGCGCCACCGGGTCGGTGAGCAGTTCGAGGGCGTCGCGGGCGATGACGGCGAGCAACCCGGGGCGCCCGGGCGGGGTGTGCAGCCGGCGCCGCAGCGAGCCGTCGTCCGCGCGTACGGCCCAGGGGGCGGGCGGGGCGGCGAGCGCGACGGCGTTGACGCGGGCGAGCGCTGCGTCGGCGGGCCGCGCGTCCAGCTCACCGCGGACCAACTGGGCGACATGACCGCGTAGTTCGCGAAAGCCCACGAGCCAGGAGATGTCGGCCGCCGCGAGCGGGGTGCCCGCGGGGACGAGCCCGGAGCGGGTGATCCAGGCGCGCAGCCGGTCCACCGAGTCGAGCCGTTCCTCGGGGTGAGTGGTCGCGAGGAGGTCCAGGCAGATCCGCCCGGAGTCGAACCTCAGCTCGTACGAGGCCGTGGCCATGCCCGATGCCATGTGCCTGTCACCGCCTTGGGGTTACCGCCGTGAGGGGTCGGTAGGGGTCGTACCCCCTACAGTGCATGGCTGCACCCGCGACCGGAAGACCCGTGCCGGTCAGGGGGGTGGACGTCCGCTTATGAGACCGCGCGCCTCGGCCATGTCCGGGGCCGGACCACGCCGGTTGACTCGATGACATGACAGAGAACAGCACGGGGCGGCGTACCACCGCCGGAGGTGTCCTGGGTGCGGCCACGGTCGCGATGGGCCTGATCGCCGGGGTCTTCTACATTTTCGCCTGCGACGTCATGCCGTCACTGGCCCGCAGTGACGACCGCGTCTTCATCGAGGTCATGCGGAACATCAACGACGTGATCCAGAACCCGGTGTTCTTCCTGAGCTTCATGGGCGCGCTGGTCCTCACGGCGGTCTCCGCCTGGCAGTCGCGCAAGTCCCCCCACCGGTGGTGGGTGTTCGCCGCCCTCGCCGCGTACACGCTGGCCTTCCTGTTCACGGTCGCCGTGAACATCCCGCTCAACAACCGCCTGGCGGACGCCGGAAACCCCGCGACGATCGCCGACCCGGCCGCCGTACGCCAGAGGTTCGAGGACACCTGGGTCGCCTGGAACGTCGTACGGGCCCTGCTGTCGACGCTCGCCCTGGCCTGCCTCGCCCGCGCCCTGCTCCTGTACCGCCACCGCACCTACACGTCGGCGTACTTGGAGTCGGCGGCCGGGTCGAGCGCGAGTCGGTAGCCGCGCTTGACGACGGTCTGGATGAGCTTGGGCGCGCCGAGTGCCGTACGCAGCCGGGCCATGGCCGTCTCGACGGCGTGCTCGTCCCGCCCGGCGCCCGGCAGCGCCCGCAGCAGCTCGGATCGGGCGACCACCCAGCCGGGGCGGCGGGACAGGGCCCGCAGCAGCGACATCCCGGCGGGCGGTACGGGCCGCAGCGCCCCGTCGACCACCACGGCGTGGCCGCGGATCTCGACCCGGTGGCCGGCGACGGGCAACGTACGGGCCCGGCCGGGGAGTTCCTGGCAGAGCAGCTGGACGAGGGGGCCGAGCCGGAAGCGCTCGGGCTGGACGGTGTCGATGCCGTGCGCCTGCAGAGGGAGCGCGGTGACGGGGCCGACGCAGGCGGGCAGGACGTCGTGGTGGAGGGCGGCGAGGAGTTCGGACAGCAGACCGCGGTCCTCGGCCCTGGACAGCAGGGAGGCGGCGGCGGGCGCGCTGGTGAAGGTGAGCGCGTCCAGGCCGCGGGTGACGGCGGCGTCGAGGAGCCGGTCGACGGGCCCGATGTCCTCCGGCGGCATCCACCGGTAGACGGGGACCCCCACGACCTCGGCTCCGGCGGCCCGCAGCGACTCCACGAACCCGGGCAGCGGCTCGCCGTGCAGCTGTACGGCGATACGGCGGCCCTCGACGCCCTCCTCCAGGAGCCGGTCGAGCACCTCGGCCATGGACTCGGAGGAGGGCGACCACTCCTCGGTCAGTCCCTGGGCCCGTACGGCGCCCTTCACCTTGGGGCCGCGCGCGAGCAGTTCGACCCCGCGCAGCCGACCGAGCAAGGCCTCGCCGAGCCCCCACCCGTCGGCGGCCTCGATCCAGCCGCGGAAGCCGATCGCGGTGGTGGCGACCACGATGTCGGGCGCCTGGTCGATCAGCTGCTTGGTGGCGGCGAGGAGTTCGCTGTCGTCGGCGAGCGGCACGATGCGCAGGGCGGGCGCGTGCTGGACGACGGCGCCGCGTCGCTGGAGCAAAGCCCCGAGTTCGTCGGCCCGACGCGCGGCCGTCACACCCACGGTGAACCCCGCGAGGGGGCCGCAGTCCTGCCCGGCCGGTCGCTGCTGTTCGTCGTCCATGGCTCTCGTCTCGCGCTGGGGGTCTACGTGCGGTCACGGCCGACCGAGCCTGTCAACGCCCCGTGACAGGCTCGGTTCCCCTTGATGTCACCCGTGTTACGTCAGACCTCGACGTAGCTGAGCTGCGGCTTCGCCTCTGCGGCAGTGGCCGTACGAGTCTGGGTGGCGGGGCCGCGAAGGTATACGGCCCAGGTCACCAGGAAGCACAGCGCGTAGAAGGCGAGGAAGGCCACGAAGGCGCCGGTGCCGGAGCCGTAGGACAGGAAGGACTGCCGGAAGGCGAGGTTGATGCCGACGCCGCCGAGCGCGCCCACCGCGCCGATGAGGCCCATGGAGGCGCCGGACAGCCGCCGCCCGTAGGAGGCCGCCGCCTCCCCTTCCAGTCCCTTGGCGACGGCCTTGGCCTGGAAGATGCCCGGGATCATCTTGTACGTCGAGCCGTTGCCGAGCCCGGTGAGCACGAACAGCGCGATGAACGCGATCGTGAACAGGGGAAGCGACTTCTGGGTGGAGGCGACGACGATGACACCGGTCGCACCGGCCATGGCGACGAAGTTCCACAGCGTGATGCGCGCGCCGCCGTAGCGGTCGGCGAGCCAGCCGCCCACGGGCCGGATCAGCGAGCCGAGCAGCGGGCCGATGAAGGTGACGTAGGCCGCCTGCAGCGGAGTGCGGCCGAACTGGTTCTGGAGCACCTGCCCGAAGGCGAAGCTGTAGCCGATGAACGACCCGAAGGTGCCGATGTAGAGGAAGGACATGATCCAGGTGTGGGCGTCCTTCGCGGCGTCCCTGGCGGCACCGGTGTCGTTCTTCACGGACGCGATGTTGTCCATGTAGACGGCGGCGAGCACGGCGGCGACGACGATCAGCGGAATGTAGATCCCCAGCAGGACCCTCGGTCCCCCGTTCGCGCCGATGATCGCGAGCGCCACGAGCTGGATGACGGGCACGCCGATGTTTCCGCCGCCCGCGTTGAGACCGAGCGCCCAGCCCTTCTTCCTCAGCGGGAAGAAGGCGTTGATGTTGGTCATGCTGGAGGCGAAGTTGCCGCCGCCGATGCCGGCGAGCAGACCGACCAGCAGGAAGGTGTCGAACGAGGTCCCCGGCTTCATCACCACGAACGCGGCGACGCTCGGGACGAGCAGCAGGCCCGCCGAGACGATGGTCCAGTTCCGGCCGCCGAAGATCGCCACCGCGAAGGTGTACGGCACCCGCACCACGGCTCCGACCAGCGTCACCATCGAGGTGAGCATGAACTTGTCGGCCGGGGTGAGCCCGTACTCGGGGCCCATGAAGAGCACCATCACCGACCACATGGTCCAGATCGAGAACCCGATGTGCTCGGAGAGTACGGAGAAGAGCAGATTCCGCCGGGCGACCTTCTCACCCGTCTCTTTCCAGAAGGTCTCGTCCTCGGGGTCCCACTTCTGGATCCAGCGGCCTCCCCTGCTCGGTGCGGGGGCTGTACTAGGGGCTGTCATGACGCCTCCACGGTTCTCCGGTGCGGTGCCCAGGTGTCGTACAACGACTGACTGAGTCCCGAAGGTAGGGAGGACGCGTTTCGACGCTGTGGCTGTGAGTGACCGGAAAGGAACGTTGCTCTCACGAGAGCGAGGGGGCGACGGTGAGGACTTCCGGGTGAGGACGCCCCGGTGAGGACCGGGTGAGGACCTCCGGGGTGCCGTCGCCCCCCCTGCCTGCGTCTAGACCCGGTGGCTACCCCGCTAGACCCGGTGGCTCCCCCGCGAGGCGCCCTTCTTCCTCTTCGCGCCGTCGGGCCACAGCCTCGGGCTGCGCTTGGCGGCGATGTCCTCGATCCAGCCGAAGGCCAGGATCGTCAGGCCGATGAGGGGCCAGACCAGGAGGAACATCCACACCATGTACGAGGAGTCGAGCGCGGCCACCGCGCTGTCGCTCTGCATGAACGGGAGGTTGTAGGCCTGGTCGATGATCGGGACCGTGGCCATGATCAGCATGTTGTGCCAGAGGTAGATCGTGACGGCCCGGTTGTTGGACAGGGTGATCAGCTTGTCCCAGCGGGCCAGCCGGCCGGGGAGTTCCTGCCAGGACGGGGAGTACTGGAGCAGGATGACGACGAAGCCGAAGGACCAGGCCGCCTGGGCGAGGGGGATGTCGTTCAGGTCCCAGCCGTCGGGGCCCAGGTGTCCCGAGGCCCACCACAGGCCGAAGGCCATGAGCAGGGCCGAGCAGGAGATCGCCAGATAGCGGGGGACCTGTTGCAGGACGCCCTCGTGGTGGGCGAAGCCCAGGACCCAGCAGCCGCCGTAGACCGTGAAGTCGGAGATCGCGTTGCCCGTCTCGCCGGGGATGGTGACCAGGCCGGTGCCGAGGACCGCCGTCAGGGCGAGGGGGGCCAGCAGCGTCGCCCAGGGCACCCTGCGGAAGGCCCACAGCAGCAGGGGCGAGGCGATCACGAACCACAGATAGGCCCGCAGGTACCAGAGCGGGCCCGCCGCCTGGACCGCCCAGGTGTCCTCCAGCAGGCCGGACTTGGAGCCGACGTGCCAGGGGAAGGGCGGGGCGCCGATCGGAATGACGTAGTCGATCAGCTTGACGAGACCCCAGGTGCCGCCGTTGTCCGGGTCCTTCAGCACGTTCCAGCCACCCGCGAACATCAGCGCGAGTGCCACCGCGCTGAACGCCCACAGGGGCGGCAGGAGGCGGCGGATGCGGCCACGGATCACACCGAGGGCCGGGCGGCTGAGCGAGCGGGCCATGAGCGAGCCGGCCAGCGCGAACATCACACCCATGGAGGGGAACAGGACCGTCAGCCATGCCCAGCCGAAGAGGTGGTAGACGACCACACGGACCAGGGCGATCGAGCGCAGCAGGTCCAGGTAGCGGTCACGGCCGGGCTTCTTGGGCGCGGGAGCGGACTGCGCGGCCGATCCCGGGGCTGATCCCGGGGTGGGTGTAGGCGCGGATGTCGGCGATGGTGCCGGTTCGGGGTGGATCCGGGCCGATCCCAGCGGCGGTGTCGCACCCGCCGTGTACTCGTGCGTGGTCATGCGACCGGCCTCCGATCGTTCCCGCTCTGTGCCGTCCGCTGCCGCGGGATCGATCCCGGTGCCTCCACGACGCCCGTGCGCCGCAGCTTCTGCCAGCGCAGCCGGCCGCCGGTGAGCGCGGTGATCCAGGACTGGAGGAGAACCATGTACATCAACTGCCGGTAGAGGATCTGCTGGAGCGGGAGCGAGATGAGATACCTCATGCGCTCACGGTCCAGCCGGAAGGCGTACGCCGCGCAGGCCGCCTGGACGGCGAGGACGCCCAGCCACGCGAGAACCGTCTTCTGCGTCGGGCCGAAGACGAGCCCGTACAGCAGGAAGACGTCGATCAGCGGGGCCAGCAGGGGGGCCAGGACCATGAACAGCGAGACCAGCGGCAGGCCCACCCGGCCGAAGCGGCCCGACGGGCCCCGTTCGACGAGCGCTCTGCGGTGCTTCCAGATCGCCTGCATCGTGCCGTACGACCAGCGGTAGCGCTGGGACCAGAGCTGCTGGACGGACTCCGGCGCCTCCGTCCACGCGCGTGCCTTCTCCGCGTAGACGACCCGCCAGCCGTCGCGGTGCAGGGCCATCGTGATGTCGGTGTCCTCGGCGAGCGTGTCGTCGCTCATGCCGCCGACCCGCTCCAGCGCGGAGCGGCGGAAGGCGCCGACCGCGCCGGGGATGGTCGGCATGCAGCCGAGGATGTCGTACATCCGGCGGTCGAGGTTGAAGCCCATCACGTACTCGATGTGCTGCCAGGCCCCGATGAGGGAGTCGCGGTTGCCGACCTTGGCGTTGCCCGCGACCGCGCCGACGCTCGGGTCGGCGAACGGCTGGACGAGTTCACGGACGGTGGCCGGTTCGAAGACCGTGTCGCCGTCCATCATCACGACGATGTCGTGACGGGCGTTGGCCAGGCCCCGGTTGAGGGCCGCGGGCTTGCCCGCGTTGTGCTGGCGCACGACGCGGACGTTCGGCAGCAGCAGGTCCTCGACGATCCGCGCCGTGCCGTCGCTCGAACCGTCGTCGACGACGAGCACCTCGACGGGGTGTTCGCTCGCCATCAGGGAACGGACCGTGTTCTCTATGCACTTGGCCTCGTTGTACGCGGGCACGAGCACCGACACCGGTTCGGTGACCGGCGCCGGACCCCAGCGGAAGTCCTTGCGCCGCACCCGGCGGGCGTGCAGGGCGGACAGCAGGAGCATCATGCCGAAGCGGGTGAAGACGAGCACGCCGATGATCGCGATGCCGACGACCAGGACGTCGGTGACGTTGTCGGAGGCGCGCACCAGGTAGACCCAGGCCTTGCCCTTCCACAGTTCGAGGCCGGTGACCTGGGTGTGCGCGCTGGGCGCGTCGAGGGCCTCGGTGAGGTTCTGGAACCGGTACCCGCGCTCCTGAAGCTCCGGCACGAACTTGTCCAGCGCCTGCACGGTCTGGTGGCGGTCGCCGCCGGAGTCGTGCATCAGGACGATCGCGCCCTTGCCGCCCTTGGGCGTGGCGTTGCGGATGATCCGGTCGACGCCCGGCTTCTGCCAGTCCTCGCTGTCGGTGTTGTTGACGACGGTGATGTAACCGCGCGTGCCTATGTACTCCGTCACCGGCCAGGACTTGTTGTCCATGGCGTCCGCGAAGGACGAGTACGGGGGCCGGAAGAGCGAGGTGCGGATGCCCGCCGCGCCGGCCAGCGCCAGCTGGTTCTGGGAGAGCTCCCAGTCGATGCGCTTGGTGGACTGGAAGGAGAGGTCGGGGTGGTTGAAGGTGTGCAGGCCGACCTCGTGGCCCTCCTCGACCATGCGCTTCACCAGCTCCGGATAGCGCGAGGTCATGGTGCCGGTGACGAAGAAGACGGCGTGGGCGTGGTGCTTCTTCAGCACGTCGAGGACCTTGGGTGTCCACGTGGGGTCCGGGCCGTCGTCGAAGGTGAGGACGAGCCGGTGGTCGGGGACGGTCAGGCTGTTCGTGCGGCCACCGCGGGTGTCGATGACCGGGCCGCCGTCGAGGATCTTGTCCGGCACCTTGTCGGTGGCGGCCTCGGGCTGGATGCGGTGGTCGGCGAGGATCTCGCTGTGCACATAGCCGCGCAGCATCAGCATCGCCAGCATGGCGACGAGGAGCAGCGAGGGCAGCAGCCAGCGCATGGGCAGCCGTCGGCGCCGGACATCGGGTGCCGGACGCCGCGCACGGGGAGCGGGCCCGTGCGCGTTGGTGCGGGATGCCATCAGAGGATGTTCTCCAGGTTCTGCGGGGTCGCCGGGCTCACCGGGTTCTCCGAGGACGAGGACCTGGTGATGCCGGGCTCGGAGGCGATGGGGCCCGGCTCTACGGGGCTGTCGGCGACCGTGCCGGTGCCGCCGGCGCCGACCTCGCTCTCCGAAGGGCTCGGCGAGGCGGCGCCGTCCTCGGAGGGGCTGGGGTCGGGCGAGCCGGACACCGGGAGGGACGGCGGGGTGACGGGGTCCTTGGTGGTGCTGGTGCTCGGTTTCGGCCTGGTGGTGGCGGACGTCGAGGGCTTCGGGTCCGCGGACGTGCCCGGGTCGGTGGCGCTCGCGGAGGCGCCCGGTGTCGGGCTGACGCCCGGTGCGGGGGCCGTACCGTCGCTCGCCGAGGCGCTCGCGCCGGGCGCGGCGCTGCTCGAACCGGACGGCGACACCGAGTCGGTGGGCAGCGGCGAGGAGTCGACCTTCCCGGCCGGCGTGTCGTCCTGCTGGCCGGGCACCGGCAGCCAGGGCGCGTTGGAGTTGCCGGACAGGAGGGTGGCGACGATGACGACGGCGTACACCGCGCAGGCGATGCCGACGAGGATGCCGAGCCGGCGGAACCTGCGGCTGCGGCGGCCGGACTCGTCGACGAACACCGGGCCGTCCGAGCCGTCCTGGACGCCCGGGGCGTCCCTGGCCTGCCGAACCAGCCAGTCCTCCGTCTTCCGCCGTCCGACTCCGTCGAGTTGAACCGTCACCTCGTGCGGATCGTGGGTGTGTCCCGGCTCACCGGACTGCTCCCAGGACACGGCAGCGGACCCGCCGGGCGTGTCGGCCCCACGGCCCACGGTCGTCCGACCGTCCCCATGAACCCGCCCGAACGTGTCCGCCCTGCGCTCCACAACCGGCCAGCCTCCCCTCTCGGGTTGACTGGGCGTGTCGGATCGGCTGGGCGTGTCGGGACGACCGAGGGTGTCAGGTCGACCAAGGGTGTCAGGTCGACCGAAGGTGTCAGGTCGACCGAAGGCGTCGGATCGGCCGAGGGTGTCGGGGCGCCTGCGTGCGTCCGGCCAGCCACCCGTGGCCGGCCGATCGTCGTTGCCGACGCGCCGATCCGTTCCGGCGCGGTCGCGCGGCCCGGCGGGCTGGTCGGGTACTCCGGCGAATTGATCCGGTGCGATGCGGTCACGCGGTCCGGCAGACTGATCGGGCACCCCGGCGCGCCGATCCGTTCCGGCGCGGTCGCGCGGCGCGGCGGGCTGGTCGGGTACTCCGGCGAGTTGATCCGGTGCGACGCGGTCACGCGGTCCGGCAGGCTGGTCGGGCGCCTCGGCGCGCCGATCCGCCCCGGCACGGTCACGCGGCCCGGCGGGCTGGTTGGGCACCCCGGCAAGCTCGTCCGGTCCAGCGGTCCGGTCGGGCACCCCGGTAGCGCCGTCCAATCCGACCGCCACGTCGGCAACCCCGGCACGACGGTTCAACCCAGCACGGCGAACCGTCCCGGCACGGCCGGCCAACCCGGCCCCCAAGGGGGCCTCTTCTCCCCGGTCCACTCCAGTACGGTCACGCGGCCCGGCAGGCTGATCGGACACCCCGGCAACGGCGTCCGGTCCAGCGGTCCGGTCGGGCACCCCGGTAGCGCCGTCCGGCCGGCCCGCCCGGTCGACAACCCCGGCACGACGGTCCGACCCAGCACGGCCGACCGCCCCGGCCCGCAGGTCCGCCTCGTCTCCATGGTTCGCCTCGTCGAGGCGCTCCGCGCCCGCGTCGTCGTCCGCGCTCACCCGACGGTCCACATCGAACCGTCGCTCAACGCCGGCCCGACCACCGACACCGGACGCACGGCCCGCATCGGACGGCCCTTCAGAACCGGACGATCGACCCGCACCGGACAACCCCTCGGAACCGGACGATCGACCCGCACCCGGCACCCGACCCGCGCCGAACGCACCCTCTGCGCCCGCGCCACGTTCCGCGCCCGCTCCACGTTCCGCGCCAGTTCTCGTATGGGCGCCCGGTCGGCCTTCGCCGCCAGCTCCAGGCTCTCTTTCGACACCGCGTTCGACATCGGTGTCGGATTCCGCTTCCGCGGCGAACCCCACGGCGGCGGCGCCCACGATCTGGGGCCACGTCGACGTCGCACGGGCAGCCTCGGGCCACACCACCGGCTCTCCGGATCCCGCCGGCGCGGTCGGCGCGTCCGGCCCCCCGGCTCCACGCCCGTCCACCTGATCGACATCTCGGTGATCGGGTTGGGCGTCTTTTCGCCACTTCTCCACGTGCACGCACATCCCCCCAGGGACAGGTTTCGGGTGCGCGCACGACTCCGGGCATTACGTATATGTCGTTCGGAACGAGCCCCCACCCGTCCCGAGCGCCCCCCTTTACCACACTGCACCCGGACCATGAATGTAGCGCATGCGGAAGACCCGTGTGCTTATGTGTCAATCCTGCCCCGTCATCACCAGCTCATCGCTGGCCGGAATCCAACCGTCCGCAGGGCGCCGTAGCCACCCCTCCTCGGCAGCCAGCTCGCCGGCGGCTCGTCGAAGGGCATCGATCCCGGGGTGCACCAGCCCCTTTCGCCACACCAGCGACACGGGTGACAACGGAACAGGTCCAACAAGAGGTTTCCGCACGGTTTCAGACATGGCCGGAAAATCCACCACAGCGAGGACAGGGTTCCGCTTCTTGGCCATGACCCGCCGGAACTCATCGGCTCCGACGGCCACCGGCGCGGGTGGCGCCAGCGCGATACCGCGTCCCTCGAAAAGGTGAAGCGCCAAGTCGGTCCACTCCCGCGTCCGCGGGTTCCCCGCCCCGGCGTACACGGTCTCGCCCGCGAGCGCGTCGAGCGGCACCGCGTCCAGGCCGGCGAGGTGATGGTCCTCGGGCAGCACGACGGCCATCGGCTCGTACCGTACGGGCTGCTGTTCGAGCCGCGTCCGGACCGCCGGATCGAGGCCCGCGAACCGTCCGAACGACGCGTCCAGGCGCCCCGCGAGGATCTCCCCCGCCGCGCCGGTGAGCCCGCTCTCGAAGCGGGCCATCAGCTCGCAGTCGGGCGCGAGCGCACGGGCCCGGTCCAGGACGCGGCCGGAGACGAGGCCCGGGGAGTTGACGTCGACGAGCAGCGGCCGCTCCGGTCCGTCCCCCGCGAACGCGGACAGCAGCGCGTCCTGCGCCTCCAGCACCCGCCGCGCGTACGGCACCAGCAGCTCACCGTCGGCGGTCAGCGCCACCTGCCGGGTCGTGCGCACGAACAGCTCCGCCCCGAGTTCGCGCTCCAGTCGCCGGATGTCACGGCTGAGAGCCTGTTGGGCGATGTACAGCCGGGTGGCGGCCCGCGTGAAGTGCAACTCCTCGGCGACGACGAGGAACCCGCGCAGGAGCCGGGGGTCGAGATGGCGGTGAGGGAGGTCGGAGGAGAGGCCGGGAGAGCGGTCGGGAGCGCGGTCGGCAGGGGCAGGCATCACGCGAACTTACAACGCAGGTGCGTCAATGGCCACGGAGTAGGTGTTGGACCGTCCACCCCACGCCCGGCGACGGTTGGCCCATGCCGCAACAGCCCTCCGAGCGCGCGTTCCCGCCCCTGCTCACCGCCACCGGCGACAGCCTGGTGATCGCCGACTTCCGCCCCCGTCCTCAGAAGGCCCCACGCCGCCAGAAAGTCTCACGCCGTCAGAAGGCCCCGCGCCGCCGGACAACCCCCTACCACCGCCTCTTCACCATCCCCGGCGCCCGCGCCTTCACCGTCGGGAACCTGCTCGCCCGGCTCCCCATGGGGATGTTCAGCGTCAGCGCGGTGATCATGATCGCGGGCTCGCGCGGCTCGTACGCCCTCGCCGGTGCCGTGACGGCGACCGGCCTCGCGGCGACCGCGCTGGTCGCCCCTTGGACCGCACGGCTCGTCGACCGCCACGGTCAGGCCCGGATCGCGGTGCCGGCCACCGCCTTCGCTCTGCTGGGAAGCGTCGCGCTGCTGCTGTGCGTGCGCTTCGGGGCGCCGGACTGGACCCTGTTCGCCGCGTACGCCGCCACGGCCACCACCCCCAACACGGGCGGCATGTCACGCGCCCGCTGGGCCCACCTCCTGCGGGACGACCCGGCCGCCGCGCACACCGCGAACTCCTTCGAACAGGCCGCGGACGAGCTGTGTTTCATGCTGGGACCGGTGTGCGCGGCCTTCCTGTGCGGCACGTTCTTCCCGGAGGCGGGCACGCTGGTGGCCGGCGTGCTGATGATGACCGGCGTGCTGATCTTCGCCGCCCAGCGTTCGACGGAGCCGCCGCCCCAGCCCCGTACGCCCTCCAAGTCTCCTCTCCTGGCCGCCGGAATGCCGCCTCTGCTCCTCTGTTTCCTCGCCACCGGTGCCGTCTTCGGTTCGATGGAAGTCGTCACGATCGCCTTCGCGGACGCGCAGGGGCATCGGTCGGCGGCGGGCGCGGTGCTCGCCCTCCAGGCGGCCGGGTCGTGCGTGGCGGGGCTGCTGTACGGGGCGCGGAAGCCGACCGGTCCGGCCGAGCGGCGCCATCCGTGGTGTCTCGCCGCCATGACGGCCCTCATGACCCTCCCCCTGCTCGCGGCCTCCCTGACCGCCTCGCTCCCGGCCCTCGCGGGCGCACTGCTGCTCGCCGGGGCCGCGACCGCGCCGACCATGGTCACCGGCATGGCCCTCGTCCAGCGGCGCACTCCCGAAGGCCGGTTGAACGAGGGCATGACCCTCGCGGTGACGGGCCTGCTCGGCGGGATCGCCTGCGGCTCGGCGACCGGCGGCTGGCTGGTCGAACACATCTCGGCGACGGCGGGGTACGGGGTGCCGATCGCGGCGGCGGGAAGCGCGCTCGCGATCTCCCTCACGATCCCACCGGCGTCCGACCCGCCGAACCGCCGCCAATCCCTCGGCCCCAATTCCGACGCACCCCATTGACGCACCCAGGCCCCCCACATACCTTCCCCCGTCGAAGCGCTTCGACGTCACGCATCGAAACGATTCGACGAACGCTGCGTGACGGTCCCGAAACCCATCCAACTCCCCTGGAGGCAATGGATGTTGACGACACGAAGGCGTGCGGTGGCGACGGCGGCGGCCCTGGCGGGCTCCCTGCTGCTGGCGTCCTGCGGCAGCTCGGACAGCGGTTCCTCGGACGGCAAGACGTTGAAGCTGTGGCACTACGAAGGGCCGGACAGCGCGATGGGCGCGGCTTGGAACGAGGCCATCAAGGAGTTCGAGGCGAAGCATCCCGGCGTCAAGGTGAAGTTCGAGGAGAAGGGCTTCGAGCAGATCCAGAAGACGGCCCCGATGGTCCTCAACTCGAACGACGCGCCCGACATCATGGAGTACAACAAGGGCAACGCGACGGCCGGACTGCTCTCCAAGCAGGGGCTTCTCACCGATCTGACCGCCGAGGCGACCAAGCGCGGCTGGGACAAGAAGCTCAGCGCGGGTGTGCGCACCACCAGCCAGTACGACACAGGCGGGGTCATGGGCTCCGGCAAGTGGTACGGCGTGCCCAACTACGCCGAGTACACGATGGTCTTCTACAACAAGGACCTCTTCAAGAAGTACGGCATCGCGGAGCCCACCACCCTCGACCAGCTCACCGCCGCCATGGACACGTTCGTGTCGAAGGGCATCACCCCGCTGGCGAACGCGGGCGCCGAGTACGTGGCCCAGCAGTACCTGTACCAGCTCGCCCTCTCCAAGGCCGACCGCTCGTGGGTCGACAAGTACGAGCTCTACAAGGGCAAGACGGACTTCCACGACGCCGCCTGGACGTACGCCGCCACGACCTTCGCCGACTGGGTGAAGAAGGGCTACATCAGCAAGAAGTCCACCTCGCTCAAGGCCGAGGACGCGGGCGTCTCCTTCATCCAGGGCAAGAGCCCGATCCTGTTCAGCGGCAGCTGGTGGTACGGGCGCTTCCAGACGGAGAACAAGTTCGACTGGGGCACCTTCCTCTGGCCCGGCAGCAACCTCACCCTCGGCTCCGGCGGCAACCTCTGGGTCGTCCCCAAGGGCGCCAAGAACAAGGAGCTCGCCTACGACTTCATCGACATCACCATGTCGCAGAAGATCCAGAACCTGCTCGGCAACAAGGGCGGGGTCCCGGTGGGCGCCGACACCGCCGCCATCACCGACCCGAAGGCCAAGACCCTGATCGCCGACTTCAACACGCTCTCCGGCAAGGACGGTCTGGCCTTCTATCCGGACTGGCCGGTCGCCGGCTTCTACGACGTCCTCGTCTCCGAGACCCAGAAGCTGATCACGGGGAGCGAGAAACCGGACGCCTATCTGAGCGCGCTGCAGAGCGCGTACGACAAGGGCGCGCCGAAGACATGACGGTCACCGTCGAACGGGGCGGCCGGGTCCTCCGGGGGCACCAACGGCACCACGGCCGTACGACGCGCCCGCGCCGCCCCCACACCTCCTACGCCCTCTTCCTGCTCCCCGGCGTCCTCGCCTTCCTCGCGGTGATCGTCGTGCCGTTCCTGATGAACACCGGCGTGAGCTTCACCGACTGGCAGGGCGTCGGCTCGCCGAAGTGGTCGGGGCTCGCCAACTACCGCGAGCTGATGGACGACTCCGAGTTCTGGGCGTCCTTCCGGCACAGCCTGTTCATGGTCGTCGCCATGGCCGCCGTACCGACGGTCCTCGGGCTCGTGCTGGCCGCCGCCCTCTTCGACTTCGTCGGCAAGCACTTCGGCACGAAGATCGCCGCCGTCCTGCGCGCCTGTTTCTACCTCCCCCAGGTCCTGCCCATCGCCGTCGCCGGCATCGTCTGGAGCTGGATCCTCGCCCCCGACAACGGCTCCCTGAACGCACTCCTGAAGGCGGTGGGCCTCGGCTCGCTCCAGCGGGACTGGCTCGGCGACCCCGACTTCGCCCTCTACAGCGTCATGGGCGTGATGGTGTGGGTCCAGATCGGCTTCCCGCTGGTCGTCTTCATGGCGGGGCTGCAACGCGTCGACCCGCAGCTGTACGAGGCGGCGGAGCTGGACGGCGCGGGCTGGTGGCGCCGCTTCTGGCACATCACGCTGCCGCAGATCCGCCCGGAGATCTACGTCGTCCTCCTCTGGTGCACGATCGCCGCGCTCAAGGTGTTCGGCGCGGTGTACGTCCTCACCAAGGGCGGTCCCGGCGGCGCGACCGACGTGCCGTCCTACTTCTCCTTCGCCACCTTCTTCGAGAAGACCCAGGTCGGCTACGGCGCCGCGATCTCCACCGTGCTGACCGTGATCATCCTCGTACTCGCCCTGATCGGCCTGAAGCTCCAGACCCGCGCCGAGGACGCCGAGGAAGGACTCCGCGCATGACCGCCGTACGCCGCTGTCCCGTCCTCGTGGCCCTGATCATCGCGGCCCTGTTCATGGTGCTGCCCTTCGGCATCGTCGCGATCAACGCGGTCAAGTCCCCCACCGAGTACGCGTCGAACGGACCCCTCAGCCTGCCCCACGGCCTCTACCTCGACGGCCTCAAGGACTTCTGGCAGCGCGTCGACTACGGCCAGAAGCTCGTCAACTCGATCCTGATCTCCGGCTCGGTGGCGATCGGCGCCGCCGTGCTGTCCGTCCTGAACGCGTACGCGATCGGCATCGGCCGCATCAAGGGCCGCACCTGGGTCCTCGCCTTCTTCGTGCTGGCGAACATGCTGCCGCAGGAGGCGCTGGTCTACCCGATCTACTACCTGAGCAAGCAGGCGGGCCTCTACGACACCCGGCTCAGCGTGATCATCGTGTTCACCGTCGTCCAGGCGGCCTTCGGCACGTACCTCCTGTCCTCCGTCCTCGGGCAGTTCCCGCGCGAGATCATCGAGGCCGCCCGGATCGACGGGGCGAACAAGTGGCAGGTGCTGTGGCGGATCGTGGTCCCCGTCAGCCGCCCCACCATCGGCGTCCTCCTGGTCTTCTTCTTCATCTGGACCTGGAACGAGTTCCTGCTGCCGCTGGTCATGCTGATCTCCAACGACAACCAGACGGTGTCGGTGGCGCTCGGCGTCCTCCAGGGCCAACGCCTGATGGACGCGACCATGACCAACGCGGCGGCCCTCCTGGGCGTGCTCCCCGCGATCGTCTTCTTCCTCGTCTTCCAGCGGACACTGACCCGCGGCATCGCCGTGGGCGCGGTCAAGTAAGGGGTGTGGGCGTGAAGTTCACCGACGGCTACTGGCTGCTGCGCGAGGGCGTCACCGCGGCCCACCCGGTCGAGGTCCTCGACGTCAGCGCGTCCGACGGAACCCTCGACATCCACGCGCCGACCCAGCCCATCCGCCACCGCGGCGACCTGCTGAAGGGACCGGTCGTGACGATCAGCGCGCACGCGCCGATGCCGGACGTCATCGGCGTCACGTTCACGCACTTCCAGGGCGAGGAACCGCGCGGCCCCCGCTTCGAGCTGCACAGGGGCGTCCGGGGGTCTGGGGGATGTCCCCCGGAAAAGCACAGCACCCCCACCGTGGAGTACGACGACGAGCACGCGACCCTCACCGCGGGCGCCCTGTCCGTCCGGGTCGCCCGCACCACCCCCTGGCACGTCGACTTCCTCGCCCACGGCCGCATCCTCACCACCAGCGGCCCCAAGGGCATGGGCATCATGCGGGACGCGGCCGGTGCCCACTATCTGCGCGAGCAGCTGAACCTCGGGGTCGGCACCCAGGTCTACGGCCTCGGCGAGCGCTTCGGCCCGCTCGTCAAGAACGGCCAGGTGGTGGACATGTGGAACGCCGACGGCGGCACCGCCACCGAGCAGGCCTACAAGAACGTCCCGTTCTATCTGACGGACGCGGGCTACGGCGTCTTCGTCGACCACCCGGGCCGTGTCTCCTTCGAGGTCGCCTCGGAAGCGGTCTCCCGGGTCCAGTTCAGCGCCGAGACACAGCAGTTGACGTACTACGTGATCTACGGGCCGACCCCGAAGGACATCCTGCGCAAGTACACCCAGCTCACCGGCCGCCCGGCCCTCCCGCCCGCCTGGTCCTTCGGCCTGTGGCTGTCGACGTCCTTCACCACCTCCTACGACGAGGCCACCGTCACCTCCTTCATCGACGGCATGCGGGAGCGTGAACTCCCCCTCTCCGTCTTCCACTTCGACTGCTTCTGGATGCGCGAGTTCAACTGGTGCGACTTCCAGTGGGACCCGCGCGTCTTCCCCGACCCGGAAGGCATGCTGACCCGGCTGAAGGACAAGGGCCTGCACATCTGCGTGTGGATCAACCCGTACATCGCACAGCGCTCCCCGCTCTTCGCGGAGGGCAAGGCCCTGGGCCATCTGCTCAGGAAGCCCGACGGCAGTGTGTGGCAGTGGGACCTGTGGCAGCCGGGCATGGCGCTGGTCGACTTCACCAGCCCGGCCGCCCGCGACTGGTACGCCTCGAAACTGGAGGCGCTGCTCGACCAGGGCGTCGACTGCTTCAAGACCGACTTCGGCGAGCGGGTCCCCGTCGACGTGGCGTACGCCGACGGCGCCGACCCGGAACGCATGCACAACTACTACACCTACCTCTACAACCGCACCGTCTTCGAGGTGCTGCGCAAGCACCGGGGCGAGGCGGAGGCCGTCGTCTTCGCGCGCTCGGCGACCACCGGCAGCCAGCAGTTCCCGGTGCACTGGGGCGGCGACTGCGAGGCGACGTACGCGTCGATGGCGGAGTCGCTGCGCGGCGGGCTGAGCCTCGGCATGTCGGGGTTCGGGTTCTGGAGCCACGACATCGGCGGCTTCGAGGGAACGCCGACACCGGCCCTCTTCAAACGGTGGATCGCCTTCGGTCTCCTCTCCTCCCACAGCCGGCTGCACGGCTCGTCCTCCTACCGGGTGCCGTGGCTGTTCGACGAGGAGGCCGTGGACGTGCTGCGGCTGTTCACCCGGCTGAAGCTCAGCCTCATGCCCTATCTGTACGAGGTCGCCCGCGCCGCCCACGCGGAGGGCGTACCGATGATGCGGGCGATGGTCCTCGAATTCCCCGACGATCCGGGGTGCGCGCACCTGGAACGGCAGTACATGCTCGGCCCGGACCTGCTGGTCGCGCCCGTCTTCAGCGACGAGGGAGACGTCTCCTACTACGTTCCGGACGGCACCTGGACCCACTACCTCACGGGGCGGACGGTGACCGGTCCGCGCTGGGTGCGCGAGCGGCACGGCTTCCTGAGCGTGCCGCTGCTGGTGCGGCCGGGCGCGGTGATCCCGGTGGGCGCGGTGGACGACCGGCCCGACTACGTCCACGCCGACGGGGTCACGCTCAGGGCGTACGGCCTGGAGCGAGGCGCTCGGGTGACGGTGCCGGTCGGCGACGTGACCTTCACCGTCGCACGGGAAGGAGACACGCTCCGGGCGTCCTGCAGTGATCCCTCGGCACCCTGGGGGCTGGCCTCCGGGGAGCGGACCGCGCGGGCAGAGGCGGGGACCGGGTTCCTCACGGTGGAGCCGGCCTGATGGTGAAGATCACCGATGTGGCGCGGCACGCCGGGGTCTCCCCCAGCACCGTCTCCTACGCCCTCAGCGGCAAGCGCCCCATCTCCGAGGAGACCCGGCAGCGCGTCGAGGCCAGCATCCGCGAACTGGGCTACCGCCCGCACGCCGGGGCGCGCGCCCTCGCGAGCAGCCGGTCCAACGTCCTGGCCCTGGTGGTGCCGCTGCGGGCGGGCATCCATGTGCCGGTGGTAATGCAGTTCGCGGTGTCGGTGGTGACGGCGGCGCGGCAACACGATCACGACGTCCTGCTGCTGACGCAGGAGGAGGGCGAGGAGGGGCTGCGGCGGGTCGCGGACACCGCGCTGGTGGACGCGCTGATCGTGATGGACGTCCAGCTGCACGACCCCAGGCTGCCGCTGCTGCGCGCCCTGGACCGCCCCTCGGTCCTCATCGGCTTCCCTGCCCGGCCCGCCGGGCTGACCTGCATCGACCTGGACTTCAAGGCCGCGGGCGAGCTGTGCGTAGAGCGGCTGGCGGGGCTCGGGCACCGGGTCGTGGCGCTGGTCGGGTCGCCGCCCGAGGTGTACGTACGGGGGACGGCGTTCGCCCAGCGCGTGGTGGAGGGCTTCACCGCCGCCGCCGACCGGGGCGGGCTGGCGTCCTCCGTCCACCCCTGCGAGGCCTCGCCCGCCGCCGCCCGCCGGGTCGCCGAACAGCTCCTGCGCGAACAGCCGGCGCTCACCGGCGTCGTCGTGCACAACGAACCGGTCCTGGAACCGCTGATCGACGCCTTCGAGCAGCTCGGTCTGCGCGTCCCCGTCGACCTCTCCGTCACCGCGATCTGCCCGGACGAGCTCGCCGAGAACGTCCGCGTCCCCGTCACCTCCGTCGCCATCCCGTCCACCGAGGTGGGCGCGCGGGCGGTGGAACTGCTGATGAAGAAGCTGGGCGGCACCGACGTACCCGAGGCCACGCTCCTCGCACCCCGGCTGACGGAACGCGCGAGTACCGCACCGCGCACGCTGACCCCTTGAGGAGCCGTGACATGAGGAAAGGCAAGAGAAGCAGGAGAAACAGAGGAAGCAGGAGAAGGCAGCGGGCCTCCCTCGTCCTGGCGCTGGCGCTGACCGCCGGTCTGACCGCCACCGTTCCGGCAGGGGCGGACGACCCCGCGTATGCCTTCCGCGACCCCCGCCTCCCCGTCACCGAACGCGTGAACGACCTGCTGGGAAGGCTGACCCTCGACGAGAAGGTCTCCCTCCTCCACCAGTACGAGCCCGCGATCCCCCGCCTCGGCATCCAGTCCTTCCGCACCGGCACCGAGGCCCTGCACGGCGTCGCCTGGCTCGGCAGGGCGACCGTCTTCCCGCAGGCGATCGGTCTCGCCTCCACCTGGGACCCGGCGCTCATCCAGCAGGTCGGCTCGGCGGTCGGCGACGAAGCGCGCGGCTTCCAGCAGGAACGCCCCGACGGCTGGGGCCTCAACCTGTGGGCGCCCGTGGTCAACCTGCTGCGCGACCCGCGCTGGGGACGCAACGAGGAGGGCTACTCCGAGGACCCGTATCTCACCGGTTCGATCTCCACGGCGTACGGCGAGGGCCTGACCGGCGGCGACCCCGACCACCTCAAGACGGCCCCCACCCTCAAGCACTACCTCGCCAACAACAACGAGGTGAACCGCGCGACCACGTCCTCGGACCTGCGCCCGCGCGTCCAGCACGAGTACGACGAGGCGGCCTTCAGACCGGCCGTCGAGGCGGACGCGACAACGGGCGTGATGGCGTCGTACAACCTGGTCAACGGCCGCCCCGACACGGTGAACCCGGACCTGGACGACGTCGTACGGACGTGGACCTCCCGAGACCTCCTGAACGTCACCGACGCCTTCGCCCCGGGCAACCTGCTCCCCGGCACCCAGAACTACTACGACACCCTCGCCGAGGGCGACGCGGCGGCGCTCAAGGCGGGCATCGACAGCTTCACGGACAACAACGGCGACTCGGCCCCGACGACCACGGCCGTCAAGTCGGCTTTGAGTACGGGCCTGTTGAAGGAGTCGGACGTCGACACAGCCGTCTCCCACATCCTCGCCGTCCGCGTCCGGCTCGGCGAGTTCGACCCGAACGGCGGCAGGTACGGCTCGATCGACCAGTCGGTCATCAACAGCCCGGCCCACCGCAAGCTGGCCCGCGAGGCGGCGGCGGAGAGCGCGGTCCTGCTCAAGAACGACGGCGTACTGCCCCTGAAGACCTCGGCGAAGAACGTGGCCGTGGTCGGCCCGCTCGCCGACACCCTCTACACGGACTGGTACTCGGGCACGCTGCCGTACGCGGTCACGCCCGCCGACGGCATCGCCACGAAGCTGGGCGCCTCGGTGAGGAGCAGCGAGGGCGTCGACCGCATCGCGCTGAGGGACACGGCGACGGGGAAGTACGTGACGGCGGGCGCGTCCGAGGCCGGTGGAGCCCTGAAGGAGAGCACCGAGACAGGGGCGGCAGCCCAGTTCGACACGTTCGACTGGGGCTCCGGCATCGTGACGCTGCGCTCGGCCGCCAACGGCAAGTACGTCGGCTACAACTGGTCGAACTTCGTCAACGACCAGGTCCAGCCCAACGGTTGGTACGTCCAGCAGCAGTTCGAGCTGGAGCGGCAGGACGACGGGACGTACCTGCTCCGGTACGCCGGATACGAGACCACCGAGTCCTGGTGGTCGAACCCGGTCTACCTCGGCCCGACGGGCCCCGACGGCACCCTGGGTCTGGTCGAGAAGTCGGGGGCCGCCCACTACTCCAAGGACGTCGTCCGCAGCGGCGTGGACGAGGCCGTGGCCGCGGTGCGGGGCAAGGACACGGCGGTGGTCGTGGTCGGCTCGATGCCCGCTATCAACGGCCGCGAGGCCCACGACCGTACGGACATGGGTCTGGCCCCGTCGCAGGAGGCCCTGGTCAGGGCGGTGCGTGCGGCGAACCCGAAGACGGTCGTGATCGTGGAGAACAGCTACCCGACCACCCTCGGCACCCTCCAGAAGGAGGTCCCGGCCCTCCTGTGGACCACCCACGCGGGCCAGGAGACGGGCAACGCGCTCGCCGACGTCCTCTACGGCGACACGAACCCGGCGGGCCGCCTCACCCAGACCTGGTACCGGTCGGCATCGGACCTCCCCTCGATCCTCGACTACGACATCATCAAGTCCGACCGCACCTACCAGTACTTCAAGGGGCGGCCGCTCTATCCCTTCGGCTACGGCCTGTCGTACACGACGTTCCGCTACGGCGCGCCGAAGAGGGTGGACGGTGGCTACGAGGTGGCGGTCACGAACACGGGCAAGCGGGCGGGCGACGAGGTCGTCCAGCTCTACACCCACCAGCGGGCATCGAGGGACAAGCGGCCCCTGAAGCAGCTGAAGGCGTACGCGAGAGTGTCCCTGAAGCCGGGCGAGACGAAGACGGTCCGACTGAAGGTCCATGCGAAGGACCTCGCGCACTGGGACGTCACCCGCTCGAAGTGGGTGGTGGAGAGCGGCACGTACGACGTCCTGGTCGGCGCCTCGTCCTCCGACATCCGCTCCCGGACGTCATGGACGGTACGGGGCGAGACGATCCCGCCCCGGGACCTCACGAAGGTGACCCGGGCCGAGAACTTCGACGACTACTCCCCCGGTTCCGTCCGTCTGGTCGACGAGTCGAAGGCGCGCGGGACGGCGGTGGGCGCGACGGCCGACGGGGCCTGGCTGAAGTTCGCGGACGCCCAACTGGGTTCTGGAGTCTCCGAGTTCAGCGCACGCGTCACAGGGTCGTCCGGAACGGTCGAGGTCCGGCTGGGCTCGCCGACCGGCCCGCTCGTCGGCACCGCTCGTACGGGCGGCACGGCATCCCCGTACGACTACACGACGGTGACCGCCGCCCTCACCGGCGCGGCGAAGGGGCGTACGGGCGTGTATCTGGTGCTGAGCGGGGGTGTGCGGCTGTCCACGTTCACCCTGCGCTGAGGCGGGTCAGCCGGCCTCGATCAGGTGTTCCACGTCGGAGACGTGATACTCGCCGTACCCGAAGCGCTCGCCGATCGCCTGGTACCGGTCGTACTGCTCCTGTGTGAGTGGCGCGGACAGCGTGTTCAGGACGCGGAGGAACAAGCGGAACCCGAGATCGGGATCGATCCGGGTGACCACGTGTTCCAGCGCGTCCATGACGTCCGTGGCGGGCACGGGATGCCAGTGGGGGCTGACGACCTTGTCCATCACCGCGGGCGCCGTCTCCCGGACTTCCCGCAGCACCGTGCCGGCGAGTTCGGTGCGGGCGGGCGCCACAACGGGCGTGTACGCGGGGGCGGCCTCCCTCAGCCGCTCCCGGCACACGTCCGCGATCAGCCGAAGCCAGTCCCGGCCGTCGGTACTCCCCGGCCTGTCCGAGGCCCCGGCCCACAGGGCGGTGACCGCGGCGTCGGGCAGGGCGGACCGCAGCAGCCGGAGCGTGTCCTCCAGGAGGACGGCCGCCGCGGAGCCCGGGGTCTGCCCGATGTCGCCCTCGGCCGCCTTCCGGATCTCCTCCCGGCTTTCACGCCAGTCCTGATGTGCCTGCCCGGCGAGGTGGGAGAACCCGAAGTCCCAGGTGGCGTCGCGGCGGGCGGTGTCGATGGGCGGCCAGGCGATGTCGAGACCGAGGTCGATGAGCGCAGCGGGGTGGCCGAACCTCTCACCGAGCGCTTGGAACCGGTCGTACCGCGCCTTTTCGATCCGCACGGAGTGCACCTTCAGTGCGCGGAGGAGGAGCCGGAAGCCGAGATCGGGATGCACGCGGGCGGCCACTTCTTCGAGGGCCGACAGGGTGTCGGGGGAAGGGAGGGAACCGGCCGACCGCTCGCGACAGGACCGTGTCTCCGCGATCTCCGCGATCTCCGCGACGACGTCGTCACGCAGCTCGTCGGCCGCCGGCCGCCAGGCGCCCCACCACGAGGAAGGTGCCGGGCGCCGCCCGGGGATTTTCCGGGGTGGCCGTGCGGCGCAGGTCTCGTCGATGCGCCGCAGCCAGTCACGGGCGCTCATGCCGTGCGCCGCGGGATCCCACCCGCCTCCGGCGGCCGCTCGCCACACGGCCTGGATCGCCTCGTCCGGCAGCGGGGACTCGACGAGCCCGCGCACGTCCTCGCGCAGCTCCTCGGCGTACCCCCAGTCGTCGTGGCTGGTGTCATAGCCGAGGATGCTCCGCTCATCCGCGCTGAGATGGTCGACGCTGCCCACGGGACACTCACGGTCATACGCGTCGAGCTTCGCCGTGACGAGCCCGAGCGCCGCGCCGGTGTTCTCCGGAGCGGGTGAGAGCGTGAACGCCTCGGTCAGCCCACTGAGCCCGAAGTCCGCGTCGTAGTCCACGTAGTACGGCTCCTGCCGTCCCCGCACAGTCGTCCCCTCCACCCTTTCAGGCCTCTCACGGCGAACGCGAACCGCACTTCACCGGTCGCGTCCAGCGGACCTTCACACTTCCCGGTCCCCCTGCCAGGTGACCGACGTCATGGCCGCCAGACCACCGTTCGCCAGGCCTTTGTAGGTCACCTTCCGGGCAGGGCCGAGCTCGCGCGCGACGAGTCTGGCCAGCTCCGTCCCTTCGTGGAACAGCCGCTCCCACTCGCCGTCGTACTTACCGTCCTCCCGGTCCCGCAGGTCCAGGTTCACCGTGGTGTCGATGCTCTTCGCCCACGCGTACAGATCGGCCACCAGCTCCTCGGACAGATGAAGACTGCCGACGGGACCGTCCGGTGCGAAGTCTCCGAATCCCTCCGCGCGGAGTGGGTACCACTTGAACTCGCCTTCGACCACGATGTGGAGCGGGTGCGGGGGCTCGCCGTGCTCCTCAAGGGCCCAGTCCAGACGTCCGCATCCCCAGCACACGAACTTCGCCCTGTCCTGCCTCTCGTCCCAGTACCGCACCACCCATGCGGGTCCCAGATGCCTCGCCACCGCCTGGGCGACCTCCAGACCCCGTTCGACGTGCTTCCGCAAGGCCGGGCGTGCGGTGAACCCGCCGGGTGGGCGCGTCTGTGACCAGGACAGCAGCTCGCGAGCCGACTCATCGGGGAGTCCGAGTGAATCGACCGGCACGCTCTGTGTGAAGTCGGCGACCTCCGCGAGGGGGCCCGCGTCCGTCCCGTACAGCGGGGACGGCGCGCCGAGGGCACGGACGAGGAGGTGACGCGGTTCGTGACCGGTGCTCATGCCGCCGTCACCGGCCGCTCCGCCTCAAGCCTCGCGGGCGGCGTACGCGAGGAACGCGGCCCAGGCGTCCGCCGGTACCGCGAGGCGGGGGCTTCCAGCGCCGAGCTTCGAGTCGCGGACGTGGGTGGTGTGGGGACAGACGGCGACTTCGAGGCAGGCGCCGCCCTGGGAGTCGCTGTAGCTGGACTTTCGCCAGGTGTAGGCGACTTCGAGGCATTCGCCGCCCTGGGAGTCGCTGTAGCTGGACTTGAACCATGCCAACGGTTCGCTCATAGCTCCTCTGCCACCTTCCTGATGAACGCTGCCGACTCCTCAACTCCGAAGGCCTGCATGCGGATCATGCCATGCACCTGCGCCAGGTCGCTGACCTTGTCGGGGTCGGCATGCAGCACGCTCGTCTCCGGCCCCTCAACGTAGGCGAAGTGCTCGTGTTCGGCCGTCTCCAGCAAGACGAACGGGCCGTTGAGCGCCAGACCGCTGCACTTGCCGAAGGGCAACACCTGGATGGACACGTTACGCAACGCACCGACCTTCGGCAGTTGCAATAGTTGGTGCTGCATGACGTCCCGTCCTCCTACCTCCGTGCGCAGCGCGGCCTCGTGGATCACAAAGCCGTACACCGTTCTCGTCCGACGTGTCAGCGCCTCCTGCCTCACCAACCGTGCCCGGACCCGCTCCTCAACGGTCTCGTCATCCAATGGCGGGCAGCTCTCACTGATCAGTGCTCGCGCGTACTCCTCCGTCTGCAAGAGACCAGGAATCAGCCCGAGCGCGTAGTGATGCACAACGAACGCCTCGGCCTCAAGCGCCATGTACTCCTGTGACCGTGCCGGAAACGGCTCGGGCTTCAAAAACTCATGCCCAGCCGCCAACTTCCCCCGCGCCCCGCACATCTGATCCGCAACCTGCAACAACCTGAGCGTCGGCCGCCGCCTCCCGCACTCCATCGACTTGACGTACTCGATGTCGTAACCGGCCTCGTCGGCCAACGCCTGACGGCCGACCCCCGCCTCCTCACGCCACAACCTGACCTGCCCACCGCAGTACCGCCAGTTCTGCTGCGCCTGCTGGGACTCCGCCGAAGCCACGCGCGCCCACCCGCCTCCCGCCGACACACCGTGTACAAGCACGCTGTGTACCCGTCCCGCTACTACCGAGGCTACGCACCAGCCACCAGCCTGATCACGACGAACGACGGAGAATCACACGCAAGGAACGCAGCGCACATGCCGACGCCGCCCCCAGGCCCCGTTTCCCGCCCCTCCCCTTCCGCACTCCCCCGGGACATCGAGTGGCGCCTCCCCCGACATGCCCGCAGCGTGGGCTGGGTCCGAACCCTCCTTCGCGAACAGGCCACGTCCTGGAAGCTCCCCGACGAGGTGACGGACACGGCCGTACTCCTGCTCAGCGAACTGATGACGAACGCGTACCGCCACGCGAAGGTCCCCGCCGGCCGCGAGATCTGGGCCCGCTGCATCCTGGAGGAAGATCGCCTCCGCATCTCGGTGACGGATGCGAACGACACGCTGCCCACACCCCGCGACGCGTCACCGGACGACGAGTCCGGCCGGGGCCTGACCCTGGTGGCCACGCTGGCGGACAAGTGGGGCACCGAACCCCGCCCCTGCGGCATCGGCAAGACGGTCTGGTTCGAACTGCAGGCTGCCCGTCCAGCCGTCAGGTAGCCGACTCGGCGGTCCGTACGGCTCGGCGCAGGCGCAACAGGGCCCTGACTGAGCGGATCCGCCAAGCGGTGAAGCCGAGGATGACGACGCCGGTGAGCGTCGGAATCTTCCAACTGCCGGAGCCGTTGCGGGTCGCGGTGTGGTCGCCGGAGCTGTCGACGAGGGCGGGCAGGGTGCCGTCGGCCGGGCGGGTGTCGATGACCCCGTCGACGGCGACGCTGCTGATGTTGACGGTGTGGTCGGTGGCGGCGAACGAGCCCTCGCAGGCCCAGCCGTCCTGCCACAGGTCACTCAAGCCACCGGTCGCCGGCGTGCAGTCGGTGAGGGTGACCGTGCCGGGGACGCCGGTCGCCTCGGCATAGGCCTGCAGGACACCGTGCACGGCCAGGAACAGCCCGAAGACGAGCCCGACAACGGCGAGCGATATCTCGCGGGGCAGCGGAGGGAGGAAACGGAGCAGGAACACGGGCAGGTGGGTCCTTTACCGAGCGTTCAGTCGTCGGCCGACGGTCGCGCCGATGGCGGCGGCTCCTGTTCGACCAGGAAATCGACGAATTCCACCACGAACTCGCCGTAGAGAAGGGCCGATCCGATGGTCTGCATCCTCGTGTACTGCTCCGGAGACAGCGACCCACCTGGGGCGTTCACCACAGCCCTTAGCAGCACCCGGAACGCCAGGTCCGGAGTGCAGTGGCGAGCGCAGTCGACGAGCGCCTCGCGCACCTCGGCGGCCAGGAACTCCGCCCGCTCGATCTCGGCGATGACGGCGTCCCGGCACGCCCAGCCGTCCTCCACGTCGGCCCCGGCGAGCGGACGTACGTCCGCCTTCGCGGCCAGCCGGGCGTCACACAGGCCGATGACCGTCCGCGTCCACTCCGCCCCCGAGGTCCCCTCGAAGCTCGCCATGTACTGCGCTCCGGCCGTCCACAGCACCTCGAGCGTCTCCGAAGGGACGTTGTCGAGGAGTGTCCGGGCGTCGCGGCGGACCGCCAGTGCCAGTTCGTCGGCCGATTCCGAGAGGTGTTTCGCGACGATGTCGGCGGCCGTGTCCCCGTCATGAGTCCCGTCCTGGTGGAAGAAACTCATCACCCATGAGACACCGAAATCGAATGCGGTGAAGCGCCGAGGAATCCTTCGGCCCGAAAGCCCCCGTTCGGACACCAGAGTCCAGAAGCGTCCAGTCAGTCGGCGCAACCCTTCACCCCTTCCCTTCCGATATGGCTCCGGAAGCGTCGCGCAGGGCGATGCTTTTACTCGCCATCTGCGCGAGCGACTTGGCACGCGCGACGAAGATCTCCGTGTCGTCCATCCTGGAGGTCACATCCGGTGGATAGATCACGGAATCCACATGGTCGGGGAATTCGTCACGCAGTGCGGTCAGAACGTTCGTCTGATCAGGTTCGGGAAGGTCACCGATGAAAACATAACCCGATGCGGCACCTGCGGTGACATCACGCTTTGCGTGCTCGTCCGTCACATGCCGGAGAATGAAAGCGGCCACATCGTCGAAGAGGGCGGCGGTGGCGAACCAGTCGAGGTCCTCTCCTGCCCCTCCGGAGGGGAACGACACGAGCTTTGTCATCGCTTCGTTTCCTTTGCAGCGAGCGGTGGGCGACTCTGAGCGGGCCGCCCACCGCAGGGTGAACAGATTACTCAGGTGTGATCGCCGACGTAGAAGATCCGCGCCTGATCCGCCTCCGGAAGTTCCTTCACGGCAGCCTTGATCGCTCTGATCTGGTCGGCCGTGTACGTGGTCACGTCCACCGGAATGAAGGAAACGAACCGCCCGGACTTCTCCGTTTTCAGCAGATGCGCCTTGATGGATTTCACAAAACTGCGGAATCTGCAAGTACTCCGAGGGTGAATTTCCGACGGCGTCATACCCGCGTCCCGCCCGATCGTACCATTCCAGGTCACCGGTCTTATCCCGGGCGAGCTGGACTCCACGCTCGAATTCCACGCGCATGGCTGGCATGACAAAGGCCCCGCCGCTCGAAAGCGACGAGGCCTTTGCCCACATGGGATGTGGAGGTCCGGGAGGACCTCCTGATCGTGGAGATGGCGGGAATCGAACCCGCGTCCACCGGTGCAGAATCAGGGCTTCTCCGTGTGCAGTTCGCTGTGATTTTCTCGGCCCCGGTGATCACGCGAACAAGTCGCCGACGGGCCCAGCCACTGTTTGATTTCCCATCGAACCCCGTGACCGGGCTCGATGGTTTAGTTCCCTAGATTATGCCAGGGTCCGGGTCGGGAACACCCCCGGGCTGACACCCATTTAGGGTCCTTCAGTCGCTGTTATTAGGCAGCGAGGGCGAAGGACTGGGAATCGCTCTTGGAATTGGCGATTATTGGTTGCGACATATGGTTAACGAGATCATTGTCGCTTCCTCGACACGCTTCCCCTGCTTCGACAGCCGCTGTCGAAACCGATCATCCCCATGTTGTTTTTTCAAGCCCCTCCGAAGAGGGTTGCGCACCCGCTGTGAGGTGCAGATCCCATCGTACGTGACCAACGCACGTCGATGCCACCGTATTCCCCGTGGCTACTCGCCCCGCTGCTTCCGCTTCGCCGCCGCGATCGCGCGGTCCGACTCCCGGCGGTCCTGCTTCTCACGCAGGGTCTGCCGCTTGTCGTACTCCTTCTTACCGCGGGCGAGCGCGATCTCGGCCTTGGCGCGGCCGTCCTTGAAGTACAGGGCGAGGGGCACGATCGTGTGACCCGTCTCCTCCGACTTCGACGCCAGCTTGTCGATCTCCTCGCGGTGCAGGAGCAGCTTGCGCTTGCGGCGCACCGTGTGGTTGGTCCAGGTGCCCTGGCTGTACTCGGGAATGTGGGCGTTGTGCAGCCACGCCTCGTTCCCGTCGATCTGGACGAAGCCGTCGGTCAGCGAGGCGCGTCCCTGGCGCAGCGACTTCACCTCGGTGCCGGTCAGGACGAGCCCGGCCTCGTAGGTGTCGATGATCGCGTAGTCGTGCCGTGCCTTCTTGTTCTGCGCGACGATCTTGCGCTTGCCGTCCTTGGCCTTCGCGGCCCCTCCGCCCTGCTTGGGCTGGGACTCCTTCGGTACGTACATTCCCTTACTCATAGTGCTGCCCATTTTCGCACTACAGGGGGGTCCGGGGGAAAGCCGATTACAAGAGCGCCGAGCCGGTGACTACGAAGGGTCGCCGAGACCGCTGAGTACGGTCTCCGCCCGCTCCACGGCCTCCGCGTCCACCTCCAGGTCGGGGGTGATGCCCCGCCCGTCGACGGTGTGCCCGGCGGGGGTGCGGTAGTGGCCGACGGTCAGCTCGGCGACGGAGCCGTCGGGCAGCCGGCTCGGCATCTGGATCGAGCCCTTGCCGAAGGTCCTGGAGCCCACGACGACCGCACGGCCGCGGTCCTGGAGGGCCCCGGTCAGCAGTTCGGCCGCGCTCATCGTGCCGCCGTCGACGAGCGCGACCAGGGGTCTGGTGGTGTCGCCGCCCGGATCGGCGTGCAGGGAGCGCTGCGCGCCGTTGACGTCGTAGGTGGCGACGAGGCCGCCGTCGAGGAAGGCGGAGGCGGCGGTGACGGCCTCGGTGACCAGTCCGCCGGAGTTGCCGCGCAGGTCGAGGACGATCCCGGCGTGCTCGGGGGTCTGCTCGACGGCGGTCCGTACGGCGTCACCGACGCCCTTGGTGAAGGCGGCGACCTTGATCACGGTGACGCCGCCGGGGAGCTTGCGGACGGTCACGGAGTCCGTGGACAGCCTCGCCCGGCGCAGCGTCTCGCTCCACGCGCGTGTGCCGCGCTCGAGGCCGAGGGAGACCTTCGTACCGGCGGCGGCGTCGTCCGCGTCACCGCGCAGTAACGAGACGACCTCGGTGACCGGCCGGCCGTCCACCTTCTCGCCGTCGACGCTGCGCAGCCGGTCGCCCGTGCGGATACCGGCGGCGGCCGCGGGCGAGCCGCTCTGCACCCGGGTCACCTCGATACGGCCGTCACGCTCGCGCCGGGCCCACAGCCCCACGCCCGTGTACTGGCCGTCGAGGGCCTCCTCGAACTCCTCGTACTCGCCCTGGGAGTAGACGGCGCCCCAGCGGTCCCCGCTGCGGCTGACGGCCCGCTCGGCGGCCTCCATGGGGGACTTGCCGTCGGCCATCGCCTCGGCGGCGGCGTCGGTGACCGTCTCACGGTGGGCAGCCGGGGTCGAACGCGCCGAGGGAGACGGGGATTTCCGGTCGGGATCACCGAAGGACCCGGTCGCGGCCCCCGCGACGAGGACACTCGCGAAAAGCAATGTCAGGGCGGCCCCGCGGCCTGCGCGGCGGGGCTGGCAGAACAGGTCTCGGCCTGACATGGCGGTGAGTCTAGGACAACGCAAGGGGCCGTACCGCCGGTTGGCAGTACGGCCCCCTTGGCATGCGTCACACCTTCAGGTACTTGCGCAACGCGAAAAACGCCGCAAGCGCGGGCATCAGCAGACTCGTCGCGAGGATGAGCGGCAGCTTGGTGAGCACGGCGTCCCAGCCGATGAAGTTGATCAGATTCAGCTTCTGGGACAGCGCGAGGCCGTGATCGATGATGAAGTACCGCGCGACCAACAGGAACCCGCAGGCGACGCCTCCGCCGATCAGTCCGGCGACCGCGGCCTCCATGATGAACGGCGCCTGGATGTAGAACCCGGAGGCGCCCACGAGCCGCATGATGCCGGTTTCCCTGCGCCGGCTGAACGCCGAGACGCGCACCGTGTTGACGATCAGCATCAGGGCGACGACGAGCATCATCGCCATCACCGCGCGCGCGGCCCAGTTCATGCCGTTGAGCAGCCCGAAGAGGTTGTCCAGGATGCCCTTCTGGTCCTGCACGGACTGCACGCCGTCACGGCCGTCGAAGGCGGTCGCGATGACCTGGTACTTCTGCGGGTCCTTCAGCTTGATGCGGTACGACTCCTGCATCTGGTCCGGCGTGAGGGAGCTGGCCAGCGGGGAGTCGCCGAACTGCTCCTTGTAGTGCTTGTACGCCTGGTCCGACGACTCGTACGAGACCTTCTCGACGACGGTCATCTTCTTGAGGTCGCCGAGGATCTGGTCCTTCTGCTCGGCGGTCACGGCCCCCTTGGCGCAGTGGGGGTCGGACTCCGCGTCACTCTTGTTGCAGAGGAAGATCGAGACGTTGACCTTGTCGTACCAGTAGCCCTTCATGGTGCTCACCTGGTCGCTCATCAGCAGCGAACCGCCGAACAGGGCGAGGGAGAGGGCGACCGAGACGACGACCGCGAAGGTCATCGTCAGATTGCGACGGAGACCGACACCGATCTCCGACAGAACGAACTGGGCGCGCATGGCGTCTGCTAAGCCTTTCCGTGGACCGTCGTCAGTGCTGGTAGCCGTAGACGCCGCGCGCCTGGTCGCGGACGAGGCGGCCCTGCTCCAGCTCGATGACGCGCTTGCGCATCTGGTCCACGATGTTCTGGTCGTGCGTCGCCATCAGCACGGTGGTGCCCGTCCGGTTGATGCGGTCGAGCAGCTTCATGATGCCGACGGAGGTCTGCGGGTCGAGGTTACCGGTCGGCTCGTCCGCGATGAGGAGCTTGGGCCGGTTCACGAAGGCTCTCGCGATGGCCACGCGCTGCTGCTCACCACCGGACAGCTCGCCGGGCATCCGGTCCTCCTTGCCGCCGAGCCCGACGAGGTCGAGCACCTGGGGCACGGACTTGCGGATCTCGCCGCGGGACTTGCCGATGACCTCCTGCGCGAAGGCGACGTTCTCGGAGACCGTCTTGTTCGGCAGCAGGCGGAAGTCCTGGAACACGGTCCCCAGCTGGCGGCGCATCTGCGGCACCTTCCAGTTGGAGAGGCGCGCGAGGTCCTTGCCCAGGACGTGCACCTGGCCGTGGCTGGTCCGCTCCTCGCGGAGGATCAGCCGCAGGAAGGTGGACTTTCCGGAGCCGGAGGACCCCACGAGGAACACGAACTCACCACGCTCGACCTCCAGGGTGACATCCCTGAGAGCGGGGCGGGTCTGCTTGGGGTAGACCTTGGAGACACTGTCGAATCGGATCACGGATGCACCACGGGTCGCCGGGGGTAGGTGAGCGTGACCATACGCGAACCGGGTGCACGAGCGCAGTCGCCGGTCAGGGTTGCGCGGGGGTTGCGCGAGGCTTGTGCGTTTTTGTACAGGTCTTTGGCGGGACCCTTTTGTACGGGCCTTTGTACGGGCCCGTACGGCCCCCACCGGCCGGCAGCCGCGAACCCGACCCCGCCCACCCCTCCGGAAGCGCCCGTTTCCCCGCCTAACCCGCGGAGCACAGGGCAGGATAAGGCGAGCCGCGCCGTTTCCCGCGGAACCTGGCACAGTGGAAGGGGAACGGTTGCGTTCCCCGCAGCGTTATGTAAACGGCGGAGGATGGCGCAAGGAGGGCCAGCGCATGACGTACGACCGATTGGTGTGCGCGAACTGCGCGGCGCCCGTCAGCGAGGGCCGCTGCCCGGTCTGCCGCGCGAACCGGGAGCGGCTGCAGCAGGAGAGCCCCTTCGCGGGAATGAACCCCATGGCGCTGATCGCGCTGCTCGCCGTGCTGATCGCGGCGGTGGCGCTGCTGGCGCACCAGACGGTATGAGTCTCTTGAGAGCGGTGGTGTGACCTCGGTCACCATCCCAGTTGGTCATCGCGGTGGCCATCACGGTGTTCTTCATGGTGGTCACCATCCGAGATGGCCGGTCGCCCTGTGAACCATCCCGAGCATCACTGATACGCCTGACGCGAGAGGGGCCCGGAGCAGCTGCTCCGGGCCCCTCTCGTGCTGTGCTCAGCTGCGTCAGGCAGCGGCGCCGCGGCCGTTCACGAGGCGCGGCAGCAGACGGAAGCCGATACCGCCCGCGATCATCGTGGCGGCGCCGACCAGTAGGAACGTGGTCTCGGCGGCACCCGTCTCGGCCAGCTGCCCCTTCTTGCCCTGGGCGGAGGTGTCGGACGAGGTGTTCGCGCCGGTGTCGGTCAGACCGGAGGAACCCTTGCCCTGCTCGACGGGCTTGGAGCCGCCGTCGGGGTTGCTGTCATTGCCACCGGTGCCGGTGCCGGAACCGTCCGTCGGGCTGTCCGTCGGGTCGGTGGGCTCGGTGGGGTTCTCGGTGGGGTCGGTGGGCTCGTCCGTCGGCGGCGTGGTGGTCGGCGTGGCCGGGCCGGTCGGCGTGCTCGGGATGGTGGGCGTCGCCGGGGGCGTGGTGCCCGGCTCCGTCGTCGGGTCGGTCGGGGTGGCCGGACCGCTGGGAATGCCGGTCTCGGTCGGGGTGGCGCTCGGGTCTCCGTCGGGGAGCGTGACACCGACACCGACACCGATGCCGGAAGCCGAGGCAACACCCGCGGCAGTCAGCGAAGCACCGGCGGCGATCACCACACCGGCTGCTATACGTGCCACGCGGATCCGCGTCTTCGTGGTCATTTGCTTGCTACCCCCAGTAGCTGATCGTCAATGGAGCAGCGCCCGGGGCCACGGCGTCACAGGTGGCTCGCTCAGCCCCCGGTTCACATGCGCCCCGGAGATACGCATGCCACGCGTCACCATTCCCAGTTTTCACAGCAACGTCAAGGTCGTTGCGTACGCGATGTCCGGATCAGTGACATTTGCCTGCCGTGCGGACATGTGACTGTGACGTAAAACCCAGAATTCCCCCACACAAAAGGCAACTGCCGCCCGATGGACGGCAGTTGCCTTGTCGACAAAGAGGCATCAAGGAGATGTTGATACCTCGAACTACTTTTCCTGCTGCTTGCGCCAGCGAATTCCGGCCTCGATGAATCCGTCGATCTCCCCGCCGAAAACGGCCTCGGGGTTACCGACTTCGAACTCGGTCCGCAGGTCCTTGACCATCTGGTAGGGGTGCAGGACGTACGAACGCATCTGGTTTCCCCAGGAGTTGCCGCCGTCGCCCTTGAGGGCGTTCATCTTGGCCTGCTCCTCCTGGCGGCGCCGCTCGAGCAGCTTGGCCTGGAGCACGTTCATCGCGCTCGCCTTGTTCTGGATCTGCGACCGCTCGTTCTGGCAGGAGACGACGATTCCGGTGGGGAGGTGGGTGAGGCGCACCGCGGAGTCTGTGGTGTTCACGCCCTGGCCGCCGGGGCCGGACGACCGGTACACGTCGACGCGCAGCTCGGACTCGTCGATCTCGATGTGATCGGTCTGCTCGACGACGGGCAGGATCTCGACACCCGCGAAGGACGTCTGGCGGCGCCCCTGGTTGTCGAACGGCGAGATGCGCACGAGGCGGTGGGTGCCCTGCTCCACGGAGAGCGTTCCGTACGCGTACGGGACGTGGACGGCGAAGGTGGTGGACTTGATGCCCGCCTCTTCCGCGTACGAGGTCTCGTAGAGCTCGGTCTTGTACCCGTGGCGCTCGGCCCAGCGCAGGTACATGCGCTGGAGCTTCTCGGCGAAGTCGGAGGCGTCGACGCCGCCGGCCTCGGCACGGATGGTGACGACGGCCTCACGGGAGTCGTACTCCCCGGAGAGCAGCGTCCGCACTTCCATCTCGTCCAGCGCCTTCTTGACGGCGACGAGCTCGGACTCGGCCTCGGCACGGGTGTCCGGGTCGTCCTCCTCCTCGGCCATCTCGAAGAGCACGCTCAGATCGTCGATACGCCCGCGCAGCGCCTCGGCCTTCCTGACCTCCGCCTGGAGGTGGCTCAGCTTGCTGGTGATCTTCTGCGCCTCGTCCGGGTCGTCCCACAGGGACGGCGCGGCCGCCTGCTCCTCGAGCACGGCGACATCTGCCCTCAGCTTGTCGAGGTCCAGGACGGCCTCGATCGACTCCATGGTCGAGGAGAGGGACTTGAGCTCTTCGGATACATCGACGACTGCCACGCCTCCAGCGTAACGGCTGCCGCAAGCGAGGCTCGCCCCTCGTCCGACGGGGGCGACGCAGGGTCGCCCCGGGGGCCAGGGGCGCGGGAAACTGCGCGACTACCCCCCACCGGCCCGCAGACAAAGACCCACCAGCCCGGGGCCAGGGGCGAAGCCCCAGCCTCCAGGGGCGCGGGGAACTGCGCGACCACCCCCCACCGGCCCGCAGACAAAGACCCACCAGCCCGGGGCCAGGGGCGAAGCCCCAGCCTCCAGGGGCGCGGGAAACTGCGCGACCAGCCCCCACCCACCCGCAGCCGAAGAACACACCCGGGGTCTGGGGCGGAGCCCCAGGTCGGGATGGGGGCTAGGGGGACGCCGGGGCCGAGTTCTTCGTGTCGTGCGGCGTCGCCCCCGCGTCGTCACCCGACGTGGCCAGCCACGTACCGACCCCCACCGCGGCCACAAGAACGGCCCCCGCCACCCCCAACGTGATCCGACGTCGCCGCGCCGACGCCCGGTGCCGAGCCGACCCCGGCCGAGGCGCCCCCGCCGCCCGCGGCGCCCGAGCCGTCCCGCGCGCCCCACCCGCCAGCTCGTCCGGCCCCGGCACCCGCATCGACGTGTGCGTGTCCCGGTTGGAGTCCGGCGCAGCCCCCGGCACCAACGGCACCGCCCCCCGCCGCACCCGCGAAGCCGGCACCGTCGGCTCCGCCGTCTCGCCGCCCTCGGGGACGTCCTCCGCCGACTCCCCGTCCGGTTCGTCGACGTCCAGCGGCGGCATCCCCGCCAGCAGCGGCAGCTGCTCCCGCAACCGCGCCCCCAGCTCGGAGGCCCGCAACCGCGACGCCGGCGCCTTGGCCAGGCACTGCACGATCAGCTGCCACAGCTCCTCGGGGATACCGGGAAGCGGTACGACCGTCTCGGTCACGTGCCGCCGCAGCACCGCCCCGGGATGCCCGCCCCCGAAGGGCGTGAACCCGGCGAGGAGCTCGTACAGGACGGTCGCCAGGGCGTAGATGTCGACGGCGGCCCGCGGCGGCAGCCCTTCGATGATCTCGGGCGCGAGATAGTCCGGCGTCCCGATGATCTTCGTGGCCCGGGTCCGCCGCGGCGAGTCGATGAGTTTGGCCACACCGAAGTCCGTGAGCAGCGCGGGGTGCGAGCCCCCCGGGCCCAGCGGACCCTGCATGTCCAGCAGGACGTTCTCCGGCTTCACGTCCCGGTGCACGACCCCGGCCGCGTGCGCCGCCGCCAGCCCGTCCGCGACGTCGGCCACGATCGCGACCGCGGCCTCGGGCGCCAGCCGCCGTTCCCGGTCGAGCCGGGTGCGCAGATCCGTGCCCCGTACGAGGTCCATGACGAGCGCGAGGTCATTGCCGTCGACGACGAGGTCCCGTACCGCCACGACATGCGGGTGATCGAGCCCGAGCAGAGCCGTGCGCTCCTGTACGAAGCGGCCCACCAGCTCCTGGTCGGACGCGAGGTCCTCGCGCAGCAGCTTGATGGCGACGGGCCCCTCAGGTCCCTCACCGAGCCACACCGTGCCGGCGCTGCCCCGCCCCAGAATCTGGTGGGCGGTGTACCGGCTCCCGATCTTCCGTGCCAAGACTGCTCCTACTGACGCGTGTTGCCGCTAAAAGTACGCGTCCGAAGAGCCAACCTTCACTCCGGAGACGGAAATCACCCGTCAGATGTCGACAAATCCCCAGAGTCGCGAGGGAACCGCGAGGGATTCACCGGGAATCAAAAGGGAATCGGCGGGAGCTAATTACCGGAACCGCCGAGATCCCCGATCCACTTGGTGGCGGTGGTGAACCCGTCCTTCAGCACACCCCAGTACCCCTTGGTCGTCCCGATCCAATGCTGGAGCGGGCTGAACTCCCAGACCAGCCAGCCGGCGACGAACAGGATGACGATCGTGAACAAGCAGCCCTTGAGGCAGCCGAGTCCCGGGATCTTCATCGGGTTGGCGCTGCGCTGCCGCGGCTCGCGCGACTGGCGGGGCGCCGGTGCCTCGGGCTGCTGCGGCGGGGGCGCGTACCGCTGAGGCTGTTGCTGCTGCTGGGGCGCGGGGGCGTACCCCTGCGGCTGCTGCTGCCGCTGACGGCGCTGCGGCTGCTGCTGCGGCTGCTGCTGAGGCGCGTACTGCTGCGGCTGTTGCTGCTGCGGATACCCGTATCCGGGCGGCGGCTGCTGTCCCTGCGGCGGGCGCTGCTGCTGGGGCCGCTGCTGCGGACGCGCGACCTGCCGCTGCGGACGGCGGCGCAGCGGGTCCTGGTCGGGGTCGAGGTACTGGACCTGGGTCTGCTCGTTGCGGTCCCGGGCCGCGCGCAGCTGGCTCTGCCAGGGGTGCGGGTCCTCGCCCTGCCCCGGCTGTCCGGGCTGTCCCGGCTGTCCGCCCGGCTGGTGCGGGGGCACCGGCGGCATGACGGCGGTCGGGTCGGCGGCGCCGCGGTGCGGCAGTACGGCGGTGGGGTCGGCGGCGCCGGGCATGCCGGGGGCGCCGGTGTGCGGCAGGACGCTGGTCGCGCCGTTCGGGTCGTAGGCCCCCGGGGCGCTGTGCGGCAGCACCTGCGTGGGGTCGGCCGCGCCGGGCACGCCCGGCACCGCGGCCGGCGCCGGGTCGGGGGCGAGCAGTGCGCCCACGCCCTCCGCGGCGGCGATCTGCGCGGAGTTGGCGTGCACACCGATGCCCTGGGCGACGGTGCGCAGCCCGCGGGCGAGGTTCTCGGCGCTGGGCCGCTCGTCCGGGTTCTTGCGCAGGCAGCGCTCTATGACGGTCCACAGGGGGTCCGGGACCGTGGAGGGGCGGCGCGGCTCGGCGCTCAGGTGCTGGTGCAGCACTTCGAGGGCCGACTCGCCGGCGAACGGCGGACGCCCGGTGACCAGCTCGTACAGCAGGATGCCCGCGCCGTAGATGTCGACGGCGGACGTCTGCGGGCGTCCCTCGGCGGACTCCGGCGCGACATACGCGGGCGTGCCGACGAACTCGTGGGTCCGGGTGAGGCCCGGGGAGTCGGCGAGCCGGGCGATGCCGAAGTCGGTGAGCATCGGGTGCATCTGACCGCCGTCCTGCTTGAGCAGGACGTTCGCGGGCTTCAGGTCGCGGTGCACGACGCCGTCGGCGTGGCTGGCGGCGAGCGCGTCGGCGACCTGGGCGGTGAGGAGGGCGGCGGCGACGGGCGAGAACGGGCCGTTCTCGCGCAGATAGCGGTGCAGGTCGGGGCCGTCGACCAGGTCCATGACCAGGGCGAGCAGGTCGCCCTCGACGACGAGGTCCCGTACCCGCACGATGTTCGGGTGGGTCAGGCGCAGCAGGACGGAGCGCTCCCGGAGGAACCGCATCACGATGTCCGCGTCGTTGGCGAGCTCTTCCTTGAGGACCTTGATCGCCACGGTCTCGCCGGGCTGGCCGGCGACGGCCGCCTCGGCGCCCGCGGTCTCCCGCTGGCGGGCTCGCCAGACAGTGCCTGTGGCGCCGCGCCCAAGCGGCTCCTCAAGGAGGTACTTGCTCCCTACCGGCCGCACGTCATGCGCTCCCTGTTGCTTGCTTGCCTGGTCCGTCCGCCGTCGTCAGCGTGCCGTGGCGGTTTCCGCTCCACTGTAGTGCCGAGACACTTGGCACCGGACTGTCGTCTTCCTGTGCTTCCCACTGCTTCCCATAAGCACCTGTGCTTCGCATAAGCGCTTACGTACGCGTTCCCGTACATGTTCGATGGAAAGACGCTCGCATTCGGCGGTTGGTTGCCGATCGGCGCCCGCGGGGGCGACGTGACCGATCTCAAGCGGGCACCGGTCGGGCACTGGTCAGGCACTTTTACGGGCAGAGCCGACCAATCAAGATCACTTGCCGGTGGGTGGCGGGCGTGTTGTCAGTGACAGGTGCGAGGATGCCTTCAGTACTGGCCGACGTGCCCGTGTGCGGTGGGGGAATCTGCGGTGGGGGACCGCGGCACAGCCTCGCTCTCCTCGCGGGCGCCTGCGCGGAAGGGACCGCTGGCGGCGATGCAGATCCGGCTGACCGTCGTAGACCCGCTGGGCTCGCCCTCGGAGCCGCGGGGGCGAGCCGCGGCCTGCGATGTGCTGGTCACCGCTCCCGCCGGGACGGCGCTGGCGGCGGTGGCGGCGGGTCTGGCCTCGGCGGTCGGCGGTGAGGGCGCAGGCCAGCACGACCGCGGCCGAGAGCTCGGCGGAGGACCCGTCGTGCTGTACGCGGGCGCCGAGCGCCTCGACGGCCAGCGCTGCACACTGGGCGAGCCGCCCCTGACGGACGGCGCCGTGCTGTCCCTGGGATGCCCCGCCGAACCCGGTCCCGACGTGGACGGGGTCGCGGCCCGGCTCCATGTCGTCGCGGGCCCCGACGCGGGCGGCGTCCACCTGCTGCACGGCGGCCGGATCGACATCGGCCGCTCCGCCGACGCGGACGTCCCGCTGGACGATCCCGACGTCTCCCGCCTGCACTGCGCGGTCACGGTCACCCCCGAGGGCCGCGTCTCGGTCGCCGACCTGGGCTCGACGAACGGCACGACGCTGGACGGCACCCAGGTCGGCACCCGCCCGGTCCGCTTCGGGCAGGGCGCGCTGCTGCGCGTCGGCGAGTCCGCCCTGCGACTGGCTCCGCCCGGTGGCGCGGATCCGATGGGCACGACGCCGGACGGGGAGGGCCACGTCAGGGTCACCACCCTCACCGGTACGGCCACCCGCCCGAAGCCGCCCACCGGACCCGGCCCCTCGTCGACCTCCGCCGCCCCCGCCGGTCCTTCCGCTCCTGTCGTGCCCCACGCGCGCGCGGGGGGCGGCTCCGGTGCCGGCGCGCTGCCCGTGCCACCCGTCGGTGACACACATCACGGCTTCGGATCGGCGGAGTGGGGAGCCGCGGGCGGCGTCCCCGGAGGACAGGAGCACGGCCCGGTCGTGCCCGAGCAGGGCCGGGCACCCCGGATCGAGAGCAGGCCCGCGCGGCCGTCCGGCCCCGACACGTCGGGGGACGGAGCCACGCCCGGGGCCGCGGCCGGTCCGGAGCCGGGCACCAGCAAAGGCACGCCCACACGGGGTACCGACGTACCGCCGGGGGTGCGCAAGCGGAGCGGGTTCGGCGCGTGGGCGCGTCGGCTGACCGGCGCCCGGGGCGAACTGCCGGGCACCGGACCGGGAGATCCGTACGACACGGACGGGGACGACGGGGCGGCGGAGTTCCTGGCGGCCTCCCAGCCCACGCAGGCCCCGGAGAGCTGGCCCGACCCCGCGACGCTGCTGCTCACCGCGCTGGGTCCGGGACCCCGGCTGTGGGAGCGCGGCCCGGGCCACCCGGAGACGCTGACGGTGCGGCTGGGCACGGCGGACCGGGCGGCCCCCGACGGTTCGGGGCTGGTGCCCGCGGTGCCGGTGACCGCGGGCCTGCGGGAGGTCGGCTCGCTGGGCCTGGCGGGGCCGCGGGCGCGGCTGGCCGGGCTGACCCGCTCGGTGGTCGCCCAGCTCGCCGCGCTGCACTCCCCCGACGCTCTCGACATCGTCCTGATCAGCGCGGACCGCTCCCGCCCTGTGGAAGAGCGCACCGCCGAGTGGTCCTGGCTCGGCTGGCTCCCGCATCTGCGCCCTACCCACGGCCAGGACTGCCGTCTCCTCCTCGCCTACGACCGCGAGCAGGCGACGGCCCGCACGGACGAGCTCCTGCGCCGCCTGGAGGACCAGCTGACCGAAACGGGCGGCACCCGGGGCGCGTACGACAAGGCCGATCGCGTCCCCGTGGACGCGCGGGGCGGCGCACGGCGCCCGTCCTGGGCCCGCGACGAGGACCCGACGGGCGCCGACCTGGACTTCGAGGGGCCGTTCACCGTGCTCGTCGTGGACGGGGACCCCGGAGGCGCCGACGTACGGGAGGCGGTGCTGCGGCTGACGCACGAGGGCGCGCGGGCGGGCATACACGTGGTGTGTCTGGCCGAGACCGTGTCCGCGTCGCCCGCGTCCCCGGTGACGGAGACGTACGAGGCGGCCTGCGAGGCATCACCGGCGTTCCGGGAGTGCGGGGCGGTCGCGCTGCTCAGCGGGGATGTGGCGACGGCGCTGCGGCTGATGCGGGTGGGATCCGACGGGCCCGTGGGGCACGGCACGGTCGCCGCGGTGGACGCGGTGTCACTGGCCTGGGCGGAGCGTTTCGCGCGCGCACTGGCCCCCCTCCGTACGGACGGGGCGCACGCCGACCGCCACGCGCGCGTGTCCGCGCCGCTCCCTCAAGCGGCCCGTCTGCTGGACGAGTTGGGACTGGCCCGGGCCACCCCGGCATCACTCATGGCGCGTTGGGCGGACGCGGCGGACGACGCGGAGGCGCTCGGCGGCCGCGGCCGGGCCGTCCTCGGCGCCGGCCCGCGCGGCCCCGTCGCCGTGGACCTCCCCGCCGAGGGCCCGCACCTGCTGATAGAGGGCCCGCCCGGCAGCGGTCGTACGGAGCTGCTCCGCGCGATCGCCGCGTCCCTGGCCGCCGCGGAGCGCCCCGACCGGCTCGGGATCGTGCTGATGGACGGACGGGACAGCACCGGGGGCCACGGCGCGGGCCAAGGAGCGGAGGGGCTGCGGGTCTGTACGGACCTGCCCCACGTCACCACCCACCTCACCGCCAACGACCCCGTGCGGATGCGGGAGTTCGCCCAGGCACTCAGCGCCGAGCTGAAGCGGCGGGCCGAGCTCCTGGGCCGGCTCGGCTTCGCGGAGTGGCACACGCGCGGCGAGGTGTCGGGCCGGATGGTCGCCCAGCGCACCCCCAAACCCTCCCCGGGAGCGAAGCCCGGCTCCGCCTCCCCCTCCGTCTCTCCCTCCGCCTCCGGCGCCGCGGATCTCGACGCGCCCCCCAGTTCGACCCTGCGGCTGCGCCCGGCGGCTGCCCGCGAACGGACGGAGCCGGGCCCCCCGTTGGCCCGTCTCTTCGTCATCATCGACGACCTGGACGCGCTGCTCTCCCCCGCGCTGGGCTCCCCGGGACGACCGGCGGCCGGTTCGGTCGTACGGGCTCTGGAGGCCGTCGCCCGCGAGGGTGACCGCCTCGGTGTGCACCTTGTGGCGGCCGCCGCGGACGACGGCCGCACGGCGACCACCGAACTGGGCCGCGCCGCCTCGCTCCGTATCTCCCTCGACCCGGTGTCCCCCGGCGCGGACGAACCCGCCCCCGGCCGGGGCCGTCTGTCCACTCCCGACGGTCGCCTCACGCCCTTCCAGGCCGGCCGGGTCACGGGCCGCATCCCCCGCACGGCCACCCTCCGCCCCACGGTCGTCCCCCTCGAATGGCACCGCATGGGCGACCCCCCGGCCCGCCGCCCGGTCCGCGAACTCGGCAACGGCCCCACGGACCTGGCCCTGCTGGCCAGCGCGCTGGAGCGGGCGGCGAGGTCGGTGGCGGCGGTGGAGATGCCGTCGTTGCTGTAGGTCTTCGACGGCCGTACGCGACACTCGGCCCTCATGACGGACATGAATGACATGAATGACATGAGCGACTGGTATCTGCAGCAGGAGTACGGGGTCCGGTTCGAGTGGGGGGCCGGTGGGGCGGAGCGGGTCGCGGACGGGGTCGGATGCCTCGTGGTGGTGGACGTGTTGTCGTTCAGCACCTCCGTGAACGTCGCCGTCGAGGCGGGGACCCGGGTCCACCCCTATGCCTGGCGGGACGAGACGGCGTCCGTCTTCGCCCGGGACAACGCCGCGGAACTGGCGGTCGGACGGCGGGCGGTCACCGCGGCCTCTCCCTGGTCGCTGTCCCCCGCCGCGCTCCGGCGGGCCCCGTTCACCCCCCGGCTCGTCCTCCCCTCGCCCAATGGATCCGCCATCGCCGCGGCGGCGGGCGGCTCGACCGTGGTCGCGGGCTGTCTGCGCAACGCGTCGGCCGTCGGCCGATGGCTGGCGCTCCATGGTCACGGAACCCTGGAACGACCCCTCGCCGTGATCGCCGCGGGCGAGCGCTGGCCGGACGGCAGCCTGCGGCCGGGGCTGGAGGACCTGATGAGGGCCGGAGCGGTCATCGCCGCACTCCAGGCGACGGGCGGCGCCGGACCTCTGTCGCCCGAGGCGGCGGCCGCACGGACCGCCTTCACCGGGACCCCCGACGCGGCCGGTGCCGTGGCCGCCTGTTCCTCCGCCCTGGAACTGGCCCGGAGCGGCTTCGCCGACGACGTGGCGATCGCGGTCGAGGTGGACGCGAGTACGACCGTGCCCGTCCTCACCGACGGCGCCTTCACCGCGGGCACCCGCACCGACGGCAGCCCCCTCGACGGCGCTGTCCACACCGGACCCGTCCACCTCACGCCGCCCGACTGACCCGCCATCACCCGGCGTTCGAGTCCTCCTCGCGCCACTTCCACCGCCGGAGCGCCCGCGCCGCACAGAGTCCGCACCGCCTTCGCACAGCCGCCCACGTCACGACCCAATCACGATCACCCACTTGACAGCGCAGGCGCTCTTGCCGCCCTCGATGCCCCGGGCGTAGACCAGAGCGCACGGGACAGCGCCGGACGTTCGACGAAGAACGAGAACGGGGCAGTGATGCACAGAGCTCTTCGTACACACAAGTCGCCCAACCACTCGACGCACAGGTCACGCAGAGCCGCACACCACCGCAGGTCACCCAGGGCCGCACAGGCCGCCGCAGCCGCCGTCGCCGTCGCGCTCGCCCTCACCGCGTGCGGCGGTGGCAGCAAGGACAAGAAGGAAAACGGCGGTACGAGCAGCGCCAGTGCGAGCGGCGACACCGTCACCCTCCCCAAGCTCGACGGCGAGAGCCTCGAAGTCGCCGCCGTCTGGACCGGCGAAGAGCAGAAGAACTTCAAGACGGTCCTCGCGGAGTTCGAGAAGCGCACCGGCGCGAAGGTGACCTTCGTGGCGGCCCAGGACCCGATCATCAACTTCCTCGGTTCGAAGATCGCGGGCGGCCAGCCGCCGGACGTCGCGCTGCTCCCGCAGCCCGGCGCCATCAAGCAGGCCGTCGACAAGAAGTGGGCCAAACCCCTCGGCCCCGAGGCCCTGGCCGAGCTCGCCAAGAACTACTCGCAGGGCTGGCAGGACATCGGCAAGGTGGGCGGCAAGCAGTACGGCGTGTACTACAAGGCCGCCAACAAGTCGCTGATCTGGTACAACGCCAAGGTCTTCGAGAACGCGGGCGCGAAGGAGCCCCAGACCTGGCAGGACCTGCTGACGACCGCGCAGACGGTCTACGACTCCGGTGTCACCCCGTTCTCCGTCGGCGGCGCCGACGGCTGGACCCTCACCGACTGGTTCGAGAACGTGTATCTCTCCCAGGCGGGCCCGGAGAAGTACGACCAACTGAGCCAGCACAAGATCAAGTGGACGGATCCGTCCGTCAAGCAGGCCCTCACCACCCTCGCCGGGATCTGGGGCAAGAAGAACTACATCGCGGGCGGCGCGAACGGCGCCCTGCAGACGGAGTTCCCGGGCTCCGTCACCCAGACCTTCACCGGCGGCGACCAGCCCAAGGCGGGCATGGTCTTCGAGGGCGACTTCGCACAGGTCAACATCGGCGAGACCAAGGCCAAGGTGGGCACGGACGCGAAGGTGTTCCCGTTCCCGGCCGTGGGCAGCGCGGCGCCCGTGGTCTCCGGCGGCGACGCGGCCGTCATCCTGAAGGACTCCAAGGCGGCGCAGGCGCTGGCCACCTTCCTTGCCTCCCCGGACGCGGCGACGATCCAGGCCAAGCTGGGCGGCTACCTCTCCCCCAACAAGAACGTGCCGAACTCGGCGTACCCGAACGCGGTGCAGCAGAAGATCGCCAAGTCCCTTATCGCGTCGGGCGACGACTTCCGCTTCGACATGTCCGACCAGGCCCCGCAGGCCTTCGGCGGAACGCCCGGCAAGGGTGAGTGGAAGGACCTCCAGGACTTCCTGAAGAACCCGACCGACGTCGCGGGCACCCAGGCGACGCTGGAGAAGGACGCGGCGGCGGCGTACGGCAGCGGAAGCTGATCCGGCGATGACGTCGGCAACGGCCGGAGGAACCGCACCGGTTCCTCCGGCCCGCACACGCAAGAGCGTGACCGGCACCCGCAGGACCGTGGCGGTGCTGTTCCTGCTGCCCTGTCTCGTGCTGCTCGGCGCGCTCGTGGTCTACCCGATCGGGTACTCGCTGATCCGCAGCTTCCTCAACCAGTCCGGCGACGGTTTCGCCGGGGTCGACAACTACAAGGCGCTGTTCACCGACGACGGCATCCGTACCGCCCTCAAGAACAACGTCATCTGGGTCGTGTTCGCGCCCACCGTCGCGACCGCGCTCGGTCTCGTCTTCGCGGTCCTCACCGAACGGGTCCGCTGGGGCACGGCGTTCAAGCTGGTCGTCTTCATGCCGATGGCGATCTCGATGCTCGCCGCGGGGATCATCTTCCGGCTGGTGTACGACCAGGACCCGCACAAGGGGGTCGCGAACGCGGTCTGGGTGGGGGTGCACGACACCTTCGCCGAGTCGTCGGCGTTCCCGAACGCCCACCCGGGACGGCAGTCGCCGCTCCGGCCGGAGAAGGGCGGGTTCCTCACCCAACAGGCCGTGCACGCCGGGCAGTCCGTCTCCCTTCCCCTCGTCGGCGTCGCCCCCGACAAGATGCCGGGCGGCGCGAAGAAGGCCGTACAGGCACCGTCCGAGCCCGGCAAGGTCACCGGCACCGCCTGGCAGGACTTCACCCGGGGCAAGGGCGTCGGCAGGCTCGGCCAGGTCGACCCGGGCGAACTCGGCTACCCGGGCATGAAGATCGAGGCGGTGAAGGACGGCAAGGTCGTCGATTCGGCGAAGGTACGGGACGACGGCACCTTCACGCTCTCCGAGAAGGCGGACGGGGCTCAACTGCGGCTTCCGGCGAGCAACTTCCGTGAGCCGTACAACGGCGTCGACTGGCTCGGCCCGTCGCTCGTCACCCCGGCCGTGATCGGAGCGTACGTCTGGATGTGGGCCGGCTTCGCCATGGTGCTCATCGCGGCGGGGCTCGCGGGCGTGCCGCGTGAACTCCTCGAAGCGGCGCGGGTGGACGGGGCGAACGAGTGGCAGGTGTTCCGAAGGGTCACCGTGCCGCTGCTCGCGCCCGTCCTCGCCGTCGTCCTGGTCACGCTGATGATCAACGTGCTGAAGGTCTTCGACCTGGTCTTCATCATCCCGCCGGGCTCCTCCCAGGACGACGCGAACGTGCTGGCCCTGGAGCTGTACCGGAAGGGCTTCTCCGAGGACCAGCCGGGCATCGCGAGCGCGATCGCGGTGTTCCTGCTGCTGCTCGTGATCCCGGTGGTGTGGTTCAACGTGCGTCGTCTGCGGCGGGAGGTACGGCGATGACCACCCAAGTCGGCGGTCTCACGAAGACCGCGCCCGGCACCGGCGTCAAGACCCGGCAGTCGCTCGGCTCACGGCTCGCGAGCGGTGTCAGCGGCGGGATCGTCCGGGTCTTCCTTCTCCTCGTCGGCCTGTTCTGGCTGGTGCCGACGATCGGGCTGCTGCTGTCCTCGCTGCGCACACCGGAGGACATGAGCGCGTCCGGCTGGTGGAAGGTCTTCAGCGAGCCCTCCCAGCTCACCGTGGACAGCTACCAGAAGCTCCTGGAGAACGGTGACATCACCGGTTCGCTGGGGAACACGGTGCTGATCACCGTCCCGGCGACCGTCCTCGTCGTCGTCATCGGCGCGCTCGCGGGCTACGCCTTCGCCTGGATGGAGTTCCCGGGCCGCGACTGGTGGTTCCTGGCGGTGGTCGGCCTGCTGGTCGTCCCCGTGCAGGTGGCGCTGATCCCGATCGCCGAACTCTTCGGCAAGATCGGCATCTTCGGCACGATCTTCGGGGTGATCCTCTTCCACGTGGGCTTCGGTCTGCCCTTCGCGGTGTTCCTGCTGCGGAACTTCTTCGCGGAGATCCCCCGGGAGCTGCTGGAGGCGGCCCGGCTCGACGGCGCGGGTGAACTGCGCCTGTTCCTACGGGTCGTGATGCCACTCGGCGGTCCCGCGATCGCCTCGCTCGGCATCTTCCAGTTCCTGTGGGTGTGGAACGACATGCTGGTCGCGCTGGTGTTCTCCGACGCGGGCAGCCAGCCGATCACGGTCGCACTCCAGACCCAGGTACGCCAGTTCGGCAACAACATCGACGTGCTGGCGCCCGGCGCCTTCATCTCGATGGTCATCCCGCTGGCCGTGTTCTTCGCGTTCCAACGCCAGTTCGTGTCCGGGGTGATGGCGGGCGCGGTGAAGTAGCCGGACAAATAACCACATCAGGGGCGAGCCGGACACCGGTTCGCCCCTCGGCGTTCACCCAGAATCCCCCGTATGCCACATCTGGCGTAACCAAGTCACCCCTTCGGCCGTTGCCGGGCAGTATGCCCGCGCCGACCCATGGATGTCCCTTGCCCAGGTTCAGTGTCATCGTCCCCGCGTACAAGGTTCAGGCGTACCTGCACGAATGCCTCGAATCCGTGCTGGAGCAGTCCTATCCGGACCTCGAACTGATCGCCGTCGACGACTGCTCGCCCGACGCCTGCGGCGCGATCATCGACGAGTTCGCCGCCCGTGACTCCCGGGTCCGCCCCGTCCGCCTGCCGGGGAACGTGGGCCTCGGCCTCGCCCGCAACGCGGGTCTCGAACACGCCACCGGCGACTACCTGCTCTTCCTGGACGGCGACGACACCCTCACCCCAGACACCCTGCACGCGATCGCCGACCGGCTGAAGGAGACCGCCGAACCGGACGTCCTGGTCTACGACTACGCGCGCACCTACTGGAACGGGGACATCGTCCGCAACCACTTCGCGGAGCAGCTCAGCGAGCGGGGACCCGCGCCCTTCCGGCTCGACGACCGGCCGGGGCTGCTCAGGGTCCTGATGGTGGTGTGGAACAAGGCGTACCGAAGGGAGTTCGTGCAGCGTGCGGGCCTCTCCTTCCCGCCCGGCTACTACGAGGACACCCCCTGGACCTACCCGGCGCTGATCTCCGCCGAGACGATCGCCACCCTCGACCGGGTCTGTGTGCACTACCGCCAGCGCCGTCAGGGCAACATCCTCGGCACCAGCAGCCGCAAGCACTTCGACATCTTCGAGCAGTACGACCGCGTCTTCGCGCATCTCGACGCGCACCCGGAGCTGGCACGCTGGCGTCCGGTCCTGTTCCGCCGCATGGTCGACCACCTCTCCACGGTGTTCACCAAGCGGGGCCGGCTGCCGCGCGGCACCCGCGCCGAGTTCCTGCGCAAGGCCCGCACCCACTACCGCCGTTACCGTGCCCCGGGCGCCCCCGTCCGCCCCCGCACCCGCCTCCGGCACGCCCTGGTCCGGCTCGGCAACCACCGCACGTACCGGCTGCTCGGCCTGGCCACGAGTACCCACAAGAAGGCGCTGCGTGGCGTCAAGGGACTGCTGCGCAAGGTCCGCGGCGGCGCCCTCCAGTTCCACTACCGCGTCCAGCTCCGCCTGCCGCTGCGCGCCGACCGCGCCGTCTTCTCCAGCTACTGGGGGCGCGGCCACGGCTGCAACCCGGGCGCCCTGGAGTCCGCGTTCCGCGAACTCGCCCCGCACATCCGTACGGCATGGATCGCGCACCCCGAGCACCACCACACGATCCCGGCCTCGACGCGCCGCCTGCGGCCCGGTACGACGGCGTACTGGACGGCGCTCGCCCGCTCCAAGTACCTCGTCAACAACGTCAACTTCGACCGTCGGCTGGTCAAGCGCCCCGGCCAGATCATGATCCAGACCCAGCACGGCACCCCGCTCAAGTACATGGGCCTCGACCTCCAGGACCGCCCGGCGGCCGCCCGTGACACCGACTTCGCCGAGCTGCTGCGCAGCGCCGACAAGTGGGACTACTGCCTGTCGGGCAACCGCCACTCCACCCTGATCTGGGAGCGCGTCTTCCCCGCCGCGTACACGACGCTGGAGTACGGCCTCCCCCGCAACGACGTCTTCCAGCGGGCGTCCTCGACGGACGTCACCCGGCTGCGGCAGTCCCTCGGCATCCCCGAGGGCACGGTCGCCGTCCTGTACGCGCCGACCTACCGCGACTACCGTCGCACCCAGCGTCTCGCCCTCGACCTGGAGCGCGTCCTGCGCCGGCTGGGCCCCCGGTTCGTCGTCCTGACCCGCGCCCACCACTCGTACGCCGCCGCGCTGAGCAACCGCTCCGGGGCCCGGCTCATCGACGTCTCCGACCACCCGAGCATCGAGAACCTCTGCCTGGCCTCGGACGCGCTGGTCACCGACTACTCCTCCCTGATGTTCGACTACGCGGTCCTGGACCGGCCGATCGTGATCCACGCGGACGACTGGGAGGCGTACCAGGCCTCCCGGGGCACCTACTTCGACCTGCGGGACTTTCCGCCGGGCGCGGTCGCGCGCAGCGAGGACGAGCTGATCGACATCTTCGCGACCGGCCACTGGCGCGGCTCCCGTTCGGCCCAGCTGCGGACCGCGTTCCGCGAGCGGTTCTGCCCGTACGAGGACGGGCGCGCCGCCGAGCGGGTCGTACGCCATGTCGTGCTGGGCGAGAGTGCCGGGCTGCCACGGGTACTGCCGCCCGCGCAGCGCCACCCGGTCCCGTCGGCCGCCGCCGCCCGTCCCCGGACCCTCCTGGCCACCGTGCCCGCGCCCGGCACCCCCGTCCCCGTCGCCGAGACCCTCTGAACCGGAGCAGGCATGCCCTCCAGCCCCTCCCGGCCCACACCGACGAGACCCGTCACCTGGCGCCCCGCCGGGCGGCCCGGGCGCTGACACCCACCGGCGCCCCAGCAGTAGCCCGAGAAGCAACCAGAGAAGTAAGCCCAGTGAAGTAAGCAGAGAAAGAGCAGAATGCCCCGCTTCAGCATCATCGTCCCTACTCATGGAGTCGCCGGGCGGCTGGCCCTCGCACTGGACTCGGTCCTCGACCAGTCCTTCGGCGACTTCGAGCTGATCCCGGTCTGCGACGGGCCGGACTCCCCGGCGGGCGAGGTCGCCGCCGGGTACGCCGCGCGGGACTCCCGGGTCGCCCCGGTCCACTCACCGCCCGCGGACGGACTGAGCGGGGCGCGCAACACCGGGACCGGGGCGGCGAGCGGCACGTATCTGCTCTTCCTCGACGGCGACGACGTCCTGGTGCCGGGCGCACTGGCCGCCCTGGACCACAAACTCCAGAAGGAGCCCGAGGAGGCGGACGTCCTCTACTTCGGACACGAACGCGTCCACTGGTGGGACGTCGAGACCAGCACACCGCCCCTCCCGAAGGCCCCGGAGGGGGTGTTCACCCCGGACCGGGCGCCGCGGCTGACCGGGGCGGGCCTTCCGGCGTGGAGCGCGGCCTACCGCCGGGCGTTCCTGCGGGAGCGGCGCCTCGCCTTCCCCCCGGGGCACTTCACGGATCTCGGCTGGGGCGGCCTGGTGACGGTCGCCGCCGGGCGGGTGGCGGTGCTGCGCCAGGTCGTCGTACGGCATCGGCTGCGGCGGCAGGGCAGCCTCCTGAACACGCCGGGCGAGCACCAGTTCCAGCTCCTCGACCAGGTCGACCTGGTGCTGAGCCGGGCGGCCGAGGAGAAGCTGTCCGTGGAGCGGTCGCGGGCGCTGTTCGGTGACCTCTTCGCGGCGGTGCTGAAGTCGGCCGCCCATCCGAACCGGCTTCCGCTGCACCGGCGCCGGGCCTTCTTCCGGCGCGCGGGCCGGCTCTACCGGCGCCACCGGCCCGCCGGGTTCCGGCCGCCGCCGGGCCGGATCGGGGTGCAGTACCGGCTCCTGGCGGCCGGGGCGTACAGCGCCTTCCGCGCGCTGCGCGGCGTCAGCCGGCGGATGACGAGGGCCGGAATGGGGGTCCCCCCTGGTCGAGCGAAGTCGAGAGCTTGGGGGAAACTGCCGCGCCCCCGTCGGCTGAGCGCCCGCGCGCGGTACGCCGCGCAACTGCGCCTCCCCCTCGACGAGAACCTCGTCGTGTACTGCGCCTACTGGGGCCGCGGTTACGCCTGCAGCCCGGCCGCGATCCACGCCAAGGCCCTCGAACTCGCCCCGCATCTGCGCTCGGTGTTCCTGGTCGAGGCCGACGCGGTGGACCAGGTCCCGGACGGTGTCGACCACGCGGTGATCGGCAGCCCGCGCGCCTGGGAGGTGCTGGCCCGTGCCAAGTACCTGGTCAACAACGCCAATTTCGCGGACGATGTCGTCAAGCGGCCCGGCAGCGTGCATCTGCAGACCCAGCACGGCACGCCGCTGAAGACGATGGGCGTCGACCAGTCGACGTATCCGATCGTGGCCGCCGCGACCGGCAGCTTCGCCAAGCTGCTGGCCCGGATGGACCGCTGGGACTACAACCTCTCCTCCAACCGGCACTCCACCCAGATGTGGGAGCGGGCCTTCCCGGGCACGTACGAGGCCCTGGAATACGGCTATCCGCGCAACGACGTCTACTACACGGCGACCGCCGAGGACGTGGCCCGCGTCCGCGCCCGGCTGGGCGTCCCCGAGGGCAGGACCGCCCTCCTGTACGCGCCCACGCACCGCGACTACAGCACCGGCTTCGAGTCCCGGCTCGACCTGGAGGCCTTCTGCGAGGAGATCGGCGACGAGTTCGTCGTGCTGCTGCGCGCCCACTACTTCTACGACGAGGGCAGGCGCAGGGGCAGCGGCCGGATCATCGACGTGACCCGGCACCGGTCCTCCGAGGACGTCTGTCTGGCCGCCGACGCGCTGATCACGGACTACTCGTCGATCATGTTCGACTACGCCAACCTCGACCGCCCGATCGTCGTGTACGCGGACGACTGGGAGGTCTACCGGGAGACGCGGGGCGTCTACTTCGACCTGATGGAGGCACCGCCGGGCCCGGTGGTGCGCACCCCGGGGGAGCTCGCGGGGGCCTTCCGCGACCGCTCCTACGCGGACGACTCCTCGCGGGCCCTGCGGGCCGCGTTCCGTGAGCGCTTCTGCCAGTTCGACGACGGGCAGGCCGCCGAGCGGGTCGTCCGCAGAGTGCTGCTGGGCCGGCCGCCCGAGGCGATCCCGCCGGTGATCCCGCTCGCCGAGCGCCTTCCGGCCCCCGCCGCGTCCACCCTCGTAAGGAGCTGACGTGCCCCGCTTCAGCGTCATCGTCCCCGTCTTCAAGGTGCAGGGCTTTCTGCGCGAGTGCCTCGACTCGGTCCTGGATCAGTCGTACACCGACATCGAGGTGATCGCGGTCGACGACTGCTCACCGGACGGCTGCGGCGCGATCCTCGACGAGTACGCGGCCCGCGAACCGCGCCTGCGGGTGCTGCACCTGCCGCGGAACGTGGGCCTCGGCCGCGCCCGCAACGCCGGAATGCCGTACGCGACGGGGGACTACCTCTTCTTCCTCGACAGCGACGACACCCTCACGCCGGGCGCCCTGCGCGCCATGGCCGACCGCCTCGACGAGACGGCCGACCCCGATGTGCTGGTCTTCGACTACGCGCGCACCTACTGGTGGGGCGGTACGCGCCGCAACGTCCTCGCGCAGGTGCTGGCCGAGGGCGGCGACGGCTGCTTCACGGCCGCCGAACACCCGGAGATCCTCGACCTGTTGATGGTCGTGTGGAACAAGGTCTACCGCCGCGCGTTCGTCGAGCGGGAGGGCTTCACCTTCCCGCCCGGCTACTACGAGGACACCCCCTGGACCTTCCCGGTCCTGCTCAGCGCGGAGCGGATCGCCACGCTGGACCGGATCTGCCTGAACTACCGGCAGCGCCGCCAGGGCAACATCCTGTCCACCACCAGCCGCAAGCACTTCGACATCCACGACCAGTACGAGCGCGTCTTCGCCTTCGTCGACTCCCGCCCGCGGCTGTCGAGCTGGCGCCCGTTCCTGCACCGCAAGATGGGCGAACACTGTCTGGACATCCTCGCCAAGCCGGACCGGCTGCCCGCGTCCGACAAGGGCGAGTTCTTCCGGCGCACGGCCGCCCTCTTCCGCAAGCACAAGGGCGGCGGCCCGGTGCCGCGCGAACTGCGCGTCCTCCAGGGCGGTTACGCGACCTACCTCGCCCGGCGCCAGTCCGGCCGGCTCGGCGCGGAACTCGGGCGGCGCGGGCTCCAGGTGCGCAAGGTGGCGGCCACCCGGGTCAAGAGCGGCTGGTCCGCGGCGCACGAACACCGGCCGCTGGACCCGGACCTCGCGGTGTACTCGGCGTTCTCGCACCGCGGGGTGCTCGGCGACCCGGGCGCGATCTACCACGCGGCGCGCGAACTCGCCCCGCACGTCCGGGGGGTGTGGGTGGTGCGCGAGGACCAGGTGCCGCTGCTGCCGCCCGGCGTCGAGTACGTCCTGCCGGACTCGCTCGGCTACCGCCGGGTCACCGCCCGCGCCACGTACCTGATCAACAACGTCAACTGGCCCGGCACCCTGGTCAAGCGCGCGGGCAGCGTCCATGTGCACACCCACCAGGGCACCCCGCTGAAGTACATGGGAGCCGACCTGCGCGACAAGCCCGGCGCCCGGCACGGCTTCGACGTGCCGCAGATGCTGCGCCGCGCCGACCGCTGGGACTACAGCCTGGTCGCCAATCGCCACTCCGAACTGGTCTGGGACCGCGCCTACCCCTGCCACTTCACCTCGCTGCGCACCGGCAGCCCCCGCAACGACGTCCTCGTACGGGCCCGGCCCGAGGACGGTGCGGCGGTCCGCGCCCGCCTCGGCATCCCGGCCGGCCACCGGGTGGTGCTGTACGCGCCGACGCGGCGCGACTACGTCCGCGGCGGCCTCGTCGACCGGATCGACCTCGCCCGGTTCGCCGACGACCTCGGCGAGGGCCACACCCTCCTCGTACGGCTGCACCCCTCGCTCACGGACGGCCCCTCGCGCGGGATGGGCCTGTCCGAGCTGCACCGGCGCGGGGTCGTGCTCGACGCGACCGACGAGCCGCACGTCGAGGACCTGATGCTCGCCTCCGACGTGCTGGTCACGGACTACTCGGCCCTGATGTTCGACTACGCCAACCTGGACCGGCCGATCGTGATCCACGCGGACGACTGGGGCGCGTACGCCGCGAGCCGGGGCGCGTATTTCGACATCACGGCCGACGCGCCGGGCCATGTGGCCCACTCCTACCGGGACCTGGCGTGGCTGTTCGCGTCCGGATCCTGGCGGGACGAGGAGTCGGCGCGGCTGCGGGCCGGGTTCCGGACGCGGTTCTGCGCGTTCGACGACGGGCGGGCGGCCGAGCGGGTGGTACGAACGCTGATGCTCGGCGAGCGCGTCGAGCACCCGGTGCCGGCGGCGGTGGTGCCCGCGCAGGCGGGACACGACGTCCTCACGTCGTCGTGAGCGCCCTCATGACCGTCGTCGGCCCGCTCGTGAAGCCGCGCCCGCCCCGGTTCTGGGTGGTCGTCCTGGCCGCCGTCTTCGCCCTGCTCCAGCTCGCGAACGTCACCGGCCGCGACACCCCCGACACCAAGAACTACCTCTCGTACGCCCTGAGTCTGCGCGGCGCGAACAAGCACGAGGCGGCCGCGGCCACCATCGACTACGCCTGCGCCGGCCGGGCGTCCATCGCGCGCCGCAACCAGAGCGTCAACGTCGTCCACTTCCGCGAGCCGAGCCCCGCCCGGCGGGTCGTCGAGGAGTGCCGGCGCGACCAGTGGGGGTGGGTGTCGAAGCGGCTGAGCGCCGGGCAGACGGCGGGCCACACCGTGCCGTTCATACCGCCGCGCTTCATGCGGATCTTCGAGGCGCGCCCCGGCTACCCGGTCTTCCTGGTCCCCTTCATCACCGCCCTCGGCGTGAAGTGGGGCCTGTGGACGTCGAGTGTCCTCATCACGGTCGCCGGGGGCGTACTCGCCTTCCTGGTGCTGCGCACCCTGCGCGCCCCCACCGTCGCGGCCCTGACCGGACAGGCCCTCTTCTACGTCCTGCCGTGCGGCACGACCGCAATACGGCCCATGACCGAGGGCCTGCTGCTGACCCTGACACTGGCCGCGCTGTGGGGCTGCGCACTCGCCCTTCAGGGCCGGACGCGGGCCGCGACCGCGCTGGTCGGCGGGGCCCTGGCCGCGCTCTTCGCCGTCAAGCACTCGCAGGCGCTGTTCCTCGGGCTGTGCCTGGCGGGCGCCTGCGCGGTGCTGGGCGTCCGGCGCGGCGGGCTACGGCAACCGCTGCGCAGGCTCGCACGGCCGTTGCGGGAGGTGGGGGTGGTGGCGGCCTGCGGGGTCGCCGTCACCCTGCTCGCGGCGAAGGTGCTGGGCTACCCGTCCGAGTCGGAGTCCCTCCAGGACCTGCTCACAGCCCACTTCTCCCGGCCCGACCGCAGCCGTCCGTGGTCGGATTTCCTCAACCTCGAGGTCAACTTCTGGGTGGAGTGGCTGCGTCGCGAGCTCTGGCAGCCGTTCTTCCCGACGGCCCTGCTGGCCGGGGCCTGGGGCGCGCTGCGGCAGCGTCCGGACTTCGGGGTGTTCCTGGTCGCGGGAGCGCTCACCGGCGTCCTCAACCAGGCCGGACACCCCGACATCAACATCTACGGCGACCGGCTGATCGTGCTGGCGTGGGTGCTGCCGGTGGTGGGACTTCCGCTGCTGCTGGAACAGGTCGTACGGCCGCGGGTGCGGGGTCTCGACACGGTGCCGGGCCCGCTGCGGACGGACGCGGGGCCGAACACCGCAATGGACGCCGGGACGGGCGCCGGGCTGGACGCCGGAGTCGCTCGATGAGGTGAAGTTCGGCAAAGCCCTTGGCTTCCGTGGGCATATACGACAAATGACCCGAACAGCTCAGACCGAGGTCGACCTCCCCGTCCGGCGGACCGCCCGTGGCGCGACCGCGCTGCGCGGCGGCACCCCCTGGCGTCCTACGCCCTATCAGGTCTTCGGCGGACTGTTCTGGCTGGTGCTGTGCCTCGCCTCCTGGCGGGTGCCGATGTGCTGCGACTTCGGCCAGCACGCGGCGGTCGTCGAGCGCCTCAAGGCGAACCTCCTGCATCCGGCCCATCCGACGGCGGACCTGCCGGGCGAGGGCAGCCCCTTCTACTCGCCGTACACCGTGGCCCAGGGCGCCTTCGCCCGGCTGACGGGCCTCGCGGGCTGGGAGGTGGTCCGGCTCTCGGCGCCGCTGAACCTGCTGGTGCTGCTGACGGGGGTCGGCCGCTTCGTGCGCGTCCTGGCGCCCCGCCGCCCCTGGGCACCGGTGTGCGCGCTGCTCGCGATGGTGCTGCTGTGGGGCACCGAGCGGGCCTGGTCGAGCGGCTACCTCGGGCTGATGTCGATGACGGGCAACCTCGGCTATCCGTCGACGTTCGCCATCGGGCTCACCTTCTGGGCCTGGGCGCTCACGGGCACGCTCGCGGGAGGGATCGGCGGCCCGGTCCGGTACGTCGGCCCGAGCGGGCTGCGGGGCCTGTCCGGGTACAAGGGGCTCGGCGTCCTCTACGGCCTGATCCTGCTCGTCCATCCGATCACCGCGTCGGCGGCGGCGCTCGGGGCGGTGGCGTTCGTGGCCGGGTGGCAGCGGGGATGGCGGGCGGCCGTGGCGGCCCGGTGGGCGATCACAGGGGCGGCGGCGCTGATGGTCGCCCACCTCTGGCCGTACTTCGACGTCCTCACGCTGCCCGGGGACCACAGCACGGACGCGATGCACCGGCGGCTGTACGAGGGGGTGCCCGGGCACTTCTGGCTGGCGCTGATCGGGGTACCGGCACTGTGGCTGCGCGCGCGGCGCTCCTGGCGGGACCCACTGGTGTTGATGTTCGCGCTGGACTGCCTGGCGGTGGCGTACGGCTGGGTCAGCGGGCACTACACCTACGGCAGGATCCTGGGACTCGCGCTCGTGGCGCCGCAGTTCGCGCTCGCGATCGAGCTGGCGGCGGCGCGGCCGTGGCCGGTGTGGCGGCGGGCGCTGGGGGCGGTGGCGGCCGTCGGCGCCTGCGTCGGCTTCCTCACGGTGCAGGCCGGTGCCGTCGTACCGCGTTCACTCGATCCGGTGAGTTTCGACCAGCCGCCGCGCTGGCCCTCGTACGACTGGGCGGCGCGGCACATCAAGCCCGGCGAGGTGGTGATCGCCGACGGGTACTACGCCGCCCGCCTGATCCCGGGCTACGGCCCGAACCTGGCGGCGCCCGTGTGGCCGGACGCGGGACTGGACGAACGGGAGCGGGTGCGGCGGCTCGCGGCGGTCCGGGGGTACCTCGACCCCGCGTCGACGCGGGCGCGGCGCTCCGCGGTGGTGCGGCGGTATCACGTGCGATGGCTGTTGCTGACGCGGTGGAGTCGGGTGCCGGAGGAGGCGACGGTGGTGGATTGGAGCCGGCGTACGGGCGAGGTCCTCGCGAGGGTCGCTCCGCGGAGTGGGCAGGAAAGCCGCGGGTGATGCGCAGGGTGCGGGTCGTCCGTGGCCGGTCGAGCCCACGCGGCAAAGCCGCACATGTCACAGCCCCGCGCCCCTGACGGGGCGCTGGTACTGAGCGGCGTCACCACCTCTGGACCACTCGCTCCCGAACTACTCGATGACGAGCTCGACCGGGATGTTGCCGCGGGTGGCGTTGGAGTAGGGGCAGACCTGGTGGGCCTGCTCGACCAGCTTGCGGCCGGTGGCCTCGTCCACGGAGTCGGGAAGCTCGACGCGAAGCGTGACGGCCAGGCCGAAGCCCTCGCCCTGCTTGCCGATGCCGACCTCGCCGGTCACCGCGGCCTCGCTGACGTCGACCTTCGCGGCGCGGCCGACGAGGCCGAGGGCGCTGGCGAAACAGGCGGCGTAGCCGGCGGCGAACAGCTGCTCGGGGTTGGTGCCCTGGCCACTGCCGCCCATCTCCACCGGGATGGCCAGCTGGAGGTCGAGCTTGCCGTCGGAGCTGACGGCGCGGCCCTCGCGGCCGTGGGTGGCGGTGGCGACAGCGGTGTAGAGCGCGTCCATGGAGACCATCCCTCTCAAGTCAAGGTCTTGCCGGGGCGGCCGGTCCGACCGCCTCACGGCCTCAATTAGAGCACGCAATTCAATTGCGCACAACATAATGGCGGGCAAGAGCTATCCTGGAGCCATGACCGCCATGCCGACCCCGAGCACCCAGGCCCCGTCCGACGGGGACTACCTCCGTCTCGACCAGCAGATCTGCTTCTCCCTGAACGCCGCCTCGCGCGCCTTCGGGGGCGTGTACCGGGTGATCCTCAAGGACCTCGGGCTCACCTACCCCCAGTACCTGGTGATGCTGGTGCTGTGGGAGCACGGCGAGCTGCCCGTGAAGAAGGTCGGCGAGCATCTGCGGCTCGACTCCGGGACGCTGTCCCCGCTGCTCAAGCGGCTGGAGACGGCCGGTCTGGTGCGGCGGGAGCGCAGTGCGGTGGACGAGCGCTCCGTGCACGTCCATCTCACGGACGAGGGCACGGCCCTGCGCGAGCGTGCGCTGCGCGTGCCGCGCCGGATCGCCGCGGCGACGGGCGCGAACCTCGAGGAGATCCGGGAGCTGCAGGCGCGGCTCGACCGGCTCACGGCGGCGCTGGACGCGGCGGCGCTCGACCCCGCGGCCCTGGACGCGGCCGGCGCGGACGTTCCCTAGGGTCCGATCCGCCGGACAGGCCCTAGCGGTGGCGCACGTACAGGCGAAGGGTGACACCCCTGCGGACGATCTGCTCGCGCAGGGTGAATTCCCTGGCGAGTACGGCACGTTTGGTCTCCTCGGTCGCGACCGAGGTGTCCGGATGCCAGTTCGGCCGGAACACGAACGGTTCACAGACCAGCCACACCCGGTCGAGCCGCTCGAGCCGGCTGCGCAGTTCGCGCGGGCCCACTTCCGTCCCGTACAGCGTCCCGGACGCTATGGCGGACGTCTTCAGGGCGACGTCGCGCACCCCGCGGAAGCCCGCCGGATAGGCCAGCGCCGAGCGACGTGTGAGCGACGGCAGGTACAACACCGGATCGCCGGGCCGTAGTTCGCGACCGGCGGCGGCGGAGACGGCGGCGAGGTTGTCGGGACGGTGTGCGGGGTCGCGGTCCTTGCGGAGCAGGGGGAACTGGACGGCGAGGACGAGGGAGATGGCGAGGACACCGGCGAGGGCGACGAGGCGGGGAGCCGCGGCGCTCGGCAGCCGGGACACCCACCCGGTCAGCCGCTCCGCCCCCGCCGCGGCCAGCAGCGGTGCCCCCGCCAGCGCGTAGAGCACATACCGCTCGTCGTACAGCGGCCGGAAGCGGGAGACCGCGATCAGGACCGCCGGCGGGACCAGCAGCAGCGGCAGGGCGACCGACACTAGGTTCATCTCGCCGCGCCGCGGGAACGGGCGCCACAGGGCGAGTGCGATCAGGAACACGTAGGGCACGAACACCAGTTGGGCCTGGCTGAGGAACGCGTGCATCAGGTGGTCCACGCTCTTGCGGTTCGGCACCGCCAGCCATGCCACCTGCGCCGACTGCCGGTGGGAGACGAGCGCGAGCGGCGCCAGGACGAGCAACGTGGCCCCCGCCGCGACGCCCCATCGCCACCACACCCGCCACGGCATCCGCGTCAGCGCCAGGGTCGTCCCGTGCGCAAGCAGGAGGAGTACGGCGAACTCGTGCAGCAGGCAGGTGACGGCGACGGTCACGCCGTACGCCCACCAGCCCCTGCCCCCGCGCAGGGCCCGCAAGAGGAGCAGCGTCGCCGCCGTCGCCCCGGCCGCGACCAGGGCGTAGGAGCGGCCCTCCTGGGCGAAGTGCCCGGTCAGGGGGGTGACCGCGTACAGCAGTCCCGCCCAGAGGCCGACGCGGGGGTTGCACAGACGGATCCCGAGGGCGGCGACGAGACCCGCGGTCGCGGCGGCGCCGACGACCGAGGGCAGGCGCAGGGCGACCTCGCCGGGGGCGGGGGCGAGGACGAGATGCATGAAGAGGTAGTACAGGCCGTGCACCGCGTCGACGTGGTGCAACAGATGCCAGATCTGCGGAACCGAGCGCCGCGCGACCTGGTAGGTGGCCGCCTCGTCGCGCCACATGCCCCCGCGGTCGAGCCTCCAGAGCCCGAGCGTGAGCATGACGAGCACGGGCAGCACCACGGCGACGACCCGCGCCACGCGCCCGGCCGAGACCTCCGAGTCCTCCGGAGCCTCCTGGCGGCCGGCTCCGGACCGTTTCATTAACACGCTTACCCCCATGTCCCATTTCTTACTATTAACTAACCTTCGTTAACCTTTGATGACGTATCAGTTCTCGTGAGGCATCCGAGCGCTTACGATCCGAGCTTGATGAGCGCTTACCTGAGCCCCCGAGGCCGATCCCGCCTGCTCCCCCTCGCCGCCGCCTGGATGGCGACCCGCGCCCTGATGCTGTGGCTGCTCGCGCACGACGACCTCTCCGTGCTGGGCGGCGGCGGGGTCTCCCGCGAGGTGAGTCACCTCTATTTCCGCTGGTACGAGACCCTGTCGCACGGCGCCTATCCGGCGGGCGACCGGCTGTGGCAGTACCCGCCGGGCGCGGGCCCCGTACTGCTCTCGCCCGGGCTGCTGCCGGGCCTGACGTACCCGCACGCCTTCGTGGCCCTGACGCTGGTCGCGGACGCCGTGATCGTGCTGGCCCTGGCACGCGCGGGCAGCAGACCCGGCCACAGCCTGCGCGGCGCGGCACTGTGGACGCTGTGCCTGCCGTTGCTGCTGCACATCCCGCTCGCCCGCTACGACGTACAGGTCACGGCGTTCGCCGTCGTCTCCCTGCTGGCACTGAAGCGCTCCCCGCGCGCGGGCGGCGCGTTCGCCGCGCTCGGCGCCCTGGTGAAGGTCTGGCCCGCGCTCGTCCTCATCGGCACGCCCCGGGGCCGTACGACCCGGGAGGCCTGGACGTCGGCGGCGCTCACGGCGGTCACCCTGCTCGCCGTCCTCGCGACGGCCTTCAGCGACCCCTTCGACTTCCTGCGCCAGCAGGGCGGCCGGGGCGTGCAGATCGAGTCGCTCGGCGGCACGGTGCTCGGCTTCGCGCGCCACGCGGGCTGGCGGGGCAGCGTGCGCTACCAGTACGGCGCGATGGAGTTCGTGGGCCCCTACGTCCAGACCGTCGCGACCCTCTCGCTCGCCCTGACGGCCGTCTCCTTCGCGCTCCTGGTGCTGTGGCGGGTGCGCGCACGGCACTGGACGGCGGCGACCCCGTACGACGCCGCGCTCGCCGCCGTGCTGATGTTCACGGTGACCAGCCGGGTGATCAGCCCCCAGTACATGGTGTGGCTGCTCGGTCTGGCCGCCGTGTGCCTGACCTCGCGGCACACCACACAGCGCCCGGTGGCGGCGCTCGTCGTCGCGGCGACGGCGGTCAGCTCCATCGCCTACCCTGCCCTGTACGGGGAGGTCATCGACAGCACCTGGACGGGCTGTTTGCTCATGCTCATCCGCAACGGTCTGCTGGCGGCCGCGGCGGTGCTGTCCTTCACCCGGCTCTGGCACTCCGGACTTCCCGTGCTCGTGGTGGATCGGCCGAAAAACGACGCGCAGAATCGGAACCCCCACCGGATTCCTGTCGTCTTCCGGACCGGCCATTAAGTACCTCTTAACGGAAAATTACTGTCAAGCCCTACGATTTCGGCCCGTGGATCCTATGAAACCTCAGCACTCGCAGGTCTGTGTCGTCGTCATCGGTTACAACGACGCCGACCACGTGACGGACGCGGTGCGTTCGGCACTCGCTCAGGGCCCAGCCGTCCGGGAGGTGCTCGCCGTCGACGACCGCTCGACCGACGGCAGCGCCGACCTCCTCGACCGCCTCGCCGCCGATGAGCCGCGCGTGAAGGTCATACGTCGCTCGGAGAACAGCGGCGGCTGCGGGAGCCCCCGCAACGACGGGATCGACGCGGCGAGCGCCCCGTACGTGATGTTCCTGGACAGCGACGACGTGCTGCCGCCGGGCGCCGTGGACGCGCTGCTCGAAGCGGCGCGGGAACAGCGCACGGAGGTCGCGGCGGGTCTGTGCGTACGCCGCGAACTGCCCTCGGGCCGCGAGGTCCCCTGGGAGCGCGACCTGTACGCGAAGCCCGCGCTGATCCCCCACCCGACGCAGCGGCCCCGTCTGGTCCACGACACGCTGTGCGTCAACAAGCTCTACCGAACCGACTTCCTTCGTGAACACGCGATCCGCTTCCCCGAGGGCCGTCACCCCTACGAGGACTTCGTGTTCACCGCGCGCGTGCTGGCCGCCGGGCCGCGCATCGCGCTGATCCCCGACACGGTGTACGTGTGGCATGTGCGGCGCGACGCCCAGCAGTTGTCGATCTCGCTGGACCGCGCGGACATCGAGAACTGGCGCTCCCGCACCGAGGCGCACCACACGGCCTACGAGATCCTGCTCGGCGCCGGTGAGAAGCAGCTCGCCCGGGCCGCCAACGCCAAGTTCCTAGACCATGAACTGCGCATGTACGCCCGCGAGTTGGAGCTGCGCGACGCCGACTACCGGCGGGCCTGGTGGGAGCTCACGCGCACGTACCTGTCGACGTTCGACGCAAGCGACTTCACCGTCAACCCGACCGCCCCCGGCCGACTGATCGCCCGTGTCGTGCTCGCCTCCGAAGAGCCCCGCGACCTGCCGCGCCTCAAGGAACTCGCCGCCCGCCCGGCCCGGTTGCGCCCGCCGTACGCCCGCGCCGCCGACGGCACGCCCGTCTGGTCGGACGACCTCCCCCAGGTCACGCTGGACCACTACCTGCAACGCCCCGCGCATGTGCTGCCCGCCGCGGTCGACGCGGAACTGCGTCCCCATGCGCGTGCGGCACGGCTGCGGCTGCGCCTGCACGACCTGTACGGACGGCTCGCGGAGGCCGGTCCGGCCTCGGCGGACGTGGAGTTCACGCACCGGGACGAGGGCCGGATCGGGCTGAGCCTGCCGGTCGAGCTGACACCGGACGCGGACCGGGACACCTGGTCGGGCGAGCTGCCGGTGGACCTGTCGGCGCTGGGCTCGGGCACCTGGGACCTGCGGCTGCGGGTCCACTACCGTGACGGTTCGAGCCGGGACGTCACCGCGCACGCGGTCGGCGGCGGGGGCCTGCTGCGCCGCCGCGCGGTCCCGAACCTGCGGTACGGCGTCCTGCTGGTGCAGCCGTACCGCACCCACGCGGGGGCGCTGGCACTGCGTCTGGCGCCCGGACTGCGCGGGATGACCGACGTGGTACGCCGTCGGCTCAAGCGCCTGCTTCACTGACGTCACACCGACACATCGATCTCACACCGACCTCACACCGATCACACTCCCGAGGGGACGACCGTTCATGACCTGGCTGATCACCGGCGGCGCCGGCTACATCGGGGCGCACGTGGTGCGCGCGATGCGGGACGCGGGCGAGCAGGCCGTGGTCTACGACGACCTGTCCACGGGCATCGCCGAGCGGGTCCCCGCCGACGTACCGCTGGTGGTCGGCTCGACGCTGGACGCCGAACTGCTGACCCGCACGATCGAGGAGCACGCGATCACCGGCGTGGTCCACCTCGCGGCGAAGAAGCAGGTCGGTGAGTCCGTCGACCTCCCGCTGCACTACTACCGCGAGAACGTCGAGGGCCTGCGGGTTCTCCTGGAGGCGGTGACGGCGACGTCCGTCGGCTCCTTCGTGTTCTCCTCCTCCGCCGCGGTCTACGGCATGCCGGACGTCAACCTGGTGACGGAGGAGACCCCCTGCGCACCCATGAGTCCGTACGGCGAGACGAAGCTGGCGGGCGAGTGGCTGGTCCGTGCCACGGGCCGTGCCACGGGCCTGTCCACGGCGTCGCTGCGCTACTTCAACGTCGCGGGGGCGGCGACCCCCGAACTCGCCGACGTCGGTGTCTTCAACCTCGTCCCCATGGTCTTCGAGAAGCTCACGGAGGACGCGCCGCCGCGCATCTTCGGTGACGACTACCCGACGCCCGACGGGACGTGTGTTCGGGACTACATCCATGTGGTGGATCTGGCGGAGGCCCACGTGGCCGCGGCCCGCGCCCTCGAGGCCTCGCCCGGGCGGGACCTGACCCTCAACATCGGCCGCGGGGAAGGCGTTTCCGTCCGCGAGATGATCGACAAGATCAACGCGATCACCGGCTACGACCGTCCCGCGGTGACCACACCGCGCCGCCCCGGCGACCCGGCGCGCGTCGTCGCCTCCGCCGACCGCATCGCGGTGGAACTGGGCTGGAAGGCGAAGTGCGACGTCCAGGACATGATCACGTCGGCATGGGCGGGGTGGGTACGGCTGCACCCCGGCGCGGCGCGCTCGTAGCGCCTGTCGCCCAGGCCTTGTCGGTCTAGGTCCTGTCCGGCGGGCCGGACCTAGACGGAGACGGCCTGCGGGGTCCGGCTCTGGCTCTGGCTCTGGCTCTGCTCGGATTCCAGCCGGGGAAAGGTGACGCCGGTCAGTTCCTCGGAGGCCGCCCACAGACGGACCGCGGACACCGGGTCGCTGGCCGCGGCCGAGCGCCCAACCAGTGCCGGCGCGCCGCGCATCTCGCCGAACCCGTCGGGTCCCACATAGCCGGCGCCGGGCAGGTCCTGCGTCGCGGCGTACAGCGTGGGCAGGGCGCCGGCCTTGTTGTCCTGGGCGATGAACCGGTTGCCCACCGCCATCAGCGTGCGCCGCAGCACGCTGGCGTCCCGGCTCTGGAGGCCGGTGGCGGCCCAGCCGGGGTGCGCGGCGAGGGCCCGTACGGACGAACCCGCGGCGGCCAGCCGGCTCTGGAGCTCCAGGGTGAACAGCAGATTGGCGAGCTTGGACTGGCTGTAGGCGGCGACGGGCGAGTACTCGCCGGTCAGGTTCAGGTTCTCGAAGTGGATGCGGCTGCCGGGCATCTTGTGCGCCCCCGAGGACACGGTGACCACCCGGTCGGTGAGATGCGGCAGCAGCAGGTTCGTCAGGGCGAAGTGCCCCAGGTGGTTGGTCCCGAACTGCATCTCGAAGCCGTCCTTCGTGCCGGCCTCGGGGATGTTCATGACGCCCGCGTTGTTGATCAGCAGATCGAGTTCGCCCCGCCAGGACGCGGCGAACTCGCGCACGGACGCGAGGTCCGCGAGGTCCAGTCGGCGCACCTCGACGCTTCCGTTGACGGTGCGGGCGGCGGCCTCGCCGCGCTCAGGGTCCCGTACGGCGAGGACGACATGGGCGCCGGCCCGGGCGAGGGCGTCGACGGTGGCGATGCCGAGCCCGCTGTTGGCGCCGGTGACCACGGCCGTACGGCCGCGCTGGTCACCGATGTCGCTCGCGTTCCACTTGCTGTTCTGGTCAGCCGAGTGCTTGGTAGCCATGCCCTGAATGTAGACGCCGACAACAATGATGTCAACGACAACAATGATGACGATGCCAACAAAGCTGACAGCGCCAACAATGTAGTCGCCGGTTACATACCGGATAGACTGTCGGGCATGCAGACCCGCCCTCGCCGCTACCACCATGGAGACCTGCGCGCGGCATTGCTGACCCGCGCCGAGGAGACCCTCGCGGAGAAGGGCCCCGGCGCCCTGTCCCTGCGCGAACTGGCCCGCGACCTGGGCGTCAGCCACGCGGCCCCGAGCCGGCACTTCAAGGACAAGCAGGCCCTGCTGGACGCGCTGGCCCTGGCCGGCTTCGAACGGCTCCTGGCCACCCTGACCGCGTCGCAGGACACCGCGGGCGAGTCCTTCGCCGACCGGCTCGGCGCCCTGGCCCGCACCTACGTGGGCTTCGCCACCGCCAACGCGGAACTCCTCGACCTCATGTTCGCCGTCAAGCACGACCCGGAGGCGTCCGAGGCCCTGGTCAAGGCCTCCCAGAGCATGGGGGGCCTGGCCGCGGAACTCATCACGGAGGCCCAGCGCCGGGGCGAGGTCCGCGAAGGATCCCTGGAAGCCATCGCCATCCCGATCTTCAGCACCCTCAACGGCTTCGCGCGGCTCGCGGTCAGCGTCACCTTGCCCAGCGCGACCCTGGACAGGGACCTGGAACACGTCATCGCCCACACCCTCCGCGGCTGCGCCCCGGACTCCCCCGCACCGCGCTGACCCGATGCCCCGCCCTCAAGAGCGCGCCGTCGGCACCGTTCTCGGCTCCGCCGTGGGAGACGCCCTCGGCGCGCCCTTCGAGTTCGGGCCCGAGGGAGCGTTCTCGGCCCGCTTCCCCACCGCCGGGCAGGGCGGGGAAATGTGCGGAGGGGGCGGCTGGGACCCGGGCGAGGCGACCGACGACACCCAGATGGCGGTGCTCGTCGGCGAGTCCCTGACGGACCACGACGCCCTCGAACTCCCCGACATCTTCGGCAGATTCCGGCGCTGGGCCGCCGCCGACCCCAAGGACATCGGCCTGCAGACCGAGGCCGTGCTCACCGGCAAAGACCCCTGGGACCTCGCCGCGGCCCTGCACTTCCAGGTCAGCCAACGGGCGGCCGGGAACGGGGCGTTGATGCGGGCGGCCACGTCCGCCGTGTACTTCGCGCGGCAGGGGCGGGACGCCACCATGGAGGCCGGCCGCCGCATCGCCGCGCTCACCCACGGCGACCGCGCGGCGTGGGAAGGCACCGCGATCTTCCACGAGTTGATCCGGGTCGCGCTCGACGGCGGCGATCCGGTCACCGCCGTACCGGACGTCCTGGAGGCCGTGCATCCCGACCATCGGGCTCGGTACGCCGTCGTTCTCGCCGACGCCTGGCACCCCGATCAGGCCACGGAGGTCAACGGGGCGGTGTGGCCCTGCCTCGGGTCCGCCGTGTGGGCGGTGCGGAGCACGGGCTCGTACGAGGACGCCGTGCGGGCCGCCGTCGATCTCGGCGGCGACACGGACACCGTCGCCGCCGTCACGGGTGGGCTGGCCGGTGCCGTCTACGGGGTGGGCGGGATTCCGGGGCCGTGGGTGGCTGCGCTGCACGTGCCGTTGCCGGGGTTCGGCGGGCGGGTGCTGAGGGCGGCCGAACTCGTCGGACTGGCCCGGCGGCTGGCGGGGTGAGTGCCGGCCGCCGGGAGCCGACGCGTACCCGGTGTGTACCGGGTGCGGCTTACGAGTCCCTGTTGAGGTACGCCAGCACCGCGAGCACCCGGCGGTGGCCGCTGTCGCTCGGCGGCAGGCCCAGCTTCAGGAAGACGTTGCCGATGTGCTTGCTGACGGCGCGTTCCGTGACGACCAGCGTCTTGGCGATGGTCGTGTTGTCGCGGCCTTCGGCCATCAGCTTCAGGACCTCGCGCTCGCGGGGCGTGAGCGTGTCGAGCGGGTCGTCACGGCGCCGGGTGAGGAGCTCGGTGACGACCTCGGGGTCAAGAGCCGTACCGCCCGCCGCGACCCGGTCGAGCGCGTCGAGGAACTCGTCCACCCGGCCCACCCGGTCCTTGAGCAGATAGCCGACCCCGCTCGCACCACCGCCGAGCAGCTCGGCGGCGTACGACTCCTCGACGTACTGGGAGAGCACGAGCACCGGCAGGCCGGGGATCTCCTTGCGTGCCTCCAAGGCCGCGCGCAGGCCCTCGTCGCGGAAGCCCGGCGGCATCCGGACGTCGAGTACGGCGACGTCCGGCCGGTGCTCGAGGAGGGCGGGCAGCACCTCGGGGCCGCTGCCCGCGACGGCCACGACCTCGTGCCCGGCGGAGGTCAGCAGCAGCACCATCCCCTCCCGCAGGAGGGCGTTGTCCTCGGCGATCACCACACGCACGGCGGCCTCGTCTCCACTGTCCCGGTCACCACACGCACGGCAGCTCCACCTCGATCACGGTCGGCCCCCCGACGGGGCTGGTCATCAGCAGGGTCCCGTCGAGCGCGGCCACGCGTCGCTGCATACCGAGCAGCCCGGAGCCACCCCCTTCTCCCCCAGAGCCGAAAGCCTGGGAGGTGCCCCCGGCTCCGCCCTGTCCCTCGTCGGCGACCCGGACGCTCAGCCCGCCCCGGTTGCGCACCAGCCGCACCTCGGCGCGCTCGGATCCGCTGTGCTTGGCCGCGTTCGTCAGCGACTCGGCGACCACGAAGTACGCCGCCGCCTCGACCGCCGCCGGGGCCCGGGACCCGCTCTGCGCCCCGTCCTCCAGACCGTCCACGACGACGGTGACGTCCAGCCCGCTGCTCGCGGCGAGCGCCCGTACGGCGCCGGCGAGTCCCCGGTCGGTGAGGATCGGCGGGTGGATGCCGCGGACGACGTGGCGCAGCTCGGTCAGCGCCTCCTCGGCCTGGCTCTGCGCGTCCTCGAGAAGTTTGAGCGCGGTCTCCGGGTCGCGTTCGTAGGCCCGTTTGGCGATACCGATGCGCATCGACAGGGAGACCAGCCGGGCCTGTGTGCCGTCGTGCAGGTCGCGCTCGATGCGGCGCAGTTCGGCGCCGTGCGCGGCGATCGCACCGGCCCGGGTCTGGGTCAGCTCCTCGATCCGGACGGCGAGCAGCGCCTCCGGGGAGGGCTTGAGCAGGGCGGTGGACCAGGCGGCGTCGAGGTCCGCGAGCCGGCCGATCAGCGGCAGGACGAGCGGGGACCGGCCGAGCAGCCCCTGTCGTACGCCGTCGACGGGCAGGCCCAGCAGCCACAGCGGGGCGGTGAGCAGTCCGAGGAAGCCGTAGACGTAGTGGCAGATCATCCAGCGGAAGTCGCCGAGCGTGCCGGGGCCGCGGACCGCCGTGCGCAGTCGTTGCCGCAGCGGGCCCTCGATGGGTTGGTAGGCCTCGGGGATCACCTTGCCCGTCCACTGGGCCACCAGGTTCCGCTTGGCCCCGGCGATCCGCCGGATCAGCAGCACCGTCTCGGGCAGCAGCCCGGCGCCGACGACCGCGAGCGTCAGCGTGGCCGTGATCAGCAGCACGGTGATGAAGATGATCGTGCCGAAGGCCAGCGCGGCGGACATGACAAGGCCGGCCGTGGCCCGCGCCGCCTGCCGCACCGTCTCTCGCATGGCCACAGGTTAGGCGAACGGCAGCCCCGGTGGGCGAACAGGTGACCTGGTGAGGTGTAGCCCACTGCACCAGGGGTTCGGGAGGGCGCTCCCTCGTGGTGGCGACCAGGCGACGGCAGAGTTGATCTCAACGGGAAACACCCCGTTGACCTCGGAAAACAGGCCGCCCCAGGCCCCGCTGGAAGGAAACATCCTCATGAAGGCGCTCCTGTCGTCGAAGCCGGTCCTCTGGTTCCTGTTCCTCTTCAACCTCGTCGTCGCCGCGGCCGCGCCGTTCGTCGTCGACGGCGCGCAGGGCGTCGCGACCGCGGTCGGCATGGGGGTCGTCTCCCTCGGCGCGGGCAGCGCCCTCCTCAAGGGCCGCAAGGAGGGACAGCACGCCGCCTGAGGGGCCTTCGGCAGGTGCCTGAACCCGCCGCCCGTCGGACAGGCGCCCTCACAACGCCCGCAGCGCCGCCGCCGTGGCCCGGGCCAGGCTCGCCAGGTACCCCTTCGGCAGCTTGGGCCCGCGGACCACCACCGCCCGCCAGTACAGCGGGCCCGACATGAGGTCGAGCGCGAGTTCCTGGTCGATCCCCTCGCGCACCTCGCCCCGCGCGGCCGCCGCCGCGACGATCCCGCTCGCCACTCCCTGCTGGCCTTCTCGCAGCGCCTTCTGCATGGCGTCCGCGATGTCGGGGTTGCGGGCCGCCTCCGCCTGGAGGTCCGGGATGATCTGGCCGGCCACGGGGTGGCGCAGCGCACGGGAGGTGACCTCGTACAGCAGGCGCAGGTCGCCCTCCAGGGAGCCCGTGTCGGGGACGGGCAGTCCCTGGACCGCTATGGCGGAGACCAGGTCGAGCACCAGGTGCAGTTTCGAACGCCATCGCCGGTACACCGCCGTCTTGCCGACGCCCGCGCGGCGCGCGATGCCCTCGATGGACATCCGGGCGTAGCCGACGGCCGCGAGCTCCTCGAAGACGGCGGCCCGGATCGCCTCGGTCACGTCCTCGCGCAGCACGGCCGCCCCCGCCGGAGCCCTACGACGCGGGGCCTTCCCGGCAGCACTCCCCGCCTTCGCGGCGGCACTCGTGGTGTCGGCGTTCGTCGTCATGCCCTCCAGCATAGGGCGTGACGACGAAACGGTTGCGTTCCGACGTCGAGAAGCCATAGTCTCGCGTTGCGACGATACGGTCCCGTCCCGACGTAAGAAACTGGCAAAGCGGCAGTTAAGAAACGTCAAGGACGGCCCGCGCATCCCACCCCCCGAGCGAAAGCAGCGGATGTGAGCCAGGTCCTCCACACACCGCCGACGTCGGTTCCCCCCACCGACGATCCCGCGGCGCTCGCCGCCCGGTACGGCCTCACCGTCAGTGGCGCCCGCCCGACCCTGCCGGAGTACGTCCGCCAGCTCTGGGCACGGCGTCACTTCATCACCGCCTTCGCCACCGCCAAGCTCACCGCTCAGTACAGCCAGGCGAAGCTCGGCCAGGTCTGGCAGGTGGCGAACCCGCTGCTGAACGCGGCGGTCTACTACTTCATCTTCGGTGTGCTGCTCGGCACCAAGCACGGCGTGCCCGACTTCGTGCCGTTCCTGGTCACCGGCGTCTTCATCTGGACCTTCACACAGAGCTCGATCATGGCGGGCACCCGGGCGATCTCCGGCAGCCTCGGCCTGGTCCGAGCCCTGCACTTCCCGCGGGCCGCGCTGCCGGTGTCGTACGCCATCCAGCAGCTTCAGCAGCTGCTGTTCTCGATGGCCGCGCTGGTCGTCATCCTGCTCTGCTTCGGCATTCCCGTGAGCGCGTCGTGGCTGCTCGTCGTGCCGATCCTCACGCTGCAGTTCGTCTTCAACGCGGGCGTGGCGATGATCATGGCGCGGATGGGCGCCAAGACGCCGGACATCGCTCAGCTCATGCCGTTCGTGCTGCGCACCTGGATGTACGTCTCTGGTGTCATGTGGAGCATCGCCTCGACGCTCAAGCACAGCCACATGCCGCACTGGGCGATGGTCGCGCTGGAGAGCAACCCGGCCGCCGTCTACATCGACCTGACGCGCTACGCGCTGATCGACAGCTTCCACGCCCACCAGCTGCCGCACCACGTGTGGGCGCTGGCGATCGGCTGGGCACTGCTCGCCGGAGTCGGCGGCTTCATCTACTTCTGGAAGGCCGAGGAGACGTACGGACGTGGCTGACATGGCTGACACCCTCACGCAGGACGCCCGGCCCCGGGATGCGGCCGGCAGCGCCGACGCGCTCATCCCCACCGTCGTCGCCGACCACGTGGACATCGTCTACCGGGTCAACGGCACCGGTGCGGGACGGGGCAGCGCCACCGCCGCGCTCAACCGCATGCTGCGGCGCAAGCAGGCCGAGAAGGCCGCGGGCGTACGCAAGGTGCACGCCGTCAAGGACGTGTCCTTCACCGCCTACCGCGGCGAGGCCATCGGTCTGATCGGCACCAACGGCTCGGGCAAGTCCACCCTGCTCAAGGCGGTCGCCGGCCTCCTTCCCGTGGAGAACGGCAAGATCTACACCGACGGTCAGCCCTCGCTGCTCGGCGTCAACGCGGCCCTGATGAGCGACCTCACGGGTGAGCGGAACGTCTACCTGGGCGGGCTCGCCATGGGCATGTCCCGCGAGCAGGTCAAGGAGCGCTACCAGGAGATCGTCGACTTCTCCGGCATCAACGAGAAGGGCGACTTCATCACCCTCCCGATGCGGACGTACTCCTCCGGGATGGCGGCGCGGCTGCGGTTCTCCATCGCGGCGGCCAAGGACCACGACGTGCTGATGATCGACGAGGCCCTCGCCACGGGGGATCGCTCCTTCCAGAAGCGCTCTGAGGAGCGGATCCGGGAGCTGCGCAAGCACGCGGGCACCGTGTTCCTGGTGAGCCACAACAACAAGTCGATCCGGGACACCTGCGACCGCGTGCTCTGGCTGGAGCGGGGGGAGCTTCGCTTGGACGGGCCCACGGAGGACGTGCTCGCGGAGTACGAGAAGTTCACGGGGAAGTAGGGGCGACTCAGGGGGTGCGGGGAACTGCTCGATGTCGGCCGCGAGTTCTTCGTGGCTGGTCGCGCAGTTCCCCGCGCCCCTTTGGGGCGCCCCTGCTCACCTCTCCAGGAAGGTGAAGAGGTCTTCCCACCTGCGGACGATCTCGTCCGTCGTGTAGCGCTGGATGTTGACGCGGGCCGCCTCGCCCATGCGGTCGCGCAGGTCCTTGTCGGACATCAGGGTGTCGAGGCGGCGGGCCAGTTCGCCGGTGTTGCCCAGGGCCGCGAGGAGACCGTCCTCACCGTCCTGGATGATCTCGTGGACGCCGGGAGCGCAGTCGAAGGCGGCACACGGGAGGGCGGTCGCCATGGCCTCCATGAGGGCGAGGGGGAAGCCCTCGCCGCGGGAGGACAGGACGAAGACGGAACCGCCGCGCAGGGCGCCGGGTACGTCGCTGGTGCGGCCCATCCACTCGACGGAGTCGTCGAGGCCGAGGGCGGTGCACTGCTTCTTGAGGATCTCCTCGTCCTCACCGGAGCCGAAGATCCGCAAGGTCCAGTCGGGATGGCGGGGCGCCACCTCGGCCCAGGTGTCGAGGAGCATGTCGATGCCCTTCTGGTCCGAGAGCCGGCCGACGCTGACGACGACGTTCTCGGTACGCGAGGAGGGCACCTCGGGCATGAAGGGGATCGGGTTCGGCATGAAGGACGCGTTGTCGAGGCCCTGACGGATCCACAGGTCGGCGTCCTCGCGGGTGAGCGCGAGCATCCGGTCGACGTCCTTGTAGTGCTTCTGCACCCGCCCGAAGCGCGAGGTCGCCTTCGAGTACGCGAAGGACTCGTGGCTCATGCCGATGACGGTCAGGCCCGTGGTGTCGGCGAGCTCCACCCACTCCATCGCCCACACCTGCGTGACGATCACGACGGCGCCGGGCCGCGCGGCCTGGAACAGCCGGGTCAGCTTGGCGGCCTGCTCGCGCATTCCGGTGGCCCGTTCGGCACGCAGCCTGCGCTCGGCCACGTTGAGCCGCCCCCTGACGCCGCGCGCGGAGCCCACGCGCGGCGGGTGGACGTCGTACAACGTCGTGGTGGGGTACGGGAGTTCGCCGAGCTCCTGGACGACCGCGGGCTCGGTGATGCCGATGACGTGGACGCGGTGGCCGCGCTCGGTGAACAGCCGGGCCATCTGGTGCGACCAGCTGGTCACGCCGCCGAGCTCGTCGACGCTGTTGGAGACGAAGAAGACGTCCCGCTCGCTGTACGCGGTCACGCGCGCCTCCACTGGGAGAAGAACTGGTCGACGATGCTCTGCGCGGCGTTGCCCTGGTCGAACTCGCCGAAGTCGGCGACGAACCGCTCGCGCGGGGCCGCGTACTTCACCTTCTGTTCCTCCAGCGAGTCCAGGACCGCGTGCAGCTCGTCCTCGGTGCGGACGACCGGGCCGGGGGCCCTCTCCAGCAGGTCGAAGTAGGTTCCGCGGCCCTCGTGCACGTACTCGTCGTAGTCGTACGTGAAGAAGAACATCGGGCGGTCGAGGAGGGAGTAGTCGAACATCACGGACGAGTAGTCGGTGATCAGACCGTCGGCGAGCCCCAGCAGGGGCGTCATGTCGTGGTAGTTCGTCACGTCGATGACCCGGCCGCGCACGGACGGCGGCAGCACGACGTGGTTGAGGTAGTGCGAGCGGACCAGGAGGACATAGCGGTCGCCGAAGGTGTCGGCGAAGCGCTCCACGTCGAAGGGCAGCTCGAACCGGCGCTTGCCGCCGCGCTGACGGAAGGTCGGCGCGTACAGCAGGATCTGCTTGTCCTCCGGGATGCCGAACTCGGCCGCCAGAGCACCGCGCTCCCGCTGCCCGGTGGCCTCCTCGCGCTCCTTGGCCTGGACGAGCGCGTCGTTGCGCGGGTAGCCCACCCGCAGCAGCGTCCGCTCCTGGAGCCGGAACGCCCGCGCGAGGGTGCGCACGTCGTGCTCGGAGCGGATCAGGAAGCGGTCGAAGCGGTCGAGGGTGCGCTGCTGCTCGGCCTGCTCCTCTCGGGACTTGAGCTTCCACTCCGGCTCGTCGAAGCCCATCCGCTTGAGCGCCGAGCCGTGCCAGGTCTGGATGTACGTCGTCTCGGGCCGCTTGGTGACCTTCAGCGGGTAGCTCTGGTTGTCGACCCAGTACTCGGCCTGGGCGAGCGCCTTGAGGTACGGCAGCGACCAGCGGCGTACGAGGGTGGCGTCGTCCGGGAAGCCCTGGGGACTGTCCGCGTAGGCCCACACGGCCTCGAACTCGAGGCCCTGGCGGCGCATCTCCTCGTAGATGGCCTTGGGGCTGTCGCTGTACTGCCGGCCCAGGTGGCTCTCGAAGACGACGAGGCCCTTCTTGACGGGCAGGCGGCTGAACACGTCGTGGTAGACGCGGAGCTTGGTGTCACCGGAGGCGAGTTCCTTGCGCAGCGCCTTGACCTTGCGGTAGCCGGTCTTGGCGAGCCGCCCGGTCGGGCCCTGCACACCGCGCTGGACGAGTTCGTTGGCCTTCTTGTCCGGGACGAGCTGGAAGGAGAGGTGGCCGCGGGAGGAGACCTCGGGCTCGATGCGGTCGGCGACCAGCCGGGTCAGGCGGGGCCGGACGGGCAGGTGCCCCTGGGCCAGCTCGGGCTCGGAGGCCGTGAGCCGGGTCGTGGTGCGGACCGTCTTGGCCCCTTCGCCCTCGCCGGCGACGGCGAGGTGGAGGCGTACGTCCCAGACCGCGTCCACGATGCCGAGCGGGCGCAGGCCCTTGGCGAGGTCGGCCGAGGCCTCCCAGGCGATGGCCTCGCCCTCGTGGCGCACGGTGGCCACGGGGAAGCGGAAGGTCTGGAAGCGCACGCCCGGACGGCGGGCGTAGAACTCCAGCTGCGCGGAGAGCCGGGCGTCGGGCGGGATCACGCCGAGCGGGTTGGTGATGCGCCCGGCCAGCCGGACGGTGCCGTCGGTCTCCGCGTACCCGGTCAGCGCGTTGCGCAGGAACATCTTCTCGACCGGCTTGGTGTGGTAGCCGAGCTCGGTGACGTCCAGGACGTGCCGGGCGAAGGCGTCGTGCTCGATGTGCTCGGCGCACCAGTACACGCGTCCCTCGTGCTCGACGAGCGGCGAGGAGATCTTGTCGCGGTTGCTGAGCGTGTCCACGGCGGGCAGCAGGTTGTCCCAGTCGGCCTCGTGGAGGAGGTACGCGCAGATGGCGTGGATCGGCTCGATCTCGTCGAAGGCGACGCGGTCGATCGACTCCAGGTAGGTGCGCGCGATCTGCGCGAACTCCTGGCGGTAGGTCTCGTCACGGAAGGGCAGCTCGCGCAGGTGCAGCACCAGGTCGTGCTTGAGCCACTTGACGTCCTTGGCGAACTTCAGCTCCAGCAGGCCGTGGTCGGCCAGGAGCTGGTCGACCCGGCGGTGGATCTCCATGCGGTGCGTGAAGTTGGCGATCTCGTCACGCCGGTTGCTGATGGACTTCACGGCCGTCTTCGGCTTGTCCACGATCCGCCAGTCGTACACCCGGTTCGGGATGAGCGTGATGCGGCGGGCGGCCACGTAGGCCTGCGCGGAGAACAGCAGGTCCTCGTAGTGGATCCCGACCGGGAACTCGAGGCCCTCATCGAGCAGGAACTGCCTGCGGTAGCACTTGTTCGTCGACAGTGTGTCGAAGACCAGCAGGTCGGGCAGCTCGGAGATGGACTCCAGGGTGCGGGTGCGGTCGTACAGCCAGGGGTACCACTTGACCTCCTTGCCGGTGCGCGAGTCGACGTGCACACGCACGCACAGGCCCGAGACGAGGTCCGCGCCGGTGGACTCGGCGGCCTCCAGCATGTTGCGGCAGGCGTTGCGCTCCAGGACGTCGTCACTGTCGAGGAAGAGGACGTAGTCGCCGCGGGCCTGCTGGATGCCGTGGTTGCGGGGGGCGCCGCAGCCGCCGCTGTTCTCGGGCAGCCTGAAGGCCCGGACCCGGTCCGGGTGCGCGGCGGCCAGTCGCTGTGCCACGTCGTACGAGCCGTCCGTGCTGCGGTCGTCGACGATGACGACCTCGACACCGCGCAGGGTCTGGTCGAGAACGGAGCGCACGGCCGTCGTCAGCCGGGACGCGTCGTTGTAGACGATCACGACCACGGACACGGCGGGTACGGCTGCTGTTTCTGCTGGCGGGCAGGGGTGATCCACACTCATCCTATTAATGCTAGACATTCCTGATGGTTCAACCTAGGCGATCTAGTCCATTTGCGTATCACCTAGGTAGATGCCGATCGCCCGCAAAGGGTTGCGGGCGGCTGTCTAGCGGCTGTGTTTCACCTGTTCGAACACCCAGGTGCGGTACACGAGGAAACGGAACGCCGAGGCCAGCACGATCGACAGCGCCTTGGCCAGGTTGGAGCCGAGCGGGGTGCTCATGCCCAGACCGTGGTAGCCGATGTAGAACAGCGCACTCTCCATGATGACGCCGATGCCGCTGAAGGCGAAGAACAGGGCGATCTGGCGTCGGGTGCGCGAGGCCCGGTCACGGTAGGCGAAGAAGCGGAAGCCGAGGTAGTTGCCGCCCATGGCGACACAGCTGGCGATGACCGTGGCCGCCATCGGGGCCCACTTCAGACCGTGCAGGAGAAGGTTGAAGACCAGGAAGTTGACTGCGATACCACTACCGCCGACGGCTCCGAACTTCACCACTTCGAGGACGATCCGCCGGGTCCTTTCGATCGCCCCGGGAGGAGTGGCGGCTGGTGCGGGCTGGGGCGGTGCGGGGGCCTGTCGACCTACACGGGCCGGCCCCTCGGAGAGGTTCACAGTCACAATTGTCCCTTTTATCATCAATAGGTAAATTCCAGTTCCGGTTTTCCCGAGAGATCCGCAAGAGCGAGGCAAGAGGGCGGCCAAGGCGCTTGCGCCTACCTGCACAAACAGGGGCAGCCCCGGCCATCCGGCCGGGGCTGCCCCATCGACTTACATCCGATCGAGTGAAACAAGTGCACTCACGAGTGAGTCAAGCGCACCCAGAGGTGACCTACGCGTGGGTCACAGCGACCCACGCGTGCGTCACCGCGATCTACGAGTGCGTCCTCAGCAGCGTCCGCATCGTGCGCATCGCCACCGACAGGTTCGCCAGGTCGAACGAGTCCGAGGTCTGGATCTCCTCCAGGGTGGTGCGGGCGCGGCCCAGGATCGCCGCGTTCTTCTCCTCCCAGGCCTTGAAGCGCTGCTCCGGGGTCGAGGTGCCGTTGCCGACGGCGAGCACGTCCGCGGTGAGCGCCGCGTGGGCCGCATACAGGTCCTCGCGGATCGAGGCGCGGGCCATGGACTGCCAGCGGTCGGCACGCGGGAGCTCGATGATGCGGTCCATGAGCTGGGTGATGTTCAGGCGGTCGGCGAGGTCGTAGTAGACCTCGGCGACGGACATCGGGTTCTTGCCGGTGCGGTCGGCCACCGCGACGATGTCCAGCGTCGGGAAGGCCGAGGAGAACCCGGCCACGTGCGTGGCCAGCTCCTCGGGGACGCCGGCGCCCGTCAGCTCCTCGAAGATCTGCTGGTACCACTCCAGGTCCGCACCGCGCAGCAGCTTGGGCAGCTCGCCCCAGACCTGGGCGACCCCCTCGCGGAAGAAGGAGATGTTCTCGGCGAGCTGGAGCGGCTGCGGCCGGTTGTTGAGCAGCCAGCGCGTGCCCCGCTCGACGAGACGGCGCGAGTGCAGCCGGATCCTGGTCTGGACGTCGGCGGCGACGACATTGTCGAGCGCCTCCACCGAGTCCCACACCTTGCTCGACTCGAAGATCGCGCGGGCCGCGGTCTGCGCCCGGACGATCTCCTCCAGGGACGCGCCCGTCTCCTCACGGAGGCGGTGCAGGAAGCTCGTACCACCCGTGTTGACCGTGTCGTTGACCAGGACGGTCGTCACGATCTCGCGGCGCAGCGCGTGCGCCTCGATCTGCTCGCGGAACTTCTCACGCAGCGCGGTGGGGAAGTACGCGAACAGCAGGCTCTGCAGGTACGGGTCGTCGGGCAGCGAGGTGGCGAGCAGCTCGTCGGAGACCGTGATCTTCGTGTACGCGAGGAGCACGGCCGTCTCCGGACCGGTCAGGCCCTGCCCGGAGTTGAGCCGCTCACGGATCTGCCGTTCGTTGGGCAGGAACTCCAGCGCCCGGTCGAGGTGGCCCTCCCTGACCAGGAAGCGCAGGAAGCGCTGCTGGGCGTGGAGCATGCTCGGCGACTGGGCCAGCGCGTTGGCGATCGCCACGTTCTGCGCGTAGTTGTTGCGCAGGACCAGGGCGCCGACCTCGTCGGTCATCTCGGCGAGCAGCTTGTTGCGCTGCTTGACGGTCAGATCGCCGTTGGCCACCACCGCGTTGAGCAGGATCTTGATGTTCACCTCGTGGTCGGAGGTGTCCACGCCCGCGCTGTTGTCGATGGCGTCGGTGTTGATCTTGCCGCCATGCTGCGCGAACTCGATGCGGCCCAGCTGCGTCAGACCGAGGTTGCCGCCCTCGCCGACGACCTTGACGCGCAGGTCGGCGCCGTCGACGCGGATCGCGTCGTTGGCCTTGTCGCCGACGTCCGCGTGCGACTCGGTGGACGCCTTGACGTACGTACCGATGCCGCCGTTCCACAGCAGGTCGACCGGCGCCTGCAGGATCGCCTTCATCAGGTCGGCCGGGGTCATCTTGGTGACACCGCGCTCGATGCCGAGGGCCTCGCGGACGTGCGCGTTGACCGGGATCGCCTTGGCGGTCCGCGGGAAGACACCGCCGCCGGCCGAGATCAGCTCGGTGTTGTAGTCGGCCCAGGACGAGCGCGGCAGCTCGAAGAGACGGCGGCGCTCGGCGTACGAGGTCTCCGCGTCCGGGGTCGGGTCGAGGAAGATGTGCCGGTGGTCGAAGGCGGCGACCACGCGGATGTGCTCGGAGAGCAGCATGCCGTTGCCGAACACGTCACCGGACATGTCACCGACGCCGACGACGGTGAAGTCCTCGGTCTGGGTGTCGACGCCCAGCTCCCGGAAGTGCCGCTTCACGGACTCCCAGGCACCGCGCGCGGTGATGCCCATCTTCTTGTGGTCGTATCCGGCGGAGCCGCCGGAGGCGAAGGCGTCCCCGAGCCAGAAGTTGTAGCTCTCGGCGACCTCGTTGGCGATGTCGGAGAAGGTCGCGGTGCCCTTGTCGGCGGCGACGACGAGGTAGGTGTCCTCCCCGTCGTGCCGGACCACGTCCACCGGGGGCACGACCGCACCGGCGACCAGGTTGTCGGTGATGTCGAGCAGCGCCGAGATGAAGGTCCGGTAGCTGCGGATGCCCTCCGCGAGCCAGGCGTCGCGGTCCACGGACGGGTCGGGCAGCTGCTTGGCGACGAAGCCGCCCTTGGCGCCGACGGGCACGATGACGGTGTTCTTCACCATCTGCGCCTTGACCAGGCCCAGGATCTCCGTCCGGAAGTCCTCGCGCCGGTCGGACCAGCGCAGACCACCGCGCGCGACCTTGCCGAAGCGCAGGTGCACACCCTCCACCTTCGGCGAGTACACCCAGATCTCGTACGCCGGTCGCGGCGCCGGCAGGTCCGGGATGGCCTGCGGGTCGAACTTCATGGAGACGTACTCGTGCGGCTTGCCGCCCAGCGCCTCCTGGAAGAAGTTGGTGCGCAGGGTCGCCTTGATGAGGGTGAGGAAGGAGCGCAGGATCCGGTCCTCGTCCAGGCTGGCCACCTGGTCGAGAGCGGCGTCCAGCTCCTCCATCAGCGCGTCGGTCAGCTCGACACCCGCGTGCTGGCGCTCCGGCGACATCCGCGCCTCGAAGAGCGAGACCAGCAGCCGGGTGGTGTGGACATTGTTTCGGAGGGTGTCCTCCATGTAGTCCTGGCTGAAGGTGGAGCCCGCCTGGCGCAGGTACTTGGCGTACGCGCGCAGCACCATCGCCTGCCGCCAGGACAGCCCGGCGCTCAGCACGAGGGCGTTGAAGCCGTCGTTCTCGGCCTCGCCGGTCCAGGTGGCGGCGAAGGCCTCCTGGAAGCGCTCACGGCCGTCGTCGCCGAGGTAGTCGCCGTTGCCGTTCAGGGACTTGGGCAGGCGCAGCCCGAAGTCGTAGATCCAGGCCGTCGTACGGTCCGAGCAGCGCAGCTCGTACGGGCGCTCGTCGGTGACCTCGACGCCCATGCGGTTGAGGGCCGGCAGGACCGCCGAGAGGGAGACCTGCTCGCCGGTGCGGTAGATCTTGAAGCGGCGCTCGCCGGGACCGGCACCGACCGGCTCGTACAGGCTGAGCGCGAAGTCCTTGCTCCGGTCGCGGGTGAGCTTCTCCAGATGGACCAGGTCGGCGACCGCGGCACGCGGGGTGTGGTCGGCCTTGTAGCCCTCGGGGAAGGCGCTGCCGTAGCGGCGCAGCAGCTCGGCCGCGCGCTCCTCGCCGCACTCGGCGTTCAGCGCCTCGGCGAAACCGTCGGCCCAGGAGCGGGCGGCCTCGACGAGCCGCACCTCGAGCCTGTCCTTGTCGGCGTCGCTGAGCTGCGTCAGCTCGGTGCCCTGCGGGACCCGGACCACGAAGTGCAGCCGGGAGAGGATCGACTCGGTGTTCCAGGCGGTGAAGTCGACGCTGGTGCCGTTCAGCTCCTCCTTCAGGATGTCGATGATCCTGAGGCGCACCCCGGTGGTGTAGCGGTCGCGCGGGAGGTAGACGAGGGCCGAGTAGTAGCGGCCGTACTCGTCCTGGCGCAGGTAGAGGCGCAGCCGGCGCCGTTCCTGGAGGTAGAGGACGCTGGTGACGATGGAACGCAGCTCGTCGGCGGGCGTCTGGAAGAGCTCGTCGCGGGGGTAGGTCTCCAGGATCTGGAGCAGGTCGCGGCCGTCGTGGCTGTTGGGCGAGAAGCCCGCGCCCTTGAGGACCTCCTCGACCTTGCGGCGGACCACGGGGACGCGGCGCACGGACTCGGTGTACGCGGCCGAGGAGAACAGGCCCAGGAAGCGCCGCTCGCCGACGACGTTGCCCTCGGCGTCGAACTTCTTCACACCGATGTAGTCGAGGTAGGACGGCCGGTGCACGGTGGCGCGGCTGTTGGCCTTGGTGAGGACGAGCAGCTTGTGCTCACGGGCCTTGGCGCGGGCGTCGGCGGGCAGCCGCTCGAAGGACGGGCTGACCGGGTGGCTGTCGTCACCGCCGTGCTGCGGGTCGGAGCGCAGGATGCCGAGTCCGGTGCCGGGGACGGCGGCCAGCGAGTCGTCGTCGCGCAGCTCGTACTCGCGGAACCCCAGGAAGGTGAAGTGGTCGTCCGAGAGCCAGCGCAGCAGCTCACGGGCCTCCTCGACCTCCTGGTCGCGCAGGTCGTCGGCGGTCGGCTCGGTGGGCAGTTCCTCGGCGATGCGCAGCGCGGCGTCGCGCATCTTCTCCCAGTCCTCGACGGCCTCGCGGACGTCGGACAGGACGCGCAGCAGATCGGCGGTGATCTGCTTCAGGTCGGCGCGGTCGGTCTCGCGGTCGATCTCGACGTGGATCCAGGACTCGACGTGCGCGTCGTGCGGCAGCCCCTCGATGGTGGGGCGGTCGGGCAGCACCTCGATGAGCTCGCCGGTCAGATCGCGCCGTACGACGAACTGCGGGTGGATGACGACGTGGATGCCGCGGCCCTGGCGGGACAGCTCGTTGGTGACCGAGTCGACGAGGAAGGGCATGTCGTCGGTCACGACCTCGACGACGGAGTGGCTGCAGGTCCAGCCGTTCTCCTCGACGGTGGGCGTGTGCACTCGGACGTTGGCCGTGCCCTGGGGGCGGTTCTCGGCCAGTCGGTAGTGGGAGAAGGCGGCTCCGAAGACATCGACCGGGTCGCGGTCGGTCAGGTCCTCCGGGGCGGTGTGCAGGTAGTAGCGCTGGAGGAACGCGAGCACGGTGTCCTTGTCCGGAGTGCCCTCGCTCGTCGTCCCAGTCGGTAGGTGCCCCCCGACCGGGCTGTTCTCAGCTACCCGGGCAGCCCTCTCGAGCAGCTCGGCCTTGGCTTCGTCCAGCTTGGTCTGCATTGTCCTCTGGCTCCTGTCGCGCGCCGTTGCGTGACGTAGAAGGAAGTACGGGTCTCTTCTCCGACGTAACGCCGTGACGCGGGGTGTCCGGTCTGGTCCGACGCTATGCCGCATGGAGAGATGAGCGGGGGGGTATCGGCCATTCTCGGCACCCTCGGCGACTGTGACGCTGATCTCTGCGTCGTCCGTCCCCGGGGTGTCCGCGGCCTACGGAGAACGCTCGCGATTCCGCTTGCGCCCGCGTTTCCGCTGGTGCTTGCCGCGGTCGCCGCTCCGTCCCGCCCATGAAGATCAGCGATCGCCGCCCGGTCACGGATGTCGTCCGTGCGCTCCGGGCGCGAGGCAGGGGCAACTGGGCCCCCGCGAGATATCGCGCTGATCACGCCACCAGGCTATCGCTCCCTACCCGGGGCCCGTCATGAGCCGTATGTGTACAAAACCGGGGGTGGAACTTTGACAGTATGCACAGGGACGAAAGGGACGGGAACGTGCAGTCCTCCGGTAACCCTCTCCTGCGGCACCACGTTGACGAGGACGGTGGGGCAGAGGCGGAATAGAGCTGGGGCCCCGCTGAAGTCCCTCTGAAGTCCCGTTGGACCCCGCTGGGGCCACTGGGGTCTTGCTGGGGCCCACTGGGGTCCCGCTGGGCCCGCTGAAGCTCCACCGAAGCTCCACCGAAGGGAGCGGCACCGACATGACACCGAAGATCCTGATGGTCACCGGCGACGCGGCGGAATCACTGGAGGTCCTGTACCCCTACCAGCGCCTGCGCGAGGAGGGCTACGAGGTCCATATCGCGGCCCCCACCCGCAAGCAGCTCCGCTTCGTGGTCCACGACTTCGAACCCGGCTTCGACACGTACACGGAGAAGCCCGGCTACACCTGGCCCGCCGACCTCGCGTTCTCGGAGGTCGACCCCGGTCAGTACGCCGCCGTGGTGATCCCGGGCGGCCGCGCACCCGAGTACCTCCGCAACGACCCCGAACTCCGCAAGATCCTCAAGTCCTTCTTCGACGCCGACAAGCCCGTGGCCCAGATCTGCCACGGCCCGCTCCTCACGGCCGCCGCCGACGCCCTGAGCGGCCGCCGCGTCACCGCGTACCCGGCACTGGAACTGGACATGCAGGCCGCCGGAGCGACCTTCCAGGACGCGGAGGCGGTGGTCGACGGCACCCTCGTGTCCGCCCGCGCCTGGCCGGACCACCCGGCCTGGATGCGCGAGTTCCTCAAGGTACTGAGGGCGAAGGCACCGGTGGGCTGAACGACTCGGGGGCGGTGACGTGGGCGGGGAGACGACTGCCACTCGGCTCACACCTCACCGCACTCCCCCGTCGTCGCACGCGATCCGCCCACCCCGCCGATACCTCACTGCACGTGCGGCTGCCCCGCCGACGAGGGGCGCCGCACTCCCCGGGCGCCGCCGCACATCCCGCGCAGCGAGCCCGGACGACAGGCCTACGCCGCCATCAGTCGCTCGGCCTCCTCGACCGCCTCCTCCAGGCTGTCCACCACGGGCACGCCGACCCCTTCGAGGCTGGCACGACTGTGCGAACCGCCGGTGTAGAGCACAGCGCGCGCCCCCACGTGCAGGGCGGCCACCGCGTCGTCGGCGGCGTCCCCGATCACCACCGTGCGCTCCGGGTCCACTCCCGCGAGCGAGCCTATGTGCCGCACCATGTGCTGGGCCTTGCTGCCGCCGGACGGCCCGACCCGCCCCTCCACCCGCACGAAGTGCGGCTCGATCCCGAACCCCCTGACCAGCGGCACCAGTTCCTCGTGCACATACATGCTCAACAGCGACTGGCTGCGCCCCGCCGAACGCCAGTCCGCGAGCAACGTCGACGCCCCCTCGGTGAGCTCGCACGTCACGCGGTGCTCCGCGTAGTACCGATGGAAGGTGTCGTCCATGACCTCCCACTCGGCATCGGTCGGCAGCCGCCCCATCAGCCGCTCGTAGAACTTCGGCACCGGCACGCAGTACAACTCCCGGTACCGCTCGAGTGTGAGCGGCTCCAACCCCAACTCGGCGAACGCCGCGTTCGTCGCCCCGATGATCGCGGCGTTGTCGTGGAACAGCGTCCCGTTCCAGTCCCACACGATGTGCGCTGCTGCGCCCTGCTTCCCCATACCAAGAAACTACCCGCCCGCACTGACAACGCCCCTCGGCGCAGGCTCAGTCCTCCAGCCCCACCAGGTTGGGAATCTCCTGCGTCGCGAACCACAACAACTCGTGGTCCTCGGCCCCGTCCACGATGAACTGCGCGTCGTCGTCCCCGTGATCGGCCGCCCCGAGCGCGTCCACGGCGGCCGAGACGTCCTCCCCGGCGTCATCGGCGTCCACGTGCACCGCGGCCGCCTTGGACAGGGCCACGGGCCCCGACACCCGCACCTCACCGAGCGCCACCGGATCGAGCCCCCGGTCGGGATCGGCGACCGCGGCCCGGTCGGGAACGTCGACCGCGACGACCACCCGCCGCCGCACGGCCCCCGGCTCCCCCGCGAGCAGCCGCAGCGAGGCCAGCGCGGCCCGGTTCAGCGCCGCGTACTCGAGCTCCTCGATGTCGTCGGAGAGGTACCACTCGCGCAACGCGGGCGTGACGGCGTACGCGACGACCGGTCCCGCCGCCAGCTCCCCCGTCTTGTACGCCTCGGCGAGACCGGAGAGGGTCAGGGGGACGTAGACGCGCATGGCTGGCCGCTTTCGTAGTCGGGTGAGTTCCCGGGTCGGAGGGCTCCCGGAAGGGCGGTCCCGCGCCTCCCGGGAAGGCCTTCAGGATACGTGCGGGCGTCCCCTTTCGGGTCCCGGTCCCTCCCCCGTACGGCGTCCACCCCCGGCCCGCGATTCACCCGGAACATCCCTTCCCCACCGGGCCTCCCGCCCCTCCCGCTCACTCTGATAGGTGAACCTTCCTGCCGCCGCGGCGCGCATCTGGCGTCCTTGCGGGGACCCGCTCCCGCCTCGTAGAAGATCCCCAACACGAAGTTACCGCCCGGTACCGACCGGTCGCGGTGAGCGGGGCCGACGCTGAACGGGGACGACGCATGAACGGGGACAACGCATGAACAAGGTGATGACCAGGACGAAGCGCCGCCCGGGCACCCGCCCACCCGGCCGCCACGACACCCGCCGCCCCGGCACCACCCCACCGCGCACCCCGGGCGCGGGCGCACCCCGCCCGGCCCCGGGAGACAGCCCACCGCAGGCACCCGCACCGCAAGCGCCCCCGGCGGAGGCCGCATCCCGCACCCTCCTCCTGCCCCCACCGGCCGACCACCCACGGCCGTCGCCGCCGTCCTCACCGCCGCCGCAGCCCCGTCCCACCGACCTCTTCGCCGACCGCCTCCTCGCCGTGCTCAGCGGCCAACGCCCCGTCCACTGCATGCTGCGCCACACCGCGGGCCGGGCCTACGACGAGCTGGCCTGGCTCGCCGAACGCGGCCCCTTGCGCACCCGCGGCACCCGCCCGGTCGTCCGCGACATCGGCTACTACGTGCCTCGACCCGGCGCGATCGAGGCCTTCGCCCGCATCGGCGCGGGCGACCGGCTCCGCGCGATGGCCTTCCGCCTGGAACAGGGCCCCGACCTCCGCTGGCGCTGCACGGCGGTGGAACTGGGCGGCCCCCGCATGCCCCGCCCGGACGACGACTGAGCAGCCCCTGGGTCCCTGAACACCCCACTGGCAACTTCCGCGGCCCCCTGACCCTCCCCTGGGGACCCCCACTGACCAACGCAAAGGGCCGGACACCCGCAGGTGTCCGGCCCTTCACCGCTTCTCAGCTCTCATCGGCTCTCGCGAGCCGATCGATCACTTCTTGCGGCGCCGCCCGTTGCTCTTCTGCTGCTTGCGGCGCTCCGCGCGCGTGAGGCCGTCCGCCTCGGAACGTACGGGCTCGTCGTCGTCGTTGGCGAAGTCGCCCTCGACGATGCCGCCCTCACCGTCCACGGTCGGCGCGGAGAAGTGCAGCCGGTCGGGACGCTGCGGGGCGTCGAGCCCCTTGGCGCGGATCTCGGGACGCGCACCCGCGGGCACGACGTCCTCCCTCTTCTCCAGCGACGGCGCGGCGTCCTCGACCGGGACCTCCTCGACCTGCTGCTCGACCTGAACCTCCAGGTTGAACAGGTAGCCGACGGACTCCTCCTTGATGCCGTCCATCATGGCGGAGAACATGTCGAAGCCCTCGCGCTGGTACTCGACCAGCGGGTCCTTCTGCGCCATGGCGCGCAGGCCGATGCCCTCCTGGAGATAGTCCATCTCGTAGAGGTGCTCGCGCCACTTGCGGTCGAGGACCGACAGGACGACCCGCCGCTCCAGCTCCCGCATGATCTCGGAGCCGAGCTGCTCCTCACGGGCCGCGTACTGCTCGTGGATGTCGTCCTTGATGGACTCGGAGATGAACTCGGCGGTCAGACCGGCACGGTCGCCGGCCGCCTCCTCCAGCTCGTCGACGGTGACCTTCACCGGGTAGAGCTGCTTGAAGGCGCCCCACAGCCGGTCCAGGTCCCACTCCTCGGCGAAGCCCTCGGCGGTCTCGGCCGCGATGTAGGCATCGATCGTGTCGTCCATGAAGTGCTGGATCTGCTCCTGGAGGTCCTCGCCCTCCAGGACGCGGCGGCGCTCGCCGTAGATGACCTCGCGCTGCCGGTTGAGCACCTCGTCGTACTTCAGAACGTTCTTGCGCGTCTCGAAGTTCTGCTGCTCGACCTGCGACTGGGCGGAGGCGATCGCGCGCGTGACCATCTTGTTCTCGATCGGCACGTCGTCCGGCACGTTGGCCATCGACATCACGCGCTCGACCATCTGGGCCTTGAACAGGCGCATCAGGTCGTCACCGAGCGACAGGTAGAAGCGGGACTCGCCCGGGTCGCCCTGACGGCCGGAACGACCGCGCAGCTGGTTGTCGATACGACGCGACTCGTGGCGCTCGGTGCCCAGCACGTAGAGCCCGCCGAGTTCCTTGACCTCTTCGAACTCCGCCTTGACGGCCTGCTCGGCCTTCTCCAGGGCGGCGGGGAGGGCTGCGGCCCACTCCTCGATGTGCTCCTCGGGGTCGAGGCCACGCTGACGCAGCTCCGCCTCGGCGAGGTCATCGGGGTTGCCGCCGAGCTTGATGTCCGTGCCTCGACCGGCCATGTTCGTGGCGACGGTCACAGCGCCCCGGCGGCCGGCCTGGGCGATGATCGGGGCCTCACGGTCGTGCTGCTTCGCGTTCAGCACCTCGTGCTGGATGCCCCGCTTCGAGAGCTGCTGCGAAAGGTACTCGGACTTCTCGACCGACGTCGTACCGACGAGGATCGGCTGGCCCTTCTCGTGCTTCTCGGCGATGTCGTCGACCACCGCGTCGAACTTGGCGACCTCGGTGCGGTAGATCAGGTCCGACTGGTCCTTGCGGACCATCGGCTTGTTGGTCGGGATCGGGACGACGCCGAGCTTGTAGATCTGGTGGAACTCGGCGGCCTCGGTCATCGCCGTACCGGTCATGCCGGAGAGCTTGCCGTAGAGGCGGAAGAAGTTCTGCAGGGTGATCGTGGCGAGCGTCTGGTTCTCGTCCTTGATGTCCACCCCTTCCTTCGCCTCGATCGCCTGGTGCATGCCCTCGTTGTAGCGGCGGCCGGCGAGGATACGGCCGGTGTGCTCGTCGACGATCATGACTTCGCCGTCGATGACGACGTAGTCCTTGTCCTTCTTGAAGAGCTCCTTGGCCTTGATGGCGTTGTTCAGGTAGCCCACCAGCGGCGTGTTCACCGACTCGTACAGGTTGTCGATGCCCAGCCAGTCCTCGACCTTGGAGACGCCGGGCTCGTGGATGGCGACGGTGCGCTTCTTCTCGTCGACCTCGTAGTCCCCGGTCTCCTCGAGGCCCTTGAGGGGGTTGCCGGCCTCGCCCTTCTTCAGCCGGGTGACCAGCTTGGCGAAGTCGCCGTACCACTTGGTGGCCTGGTCGGCCGGGCCGGAGATGATGAGCGGCGTACGGGCCTCGTCGACGAGGATGGAGTCGACCTCGTCGACGATCGCGAAGTTGTGGCCCCGCTGGACGAGTTCGTCCTGCGACCAGGCCATGTTGTCGCGCAGGTAGTCGAAGCCGAACTCGTTGTTCGTGCCGTACGTGATGTCGCACGCGTACTGCTCACGGCGCTGGGCCGGCGTCATGTTGGCGAGGATGCAGCCGACGGTCAGACCCAGGAACTTGTGGACGCGACCCATCATCTCGGAGTCGCGCTCGGCCAGGTAGTCGTTGACCGTGATCAAGTGAACGCCGTCTCCGGAGAGGGCGTTCAGATACGCGGGCAGCGTGCCGACGAGGGTCTTGCCCTCACCGGTCTTCATCTCCGCGACGTAGCCGAGGTGGAGCGCGGCGCCACCCATCATCTGCACGTCGTAGTGACGCTGTCCGAGGACGCGCTTGGCGGCCTCACGCACGGTGGCGAAGGCCTCGGGGAGCAGGTCGTCCAGGCTCTCCCCATCCGCATACCGCTGCTTGTACTCATCAGTGAGGGCGCGCAGCTCGGCGTCGGAGAGGTCGACGAAGTCCTCTTCGATGGAGTTGACCTGGTCCGCGATGCGGTGCAGCTTGCGCAGGATCTTGCCTTCGCCTGCACGCATGATCTTCGAGAGGACGGACACGGGGGTTTGTCTCCTTGCCGGTCGGGCCTGGGACGGTCGGGTTCAATGTCAGATTCAAATCACAGCTTGAGCAACGGCCATCGTAAGCGAGGACCCCACCGCGCCGGGAGGTCTGCCAGTGACAGCCACTAGGACAACGGACAGGGGTTGCGGAAGGTGCCGTGTCCGCGCTGCGAAAAGTAACCGAACCGTCACTCGCCGCAAAGGAATGGCGCCCTTTCGGTGGTCCTAGCAGAATCGGCCGATGGACCCCGTCACGCTGACCACCGACCGGCTGCTCCTGCGCGCCGTGGACTCGCACGACACCGACGCGGTGTACGAAGCAGTCCAGGACCCCGACATCCAGCGCTGGACCACGATCCCCTCGCCCTATCTCCGCGAGCACGCGACGGGCTTCACGGATCAGATGGTGCCGGACGGCTGGGCGGACGGCTCCGTGTTCACCTTCGGTGCCTTCCTCCTGTCGGGGGACCTGGCGGGCATGCTCTCCATCAGCATGCGTTCCCTGGGCGTCGGCGAGGTCGGCTTCTGGGCGGCCAAGGAGCACCGCGGCAACGGCTACATCACCGAGGCCACCCTCACCGCCGCCCGCTGGGCCTTCACGAGCCTCGCCGTCGACCGCCTGGAATGGCGCGCCGAGGTCGGCAACAAAGGCTCCCGCGCGGTCGCCGAACGCGCCGGCTTCACCCTGGAAGGCACCCTCCGCTCCGCCCTCAACAACAAGGGCGTACGCCGAGACTGCTGGATCGGCTCCCTACTCCCCTCAGACCTGGGCCTGCCCTCAACGGCCCCGTACTTGCCCGCCCCACCCTCCACTCCGTAAAGCCCCCCTCCACCACACACCCACCTCATCCAGCCCCCCGACACTCGAGCCCAATCCCCCTCAGCCGAAGCGGCTCCCCAGGGGCCCGGGGGTGTCGCCCCAGGAGGGTGCGGGGGCCGCAGCCCCGCGGGGGCGGGTGCACTGCCCTGGCGGGAGCTGGGGCGCAGCCCTGGCGGGAGCTGGGACGCAGCTCGGCCGGGATAAGGCGAAAACCCGCGGTGACCTGGGGCGGCAGCCCCGGTTCGGTGCGAGGGCGGCAGCCCCGCAGAGGTCGGGGCACAACCTGGTGAGGTACTAGGCAGGGAGCCCGGAGGCACAGCCCCGGTGGGATCCGGGGGCGCAGCCCCTGGCAGGGCGCGCCGCGAAGCCCAGCGGTGATCTGGGTCGACAACCCCGCCGCAGATCCGGGAAGCACAGCCCCTGTCGGGGTTCGGCGCGAAGCCCCGGGGGTGCAGGGGGCCCGGCTGGAGTGTAGGGGCGCAGCCCCACCGGGGTCCGGGCACGGGCTCTGCCGGGGTCCGGGGCCAGAGCCCCCGCTGGGGTGCAGGGGCGCAGCCCCGCCGGGGTGCAGGGGCGCAGCCCCTGGGATGGGTCGGGTAGGGGCGGCGGGGGCGAGTCCACTGTCAGTGGCACCGCCTACCGTGTGGAACATGACGAGCCTCCCGCGTCCCACCACCGACCTCTCCGCCGAAGAAGCCCGCCGCATCGCCCTACGGGCCCAGGGCTTCCTGGGCGCCCCCGACCGCAGGGCCGGCGTCCGCGGAATCCTGCGACACCTCGGCGCGGTCCAGCTCGACACGATCTCCGTCCTGGCCCGCTCCCACGAGCTCATCCCGTACGCCCGCCTGGGCGCGGTAGGCCGCAAAACCGTCGACCAGGCCTACTGGACCGACACCCACGCCTTCGAGTACTGGTCCCACGCCGCCTGCATCCTCCCCGTGGAGGAATGGCCCCACTTCGCCTTCCGCCGCCGCGCCTACCGCTCCCGCCCGCACTGGAACCACGACCTGCCGGACGGCACCTACGACCAGGTCATCAAGCAGCTCCGCGCGGAAGGCCCCCTCACGGCCACGGAGTTGGGCGGCGCGAAGAAGACCAGCGAGTGGTGGGACTGGTCGGGCACCAAGGTGGCCGTGGAGCGCGCGCTGATGTACGGCGAGGTGGTGTGCGCGGAGCGCCGCGGCTGGAAGCGTGTGTACGACCTCGCCGAGCGCGCCGTCCCCGAGGCCCTGCTCCATGACGAGCTGGACGACACGGAGTGCCTGCGCCGCCTGGTCGGCCTGGCCGGCAAGTCCCTGGGCGTCGGCACGCGCGCGGACATCGCCGACTATCACCGTCTCAAGGGCGAGCAGGTCGACGCGGTGATCGCGGACTCGGGCCTGGTCCCGGTGACGGTGGAGGGCTGGGGCAAGCCCGCGTGGGCGGACCCGGCGGCCCTGGAGACACCGCCGCGCGGCCGCCACCGTACGACGCTGCTGTCCCCGTTCGACTCACTCATCTGGGAGCGGGCCCGCACGGAGCGGATCTTCGGCTTCACCCACCGTCTGGAGGCGTACACGCCCAAGCCGAAGCGGGTGTACGGCTACTTCGCGATGCCGGTCCTCGCCGGGGGCCGGCTCGTCGGCCGCGTGGACCCCGCCCGCGAGGGCCGCACCCTGGTCGCCAAACAGGTCACGCTGGACGGCGCCAAGGCGGTCCCTGCCGTGGCCCAGGCCCTCCTGGAGGCAGCGAGCTGGGTGGACTGCACAAACGTACGCGTGGAACGGGTGGACGCTCCGGACCTCCGCGAGCCCCTCGCGAAGGAACTCACCCGCGCACTGGCCTGACCTGACCTGGCCTGACCGGCCAACCTGACTGGCCGACCTGACCAGCCTCACGCAGACTCACCGGATCTCGAGGATCTTCTCCCGCATCGCGTAGACCACCGCCTCCATCCTGGAGTGCAGCTGCAGCTTCTCCAGGATGTTGCGCACATGGTTCTTCACGGTGTTCTCGGAGATGAACAACTCCTTGGCGATATCCCGGTTGTTCATCCCGGTCGCGACGAGCTTGAGAACCTCCAGCTCGCGATCCGTGAGCCGCGGCGCGGGCACGAGCCGGCGCTCGTCCGTCCGCTGAATCATCGACTTGAACTCGGTGAGAAGTTTCGACGCCATCGACGGGCTGATCTGCGACTGCCCGTCCGCCACCGCGCGAATGGCCGTGGCCACCTCGTCCGTGGAGATCTCCTTGAGGAGATAACCGGTAGCGCCCGCCTTGATCGCGTCGTAGAGATCGGCTTCCTCGTCGCTGATCGTCAGCATGATGATCTTCGCGCTCGGAGCCACCTCCTTGATGGAGGTGCACGCCTCGATGCCGCCCCGCTTCGGCATACGTACGTCCATCAGCACGATGTCGGGGAGCAGGTCGGCCGCCTTGTCGACCGCCTCCGCCCCGTCACCCGCCTCGCCGACGACCTGGATGTCCTCCTCGGCCGCGAGCACGATCTCCAGGCCGCGGCGGAAGAGGGCATGGTCGTCCACGACGAGGACCCGAATGGGCTCCTTGCGTGGAGGGCCCGCGTCCGGGCTCATGCCGACGACGCCGCCGTCGGCATCCCCGTCACGCATCGGTCCGAAGCTGTCCGCCATCGTTCCTCCCCCTGAAGGCCGTGGCCTGCGTTCCTGCGCCATCGCCAATCCGAGGCAACGACCCACCGGTTGGGGCCGGTTCGGCCATGATTCCATGCCCGGACGACAGTGCGGTGACAGAGCGGGTCGCGAAGTGGTCGCACACCGGTGCCCCTGGGGGCGCACGCGCGCTCCAGGGGCACCGGCTCAGCCGTCATCGGGGCGGGTCAGCCGCCGAGCGCACCGCCCGGCGCGTCCGGTCCGGCCTGGGTGACCATGGGGTCCGTGCTGAGGTGGATGACGCCGTAGTCGTATGCGTGCCGCCGGTAGACGACACTGGGTTCCTTCGTCTCGGAGTCGACGAAGAGATAGAAGTCGTGCCCGACCAGCTCCATCTCGTAGAGCGCCTGGTCGAGCGTCATCGGGGCGGCCACGTGGGTCTTCTCGCGAACGATGAGGGGGCCTTCGCCCATGACCTCGAGGGAGCCGATCTTCTTCGTCGGCACGCTGTCGGTGTCGTCCTCGTGGACGACGGTCCCGTTCCCGTTGAGCGTCGCGGCGCCGGGGACGTGGTCGGCGACCTCCGCGGCCGAGAGCCGGCCGTTGCCGCGGCGGGTGTAGCGCTTGTCGTGCTGCTTGCGCAGACGGGCTTCGAGTTTGTCCGCCGCCAGGTCGAGTGCCGCATACGGGTCACTTGCCGCCGCCTCCGCCCGGATCACCGGACCGCGGGAGTGAAGCGTGATCTCCACTCGGTCGCAACGGTCGGCCTGCCGGGGGTTGGGCTCCTTGGACACCTCCACGTCGAGGCTGATCACCTTGCCATCGAGCTTCTGGATCTTCTCCAGCTTCAGCTTCTCGGCCACGTGCTTGCGGAACCGCTCGGGCACCTCGGTCTTGCGGCCCTTGACGACGATGTCCACGCAGAACTCCGTTCCCGGATTGCTCCGCTGCACTGGCGGAGCATCTCCCTTTTGCACCAGGCCCCGGTGAGTGCCGGAACCTCGGACTTGGTGACTTTCACCTCCTCCTCCCCCATGGGCAAGATCTACACCCCATCGCTACGGGTGATTCAGAAACCCGCAGCACAGCATTCGGATGGGCGAGGTACGGCCTGCGCCATTGCCTCACAACCGAACATATCTCGCCTGGACGGATGTCGTCACCCTCTACTGCGGCGTACCTCCGTTCAGGTGAATTGACCTGGTCATTACCTGCAACGATGGAAGTTCCCGGTCAGTTCCGGTTTATTTCGAAAGAGTCCGGCGGGGCCGCGACCACAGCCGCGCAGATCATGTCGCCGACTCCGCTCGTACCCGCCATTCCCCGGGCTCCTTGTGTCCGGTCGGTATCCACTGTCGTTGCCTCGGTCATCCGTTCCCCCGTTGCTTCCCCCGCTTCCGCGACGCATGCATCGACGTCCAGGTATGGATCGATCTCCGCCACCGCCGCCCGTACGGCACGGGCCGCCTCCGTCATCGAGGCGCCCGTCGTCATCAGGTCGTCCACGAGCACGACCCGGCCCCCGCTCGCCAACAGCCGGGCACCTCCGGCCGCCACCTCCAGGGCGCCCGCGAGATTGTCCAGTCGCTGCCGCGAGTTGAGCCCCGCCTGGTCGGCCACGGCGCGCCGCTGCCGCAGCACGGCCAGCACCCGGGCCGGTGTCCCCGTGCGCCGCAGCTCCCCCGCCGCCGCGAGCGCGATCCGCCGCGCCGGATCATGGCCGCGCGCCCGCACCGCCTGCCGCGAGGACGGCAGGGGAACAAGCAGCAGAGAACCTGTGCCGGAAAGCGGCGCACGCCCCTGACCACCCCCGGGCCGCAGTTGCCCGTTGCCGCCCCTCAGGCGCCCGTCCCAAGCCGTGGACAGCCCCTCCGGGACCGGGAGGCACAAGTGCCCCAGCCCTGCCCGTACAGCCCCCGCCAGGGCCGTCCCCAAAGGTCTCGCAAGTGTCAGTGCCCCCCGTTCCTTGTGGGCGAGGAGCGTCGCGCGCACCTCGTCCTCGTATGGGGCCGCCGCGTGCACGATCGGCAGCCCGGGCGGCTCCGGATCCGGTCGCACCCGGCGCGGTGCGGCCCCGCTCAGGGCGGCACGGCACTCCGGGCAGAGCACCGTGCGAGGCCTTCCGCAGCCTCCGCACTCGGCCGGCAGCACCAGATCGGTGAGGTCCTGCCACCACCCCCGCATGCCCACCACTGTGCCAACGCGCGGGCCGACCGGCCACCCCTGTGGACAACCGCCTGTGGACAACTCCACGGCCATCACCCGTCCGGGGGATCCAGCGCGCAATGGCGGCCAGGTCCACCCCGTACGACGGCCAGATCCACCCCGTACGGCAGCCGGGCCTGCCCGAAAAGGGAGGCCCGGCAAGTCCGTACCCGGAAGAAAGAGGCCGCTACCCGGGATAAACCGGTGCCGTGCCGTCCTTGACGATCTTCTGCCACTGTTCCCCGGAGGACAGCCGCACGATCCCGTCCTCCTCCGAGTGCGCCACCAGCGGCAGCCGTTCGTCCTCGGACGCGGCGACCTCCTTCACCCCCGTCAGCGCGGAGGGCGCGGCGCCCACCGGAGTGGAGCCGTCGACCTGGACGTAGCGCATCTGCTGCACGCCGCCGGACTCGCGACCGACGACGACGAGCCGGCTGTCCCCGGCCCACGACATGGCCGTGACCTCCTCCAGCTGCGGCGCCACGGAGTGCAGCTCGAGGATCGAGATGAGGGGCCGTCCGCCGGTCTTGGTGTCACGCTGGATGCGCCCGATCTGCAGCGAGCTCTTGCCGTCCTTCTGGACGATCAGCGCGATCCGCACCCCGTCGGCGGCCACCCGCACCGCCTGGACACGGCCGTCGATGCCCGGCGCGGTGACCGCCAGCGGAGTACCCGCGCCCTTCTCCAGCAGGAGCAGCCGCGGGTTCTTCGGATCACGGTCGGCCACCCACAGGTCGCCCTGTCCGTCCCAACTGGGCGTCGTCAGCCGGTCGTCCGCCTTCGCCCCCTGGCTGTGCAGCACCGCGTCCCCCAGCGAGGCGCCCGACACCAGCGATCCTACGTACAGCGAACTCCCGTCGGCCGACACGCCGGCCGCGCTGTCCTCGGTCCGCGACACCGCGGCCGACCGCAGCTTCTTGTCGCCCACTCCCAGCGCACCGGGTACCGGCTCGGGCTGCTTGTCACTGTTGCCGCTGGGCAGCCGTACGAGCCGCTGCTTGGCGTCGATGAAGTACTCGTACTCAGGGTGCTTGGCGGTGCCGTGCGAAGCGACGGTCTCCGCCCGACTCTCGGTGACCACGCACAACTGCGAACCGTTCGACCGCTGCAGCTCCACCTCGTCGACGCCCGTGGGCGTCAGGTCCTGAAGCGTGAAGAGGAGTTGGGTGGCCATCTTGTTGCACTGGGTCTCTCCGACCCGGTCGGCCTTCTTGTTCAGCGGGACTGTCACCCTGTTGCGGTCGTCGGGCGACAGCGACGTGACGCCCTTCTTCAGCTCCGTGTCGGAGGGGAAGCTCGACGTCACCACCGGATCCAGCCAGCGTGTGGGCCCCTTCAGGAGCGACCGGACCATCTCCGTCATCGGGTCCACCTTGTCCCGCACATAGACGGGATCGGCGACGGTCCCCAGCGGTCCGCCCGCCCCGGAGGGCACATTCGAGGCGAAGTAGTACTTGTTGACGGACACGTAGTTGCGCTGGAAGTCGGAGTTGCCCATCACCACGCCCTGCGGCAGCGCGTCGATGCGCCACTGCTTGGTGTCCTTCTGCAGCGTGAGGTGCACCGCCGTCCGGTACGAACCGGCGTCCGGCGCGTACGCGTGCTGCTCGTCCACCGTGGCGACCTTGCTGCCGGAGAGCGTGTACGAGTCGTCGCCCTCCCTGGTGCCCGAGTGCTCCGACTCGGGGTTGGGCCCGTCCGCGAGGACGGTCGTGGAGCGGTACGGATCCCACGTTTTGCGGGCGCTCGCCGTCAGATATTTGCGCGCCGTCTCGTACTGCGCGTCGTCACTGGTCAGTGCCTCCAGGAAGCCCTGCACGATCTCCGCCGGCGGGGCGTCCTCGCGGGGCGGCAGCGCGAAGACGCGGACCTGCGAGTCCTGCCTCGGCGTGGACTCGACCCCGCGCAGATCCCCGCTGTCCGGCATCGAGGCGCACCCGGTCAGCAGCAGTGCGCCGCAGCCGATGTACACCCCCACGCGCGCGGGACGCCGACGGCCGCTCCCCTCGCGGTCAGCGACCACGAAATGCCTCCCCTTGCCCGAGTTCCTCGGGCTCTGCTTGTCCGAGTTCTTCAGGCCCGCCGCCGTCCCGGCCACGCTCCTGCACGCTCCGCTCCCCACCCGCAGTGGGCATGTCGTCCGGCCGCCGCACGGCCCCGGAGGGCCTCGGCACCACACGCGCGCCGTTGCCCGGCAGCGCCGTCGGATCGGCCGTGGGCGACGCCCCGGCCAGTCGCGGCACCACGGACGTCCGCTGCATCGGCGGTGCCGCCTTCCCGCCAGCGGCCTGCATCGGCACCGTGGCGAGCTTGTCGCCGCCGCCGGAGGGCAGTCCCGCGTCATTAAGTCCACGATTACGCCGCGAGTCCATGGGCTCCAGAGGTATCGGAGACCCCCGCAGCGGCTCGTCCGCGGTACGCGGCAGCGTCAGCCGGAACTGCGAACCGCCGCCCGGCTCACCCCACGCCTGCAGCCAGCCGCCGTGCAGCCGGGCGTCCTCCAGGGCGATGGACAGCCCGAGCCCCGTGCCACCGGTGGTACGCGCGCGTGCCGGGTCGGCACGCCAGAAGCGGCTGAAGACCCGGGTCGCCTCTCCGGGCTTGAGGCCGACGCCGTAGTCACGCACCGCGATGGCGACCGCCCCGCCCGCTGTGGCGAGCTTGACCACCACTTCCTTGCCGTCGCCGTGCTCCACGGCGTTGACGACGAGATTGCGCAGCACCCGCTCCACCCGCCGGGCATCCGCCTCGGCGACCACTGGCTGCTGGTCGCCTACGACACGTATCTGCGAGCCCTTGCGCTCGGCGAGCGGCTCGGCGCCGCTGACGACACGCCGTACGACTTCCCGGAGGTCTATCGCCTCGGCCTCCAGCGCCGCCGCACCCGCGTCGAACCGGCTGATCTCCAGCAGGTCCGCGAGCAGCGTCTCGAACCGGTCCAGCTGATCGGCGAGCAGCTCGGCCGACCGAGCGGTCACCGGATCGAAGTCCACGCGCGCGTCGTGGATGACGTCGGCCGCCATCCGGACGGTCGTGAGCGGCGTACGCAGCTCGTGCGACACGTCGGACACGAACCGTCGCTGCATCCGCGACAGGTCCTCCAGCTGCTGGATCTTCAGCTGAAGGTTCTGTGCCATCTTGTTGAAGGCCTCGCCGAGCCGCGCGATGTCGTCCTCGCCGGTGACCTTCATCCGTTCCTGCAGGCGTCCGGCGGAGAGCCGCTCGGCGATCCCGGCCGCCATCCGCACCGGAGTGACGACCTGGCGCACCACGAGCCAGGCGATGGCCCCCAGAAGCACCACGACGAACAGTCCGGCCGTCGCGAGCGTCCCCTTGACCAGGCTCAGCGACTTCTCCTCCTGCGTCAGCGGGAAGAGGTAGTAGAGCTGGTACGCGTCTCCGTTGGGGTCGAGGACCTGCTTGCCGATGACCAGCGCGGCCTGCGACTCCGTGCCGTCCTTGTAGACGACCCTGGTGTAGCTCTGGGCCGCCATCGTGTTGCTGTCGACGCGGGCGCGCAGGTCCTCCGGGATGCTCACTGTCGGATCGACGTCACCCGAGGAACGCGGACCCCGCCCGGCACCGCCGTTGCCGGCCACGGTGGAGCTGAGCGTCACCACATCGAAGGCGCCCTGGCCGCCACTGGAAAGAGAGACGACGAGGTCGTTCATCCACTGGCTGACGTTCTTGGACGGACGGCCGTCCGCACTCGAACCGTCGTCGCCGTTGGCCGTGGCAGCCGCGTCCGCCTTCTGCTTGGCGACCGAGAAGCCACCCGTGGCCTGACTCTGCGAGGCCTTGACCTTGGCGTCCAGCAGACCGTTGCGCACCTGCCCGATGACCACGAAGCCGAGCAGCAGCACGACACCCAGCGACATCAGCAGCGTCGTGACGACGATCTTGAGCTGGATGTTGCGCCGCCACAGCCGCATCACGGGCAGCAACGGACGGCGCACCCAGCGCATGAACAACCGAAGGACCGGGCTGCCCTGGACTCCGCCTTGCAGCAGCCCACCCTCCAAGAAACGTCCCCAGCGGGAGCCCGTCACCTTCCGGCCGACAGGCCGCCCCGAACGGACCCCCGACTCACCGGGCGCCGAAGCGGCACTGTCCCGGGACATGTCAGCTCGGTCCGGCCTTGTAACCGACACCGCGGACGGTCACCACGATCTCCGGCCGCTCCGGGTCCTTCTCGACCTTGGAGCGCAGCCGCTGGACGTGGACGTTGACCAGTCGGGTGTCCGCCGCGTGCCGGTAGCCCCACACCTGTTCGAGGAGCACCTCCCGCGTGAACACCTGCCACGGCTTGCGGGCCAGTGCCACGAGCAGATCGAACTCCAGCGGCGTCAGGGCGATCGACTGCCCGTCCCGCTTCACAGAGTGACCGGCCACATCGATCACAAGATCGCCGATGGCCAGCTGCTCGGGTGCCGGTTCCTCGGAACGACGCAGCCGCGCCCTGATCCGCGCCACCAACTCCTTTGGCTTGAACGGCTTCACGATGTAGTCGTCGGCGCCGGACTCGAGGCCGACCACGACATCGACGGTGTCGCTCTTCGCGGTGAGCATCACGATCGGCACCCCGGACTCCGCCCTGATCAGGCGGCACACCTCGATACCGTCCCGGCCGGGAAGCATCAGGTCCAGGAGCACCAGATCGGGCTTGGTCTCACGGAAAGCGGCCAGCGCCTTGTCGCCGTCTGCTACGAAAGACGGCTCAAAACCTTCACCACGCAACACAATGCCGAGCATCTCGGCCAGTGCGGTGTCGTCATCGACGACAAGGACTCGTCCCTTCATAAACGACATCATCCCATTAACTAAATCGTTACCTGGCGTGACCTGTCACACAGCTCAGCGAGTGCCTCTGCCGTCACGGGCGACACAGCGCCCTCTTCGGTCACGATCGCCGTCACCAACTCGGGGGGCGTCACATCGAACGCCGGGTTGTACGCCTGGGTCCCCAGGGGTGCCACCGGTATCCCGCCTCCCGCTTCCACTCCCGCCACAGGCACCTGGGGTGCTGTGACCTCGGTCACTTCATGACCGGGACGCTGCTCGACCTCGATGGATGCTCCGTCCGGGGTGTCCGGGTCCACCGTCGTCACCGGCGCCACCACGATGAAAGGCACATGGTGATACCGGGCCAGCACCGCGAGCGGATAGCTCCCCACCTTGTTCGCCACCGAACCGTCGGCAGCAATCCGATCGGCCCCGATGAGCACCGCGTCCACCTCCCCCGCCGCGAACAGTGATCCCGCCGCGTTGTCCGTGAGCAAGGTGTACGCCATTCCGTTGCGCGCCGCCTCGTAAGCCGTCAGGCGAGCACCTTGCAGCAACGGACGCGTTTCGTCCACCCACAGCCTTCGCAGCTGCCCCGCCCGATGTGCCGCGAGGGCCACCGCGAAGGCCGTGCCCTCCCCGCCGGACACCAGCGCCCCGGTGTTGCAATGCGTCAGAATCCGGTGCCCGCCACCCGGCAACAGCTCGTCGAGCAGCGCCAACCCGTGCCCGGCCATCCGTGCGCTGGCCGCGGCATCCTCCCGGTGCAGTGCCCGCGCCGCTTCGAGCGCCGCCCCGGCCGCCTGCCGTTGATCACCGCCGCCGGAGAGCGCGGCACGATACGCCGTCTGCGCCCGGCGCACACCGACAACGAGGTTCACCGCGGTGGGCCGGGCGCCCGCCAGCGCCCGGGCGGCATCGTCCACATCGAAGCCGCGCACGGCGGCGAGCGCGACTCCGTATGCCCCGGCGATACCCAGCAACGGCGCCCCTCGCACGGCCAGCGTGCGGATCGCCTCCACCAGCGCGGGAGCGTCCGTGCACACCAGCTCGACTTCCTCGGCCGGCAACCGTGTCTGGTCGAGAAGGACCAGCACCGGCCCTTCGGGCGGCTCGTCCCAGCGGATCGCCGGTATCTCAAGTGGCCCGTCGCCCTCGCGGAATTGCGCGTACTGATCAGCCATCCGCCCAGTCTGCCCCGTAGCAGGCGGACAATTGAAGGTGTCCACCCCATACGGGGGCCGGTCCCATGCCGGGCACACCGTGGCACGATGGCTGCCAACCTGCCGCCGCGACCGCGGACGGGCACCGTGAAGGAGCGACGATGAAAGACACTCCGGGCTGGGCCTCGCCCGGATCTGCCCCCTCCGACGGGCAGGAGCCGGACAACTCCGGCACCGCCGAGCCCCCGGAGCAGCCCGCGGACCAAGGTGGCACGAACCAGCCGGAGCCGCCCTCGAAGTGGTCCAAGGAGCAGCCCCCGCCCGGCCAGTGGTCCGCTCCCAGCCCACAGGGCCCCGGCCAGGCCCCGCCACCACCGCCCCCCGGCCCCGGCTGGGGCGGCCAGCAGCCCCCTGGCGCGGGCGGCTACGGAGGCCAGGGCGGCGGCTACGGCGGCTGGGGAGGCCCCGGCCGTGGCTACGGAGGCCCAGGAGGTCCCGGCGGCTGGGGCGGCAACTGGGGCGGCCCGCCGCCCGCCGCCAAGCCCGGCGTGATCCCCCTGCGCCCGCTCGGCGTCGGCGAGATCCTCGACGGCGCGGTCTCCACGATGCGGACCTACTGGCGCACCGTCCTGGGCATCTCGCTCACCGTCGCCGTCGTCACACAGATCGCGGTCATCCTGCTCCAGGGCCTGGTCCTGGACGACAGCGCGAGCACGGACGTCCTCAACGACCCGAGCGCCACCGCCGGCGAGCTGAGCCGCGCCCTGGGCGACACCCTGCTGAGCTCCGGCGTCGTCGTGCTCATCGGCCTGCTCGGCACCATCGTCGCCACGGCCCTGCTCACCTCCGTGACCAGCCGCGCGGTGCTCGGCAAGTCCGTGACCACCGCCGAGGCCTGGCGCGACGCCAGACCCCGGCTGCCGAAGCTGTTCGCCCTGACCTTCCTGCTGCCGCTCATCGCCGTCGCGATCATCACCGTCGGCACTCTTCCCGGCCTGCTCGTCGCCATCGCCGGCTCGAGCAGCGCGGGCGCCGCACTCGCGGTCCTCGGCGGGCTCGGGGCGGGCGTCGTCGCCCTCTGGCTGATGATCCGCTTCTCGCTCGCCTCGCCCGCCCTGATGCTGGAGAAGCAAGGCGTCCTGAAGTCGATGAGCCGCTCCGCGAAGCTCGTCCGCGGCTCCTGGTGGCGAGTCTTCGGCATCCAGCTGCTCGCCACGATCATCGCCAACATCGTGGCGTCGATCGTCGTGATCCCCTTCGCGATCATCGCCTCCGCCCTGAGCGGCGACGGCGTCGCCGGTTTCCTCGGCAGCGGCGGCAGCCCCGGCTGGACGTTCCTCATCGTCAGCGGAATCGGTTCGGTGATCGGCTCCATGATCACCTTCCCGATCGCCGCGGGCGTCACCGTGCTCCTTTACATCGACCAGCGCATCCGCCGCGAGGCCCTCGACCTCGACCTGGCACGCGCCGCCGGTGTCCAGGACTACGGCTCCAGCACCCCCGGCACCACTCCGGGGAGCTGATGCGGTGAGTCCGGCGGGGGGAGTTCTCACAGCGGTACTGGCACTGCCACGCACCGGCGCCACAGCCGTACTCGCGCTGCCGCGCGACGACGAACCACCGGTGACGATCCCGCGCGACCCCGCGCGGGAGGCGGCCAAGCGCGAACTGTCCAAACGGATGTACCACGAGAACGACCCCAGCCCGGTGCAACGCGCTCTGAACGCCTTCTGGGACTGGGTCGACAAACTGTTCAGCGCCGCCTCCACGGCGACTCCCGGCGGCACGCTCGGCCTTGTCGTCATCGTGGTGGCGGTGCTGGCGGTCGTGGCCGCCCTCTGGTGGCGCCTCGGCACCCCGCACCGCACCCCCACCTCCTCCGCCGCACTCTTCGACGACCGCCCCCGCAGCGCCGCCGAACACCGCGCGGCCGCCGAAGCACACGCCGCCCAGGGCCACTGGAACCAAGCCGTCCAGGAACGCATGCGGGCCGTCGTGCGCTCCCTCGAGGAACGCGCCCTGCTTGGCCCACGCCCCGGCCGCACCGCGGACGAGGCCGCCGCCGAAGCGGGCCGCACACTGCCCTCCCACACGGACCGACTGCGCGCCGCCGCCCGGGACTTCGACGAGGTCACATACGGCGGCCGGTCCGCGGGCTCCGACACATACCACCGCCTCACCGAACTCGACCGCGACCTCGAGCGCACCAAACCCGTACTCACCAGCAGCGCCCAGAGCACGGACCACAACAGCCGCCAGGGGTCCGCCTCATGACCGAGGCCACCCTCACGTCCACCTCGGCCTCGCCCACCGGGCGCCAGGTGTGGACCCGCACCCGAGGCATCGTCCTCGCCGTCGTGATCCTGCTGGCGGCCGCCGTCGCGATCGCCGCGATCCGCTCCGGCGCCGAGCACGGCCGCCTCGACCCACGCTCCGCCGACCCCTACGGCAGCCGCGCCACCGCCGAACTCCTCGGCGACCGCGGGGTCTCCACGCGCGTGGTCACCACCCTGGACGAGGCCCGCGCCGCGGCCGGCGCCGACACCACTCTCCTCGTCGCCGCCCCGGACCTGCTGACCGACCATCAGCAGGCCGGCCTCCGCGCGGCGACCAAGAACTCCGGCGGTCGCACGATCCTGATCGCCCCCGACTCTCCCTCCCTCGGCACCCTCGCCCCCGGAGTCACCGCCGATCCGGCGATCAGCTTCCACTCGACGCTGTCCCCCGGCTGCGACCTGCCCGCCGCCCGCCGCGCGGGCAGCGCCGACACCGGCGGCATCCGCTACAGCACCAGCGACCCCGGCGCCGATGTCTGCTACCCCAGCGACGGCCTGCCCACCCTGCTGCGCATCCCGGCGCCCACCGGGAACGGCGACACCGTCGTCATCGGCGCCCCCGACATCCTCTACAACAACCGTCTCGACAAGCAGGGCAACGCCTCGCTCGCCCTCCAACTGCTCGGTTCCCGCCCCCACTTGGTCTGGTACCTCCCCTCCCTCTCCGACACCTCGGCCACCGACGCGGGCAAAAAGACCTTCCTCGACCTGCTCCCCTCGGGCTGGCTCTGGGGCACCCTTCAGCTCTTCATCGCGGCAGGCCTGGCCGCCCTGTGGCGGGCACGCCGACTCGGCCCCCTCGTACCCGAACGCCTCCCCGTCGCGATCCGCGCCTCCGAAACCGTCGAAGGCCGCGCCCGCCTCTACCGCAAGGCCAACGCCCGCGACCGCGCGGCCGCCGCTCTTCGCTCCACCACCCGCACCCGACTTGCCCCCCTCATCGGCGTATCCCCCGCTCAGGCGCACGCGCCCGAGGCACTGCTCCCCGCCCTGTCCGCCCGCCTCGACAGCGACGGACAGGCCCTGCACACCCTCCTCTTCGGCCCGCCGCCCGGCGACGACGCGGCCCTCATCTCCCTCGCCGACCAACTCGACGCCCTCGAAAGAGAGGTACGCCGTTCATGATGGCCCCGACCACTGACAACGCCGGGTACGCCGGGGATCCGGGCACCGCCCGCTCCTCCCTGGAAGCCCTGCGCGCCGAGATCGCCAAAGCCGTGGTCGGCCAGGACCCCGCCGTGACCGGCCTCGTCGTCGCCCTCCTCTGCCGCGGACACGTTCTACTAGAAGGAGTCCCCGGAGTCGCCAAAACGTTGCTCGTCCGCGCGCTCGCATCCGCGCTCGAACTCGACACCAAGCGCGTCCAGTTCACTCCCGACCTGATGCCGAGCGACATCACCGGCTCTCTCGTCTACGACGCCCGCACCGCCGAGTTCTCGTTCCAGCCCGGCCCGGTCTTCACGAACCTCCTGCTGGCCGACGAGATCAACCGCACTCCGCCCAAGACCCAGTCGTCCCTCCTCGAAGCGATGGAGGAGCGTCAAGTCACGGTCGACGGCACCCCCCGCGCGCTCCCGGAACCCTTCCTGGTCGCCGCGACCCAGAACCCGGTCGAGTACGAGGGAACGTATCCTCTGCCCGAAGCCCAACTGGACCGCTTCCTCCTGAAGCTGACGATCCCTCTGCCGTCCCGTCAGGACGAGATCGACGTCCTCACCCGCCACGCCGAGGGCTTCAACCCGCGCGACCTGCGCGCCGCCGGCCTACGCCCCGTGGCAGGCCCGGCCGACCTGGAAGCCGCCCGCGCCGCCGTGGCCAAGACATCGGTCTCCCCCGAAATCACCGGCTACGTCGTCGACATCTGCCGCGCCACCCGCGAATCGCCGTCCCTCACCCTCGGCGTCTCCCCGCGCGGCGCGACCGCCCTCCTCGCCACCGCCCGCGCCTGGGCCTGGCTGACCGGCCGCGACTACGTCATCCCCGACGACGTGAAGGCCCTGGCCCTGCCCACCCTCCGCCACCGCATCCAGCTCCGCCCCGAGGCCGAGATGGAGGGCGTGACGGCCGACTCGGTCATCAACGCGATCCTCGCCCACGTCCCCGTCCCCCGCTGATGGCACTCACCGGACGCGCCGCCCTGCTGGCGGCCCTCGGGACACTCCCCGTCGGCATCTGGGAGCCGAGTTGGACGGGCATCCTCGCCGTGAACGCTCCCCTGGCCCTGGCCTGCGCCTGCGACGCCGCCCTGGCCGCACCCGTACGCCGCCTCGGCCTGGCGCGCTCCGGCGACACTTCCGTACGCCTCGGCGAGACCGCCGATGTCACTCTGACCGTCACCAATCCCTCCGGCCGCCTCCTGCGCGCCCGCCTCCGTGACGCCTGGCCTCCCAGTAGCTGGGAGCCGGGCACCGAGGTGGCCGCCTCCCGCCACCGATTGACGGTCCCCGCCGGCGAGCGCCGACGCCTCACCACCCGCCTGCGCCCCACCCGCCGAGGCGACCGCCAGGCGGACCGCGTCACCATCCGCTCGTACGGCCCCCTCGGTCTCTTCTCCCGCCAAGGCAGCCACCAGGTGCCCTGGACCGTACGAGTCCTGCCCCCCTTCACCAGCCGCAAGCACCTCCCCTCCAAACTGGCCCGCCTACGAGAACTCGACGGCCGCACCAGCGTCCTGACCCGCGGCGAGGGCACGGAATTCGACAGCCTGCGCGAGTACGTTCCCGGCGACGACACCCGCTCCATCGACTGGCGCGCCACGGCCCGCCAGACCACGGTCGCCGTACGCACCTGGCGTCCCGAGCGCGACCGCCACATCCTTCTGGTCCTCGACACGGGCCGAACCTCGGCCGGTCGCGTGGGCGACGCTCCGCGTCTCGACGCCTCCATGGACGCGGCACTCCTCCTGGCCGCCCTGGCCTCCCGGGCCGGCGACCGCGTGGACCTTCTCGCGTACGACCGCCGAGTACGCGCCCTGGTCCAGGGCCGCTCAGCCGGCGACGTCCTCCCTTCCCTGGTCAACGCAATGGCGACCCTGGAGCCGGAGCTCGTCGAAACGGACGCCCGCGGCCTCACCGCCACGGCCCTCCGTACGGCCCCTCGCCGCTCCCTGATCGTGTTGCTGACCAGCCTCGACGCGGCCCCCATCGAAGAGGGCCTGCTCCCCGTACTCTCCGGTCTCACCCACCGCCACACAGTCCTCGTGGCCTCAGTGGCCGACCCGCACATCGCACGCATGGCCACGGCTCGGGGAAGCGCCGAGGCGGTGTACGAGGCGGCAGCCGCGGCCCAGGCCCAGACGGAACGCCATCGCACGGCCGAACAACTCCAGCGCCACGGAGTAACCGTCGTCGACGCGATTCCGGACAACCTGGCGCCTGCCCTCGCGGATGCGTATCTGGCACTCAAGGCGGCGGGACGGCTGTAAACCGGCACAAAAAGGGGCCTCTCGATTCGAGAGGCCCCAAAAAATGATCCCGAACGCAGAAAACCCCCGTACCGATTTCCCGGTACGGGGGTTCTCCCTACAATTAGTTCGGCGGCGTCCTACTCTCCCACAGGGTCCCCCCTGCAGTACCATCGGCGCTGTGAGGCTTAGCTTCCGGGTTC
>NZ_JAGXJM010000040.1:0-103243 GCF_019091445.1 Streptomyces sp. GbtcB7
AGACGTGGGCCGGGCAAGGGAGCCGCTGCTCGATCCGGGCGTAAGCGACGGGCTTGCGACGCACCGCCACGGCCCCTCGCGTCGCATGGCGGCCCGCGGGTGGTCGGTGGCTGCGGGGGTCAGTCGTTGCGGAGTGTCGTGGGCTTGCGACCGGGGGTTGCCGAGCGGGGTGGGGTCGTGCGGATGTGGGTACGGACCCGGCCCAGTACGTCGCTGAGTGTGGTGATGTCGGAGCGGTTCAGGGGTGTGACGAGGAGCCTGCGTACGACTGCTACGTGGCCCGGCATCACGCGGCCGAGGAGCTCCTGGCCCTGTGGGGTGGCGGTGACGTTGACGCTGCGTTCGTCGTCCGCCGAGGGTGCCCTGGTGACCAGTCCCGCCTTGGCCAACTGGGCCACCTGGTAGGTCAGTCCGCTGCGGCTGTGGACCAGGCGGTCGGCGATGTCGGTCATCCGCAGCTGCCCCTCGGGGGCCTGCCCGAGCACGGCGAGGATCTGGAACTGGGTGTAGCTGAGGCCGCCCTCGTCGCGCAGCTGCTGGTCGACGGCGTGCTGGAGCAGGCTGCCGACCTCCATCAGGGCGAAGTAGGCGGCCAGTTGCTCGGGATCCAGTCGCTCGGGATCGGGGGGCGGGGTGTCGGGCATGACCAAGAGTTTACTTGCTGCGAATTCGAAGCAGAAGTAAGGTCGCCACGTGCTTCGAATTCGTAACATCTGCCACAGCGAAGGGGAGACTGGTCATGAGCATGGCTTATCTCGCACAGGCCGATCAGCAGCAGAAGCTCGAATGGCTCGACGGCGGCGTCTTCGCCGTGTTGCTGGACAGCGCGGCCACCGACGGGCAACTGACCGTCGGGCGGTTCAGCGTCACCAAGGGCGAGGCGCCGCCGTACCACATGCACACCCGTGAGGACGAGGTCTTCATGCTGATCAAGGGCTCCGCGCTGGTCTGGTCCGACGACCAGGAGATGGAGCTGTCCGAGGGCGGCATCGTCTATCTGCCCAAGAACGTCCCGCACGGCTACCGGATCACCTCCGACACCGCCGACCTGCTGATGATCTGCACCCCGGGCGGCCTCGAGGGCATGTTCCGGCACGCCGGACGCGATCTGGCCACCCCACGGCCCGAGGGCTTCCGGATCGATCCGGAGCTGCTGGCCGAGGCCGCCGACAAGTACGGGCAGATCGTTCTGGGACCGCCCCGCTGACCGACGCCCGCCCCGTCCCGCTCACCGATGAGAGGTCCCTCATGACCCAGCAGCAACGCCAGGCTCTTGATGAGCTCCTGCGGCACGCCCCGTTCGACATCGGCGGTGAACTCGGCGAACAGCGCGCCCTCTTCCACGAGATGATCGCGTCCGTGCCGCTGCCCGAAGACGTCACGGCCACGCCGGGCCGGCTCGGCGGCATACCGGTCGTCACCGTGGAGACTCCGGGTGATGAGTCTTCGGCTGTGGTGCTCTACTTCCACGGCGGCGCCTACGCCCTCGGCTCGGCCGGCGACTCCGTGGGCCTGGCCGCCGACGTGGCCCGGCGGGTCGGGGTCCGTGCCGTGTCGGTGGACTACCGGCTGGCACCGGAGCATCCGTTCCCCGCGGCCGTCGACGACGCCGTGGCCGCCTATCGCGCCCTGCTCGCGGACGGGACACCCAGCTCCGAGGTCGCGTTCGTCGGTGAGTCCGCGGGCGGCGGGCTGGTGGTGGCCACGCTCGTCGCGCTCAAGGAGGCGGGGCTGCCGCAGCCGTCGTCGGCCGTGGTCTTCTCCCCCTGGGCCGATCTGACCCTGTCCGGGGAGAGCCTGACCGGCAAGGCCGACGTCGATCCCGCGCTGACCGCCAAGGGGCTGCAGATCCCGCGCCCGCGACTACCTGGGCGAGAGCGACCCCGCCACGCCCCTGGCCAGCCCGGTCTTCGCCGACCTGACGGGGCTCGCGCCCCTGCTCATCCAGGTCGGCTCGCACGAGATCCTGCTGGACGACGCCGTACGACTGGCCGCCCGCGCCGCCGCGCACGACGTGGCGGTCGAGCTGCAGGTCTGGCCCCAGGTCCCGCACGTCTTCCAGGGGTTCGCCGCGCTGCTCGACGACGCCGACGCCGCGCTGACCTCCGCCGCCGCCTTCACCCGGGCACACTGGCCCGCCGGTTGACCCCGGACCGGGGCTACTTGGACGACCTGATGCCGAGCGGCCCGCCGATCTCCTCGGCCATGACCCGGCCCGCCTCCTCCGCGAGGACCTCCTCGCCGAGGCCCTGGTCGGTGTCGAGGCCGTTGAGGTCGTCCAGGGGCTGGTTCAGGCGGACGTGGGCCACCAGGGACTGGAGGGCGCGCAGGGCCGCCGAGGTGGTGGAACCCCAGTTGGAGAAGTAGGAGAACTGCCACCACCACAGGGCCTCGGTGGTGCGGCCCGCGCGGTAGTGGGCCATGCCGTGGCGCAGATCGGTGATGACGTCCGCGAGGTCGTCCGAGATGCGGCAGGCCACCGGGGCCTTGCGCGGTTCGTACGGGTCGAACACCTCGGAGTAGACGTCGATCGGGTCCAGCATGACCGCGAGGCGCTCACGCAGGTCGTCGACGTCCGGCTCCGGACCGAGGTCCGGCTCGTAGCGCTCGTCGGGGACGATGTCCTCGTGCGCGCCGAGACGGCCGCCCGCCAGCAGCAGCTGGGACACCTCCAGGAGGAGGAAGGGCACGGCGGAGTCCGGCTCGTCGCCCTTCGCCACTTCGGTGACGGCGACGATGAAGCTCTCGACCTGGTCCGCGATCTGGACCACGAAGTCGTCGGGGTCCTGACTGGTCGCGTGCAGCGTGGCGTCAGACATCTAGGAGTCGTCTCCCCTCGAAGGCGCGGCCGAGTGTGACCTCGTCCGCGTATTCCAGGTCGCCACCCACCGGGAGGCCGCTGGCCAGGCGGGTGACCCTGAGGCCCATAGGCTTGATCATGCGGGCGAGGTACGTGGCCGTCGCCTCGCCCTCCAGGTTCGGGTCCGTGGCGAGGATGAGCTCCGTGACCGTGCCGTCGGCGAGACGGGCGAGGAGTTCCCTTATCCGGAGGTCGTCGGGGCCGACGCCCTCGATCGGGCTGATCGCGCCGCCCAGCACGTGGTACTTGCCCCGGAACTCGCGCGTCCGCTCGACCGCGACGACGTCCTTGGGCTCCTCGACCACACAGATGACGGTCAGATCCCGACGCGGGTCGCGGCAGATGTTGCACAGTTCCTCCTGCGCCACATTGCCGCAGGTCGCACAGAAGCGGACCTTCGCCTTGACCTCCATGAGGCATTGCGCGAGCCGGCGGACGTCCGTCGGCTCGGCCTGCAGGATGTGGAAGGCGATCCGCTGCGCGCTCTTGGGACCGACGCCGGGCAGCCGCCCCAACTCGTCGATGAGGTCCTGGACCACGCCTTCGTACACGGACTGCCGCCCTTCCTGGAATCTTTCAGTACGTACGGTAGTTGGCCGCCGCCGGTCTTAGAAAGGCAGGCCGGGGATGCCACTGCCGCCGAGGCCCTGGGCGAGCGGGCCGAGCTTCTGCTGCTGGAGCGCCTGGGCGTTCTCGTTGGCCGCCTGGACCGCCGCGACGACCAGGTCGGCGAGGGTCTCGGTGTCCTCGGGGTCCACGGCCTTCGGGTCGATGACCAGGGCACGCAGCTCGCCCGAGCCCGTCACCGTCGCCGTCACCAGACCGCCACCCGCCTGGCCTTCGACCTCGGTGCGCGCGAGTTCCTCCTGCGCGTTGGCGAGGTCCTGCTGCATCTTCTGGGCCTGCTGGAGCAGCTGCTGCATATTGGGCTGGCCACCACCGGGAATCACGATCAGCTCCTGGTTCGTACGGCTGTCTGGACGGGGTTTTCCCGTTCAGCACGAGCCTACGTGGTTGGCGGGGCCGTCGCCCAAGCACTCTTTCGAGTGAGACGATCTCGAATCCTATACCTGATCAAGACCCTCTTCCGGGCGGAAAAGCGGCGAAACCCGGGCCATCGCCACCCATTGGGCGGTAGGAAGGGAGCGACGCTTCGGCACCACGCGTCACTTGACATCACACAACGTCACCAGACACAACGTCACCAGCACCATCCAACATCACCAGCTTCGTCCTTCGTCGTCCTTCGCCAGTAGGGAGTGCCGGGTGAGCCAGCCGGAGATGCAGCCCGAGGGGCCGCCCCAGGACGGGCGGGACGACAGGGCCGCGGGGACCCGGCCGGGTGATCTGACCGGCCGGGCGTTTCCGCTCGGGGACTGGGGGGAGCCGGCCGAGCGGCTCCATGAGCTGTACCGGTGGGTGGAACAGGGGGCGCTCGACACGGCGTCCTGGTATCTCGCGGACCGGGTGTGGAAGCGGCGGGGGGCTCGGGTGCTGCGGGGTGGGGCGGCGGCGGGGGCGGTGGCCGGGGCCGCGCTTCCCCTGCTGGACCTCACCGGAGTGGTCGGCGGGGTCGCCCCCTGGGGGTATCTCGCGCTGCTGCTCGGGGTCGCGTGCGTGGCCGGGGACCGGTTCTTCGGGGTGACCTCCGGGTGGATAAGGGACGTGGCGACCGCGCAGGCCGTACAGCGGCGGTTGCAGGTGTTGCAGTTCGACTGGGCGTCGGAGAGTGTGCGGGAGGTTTTGGGGCCGACGGAGGGGACCGCCAGCGAGGCGGCGGATCGGTGTCTGGCGGTGTTGCGCCGGTTCTCGGAGGACGTGACGGAGTTGGTGCGGGTGGAGACGGCGGACTGGATGGTGGAGTTCCGGACCGGGCCCGCGCCGCTGGGGATCCAGTCGTCGCTGGCCGGGGTTCCTCGGGTGGAGGGTGCGTCGGCTGGGCGGCTGCCGTTACCTCCGGGCGCCCGCCCGAACATGCCTCGCCAGCGCCCCCCGGAGCCGCGCTAGCGTTCCCTCGCCCCCGCCGCCCCTACCCAGCCCATCCCCAGGGGCTCCGCCCCTTCGACCCCGAAATCCGGGCCCGCGGGGCTCCGCCCCTGCACCCCACCGGGGGCTGCCGCCCCCTGGACCCCCGCATCGCCCGAAGGGCTCGTCCTCAAACGCCGGACGGGCTGAAGATGCGCGCAGCGCCCCTCAGGGGCGCGGGGAACTGCGCGACCAGCCCCCACCGGACCGGCAGCCAAACAAACCGGGCGGGCGGGGGACGCGGGGCGAAGCCCCCGCCTCAGGGGCGCGAGGAACTGCGCGGCCAACCCCCACCGGGCCCGCAGTCAAGCAGCGCACCCGGCGTCGGAGGATCAGTTGGTGCCGCAGATTTTCAGGCCCACTGGGGTGCCGCACGGTAGGTGGCCGTGGGTGCGGATGACGTCCTGGCCGTTGCCGCGGCTGATGTAGGTCAGGAAGCTGGAGGCGAGGGAGTCGGCGGGCGGCTGGCCGTAGGTGTAGGCGTACTCGATCTCCCGGTACGGGTAGGAGGACGTGCCGTGTTCCAGGTCCTCCACGGACGCGGTGTGTCCGTCGAGGGTGAGCTGGTGCAGGCCCTTGTATCCGGTGGCGAGGTTCAGTTCGCTGTAGCCGATCGCCCCGGGCAACCCGGCCACGGTGCTCAGCACCTGCTCGGTGGAGTCGAGTTCGCACCGCACCACGGGCGCCGTCGCGTCGTCCTTGTGGACGCAGTCCAGGGAGGAGTTGGCGATCTCGCCCCGGCCCAGGACCCGGCGCTGAAAGACCTGGCGGGTACCGGAGTTGGCGTCCCGGCTGACGAGGAGCACGGGGCGGTCGGGACCGCCGAGCTGCTTCCAGTTCTTGATCTCGCCGTGGTAGAGGCGGCGTACGTCGGCGAGGGACAGGTTCCGCACGGGCAGGTCCTCGTGCACGACCAGGACGAAGACCGAGACCGCGACGCGGTTCTCGCGCAGTTGCGGGAACCCGCTCGGCTTCGGCCCGTCCGAGAGTGCGATGACGGGCGGCGCGCCCTTCGAGGACTTGGCGCCGGCTACGCCGAGTTCACGCACCCCCGCCGTGCTCCCGTGCGCGTCGACCACGATGTCGGCGCCCTCGCAGTCCTGCTCGTACTTCTTCGCCAGCTCGCTCATCACGGGCGCGAAGGCGGTCGAGCCGGTGACGGTGAGCGTGCCCGTCTCGCAGCCGATCGGCGGCGGGGAGTCGTCCCGCAGCACGACGATCAGCGCGAGCGTGACGACACACACGGTCAGCAGCACGGTGATCAGCCGGGCCGCACGGCTGAAGAGGGGCGGCTGGTCGTCCGGTGTCGTACTGCGGTTGGGGCTGACCTCGCCGTCCCGCAGTCCACCGATCAGCCGTATCTCGCGCCCCACGTCCCCGCCCGACAGCAGCACGAGGAGCTTGAAGTGCTCGCCCCGGTTGAGCGGGACGCGCGGGATGCGCAGGACGCCGTCCTCGTAACTGAGCCCCGCGGCGGGGGTGAAGTGGTCCATGAGGTGGTCGGTGCCGGGCGGCTGGGTGACGGACACACCGCGGATGGTGCGGTCGGTGAACACCGCTGTCAGACCGTGGCGTTCACGGCTCGTGTAGTCGTCACCGGCGATGCTCTGCGAACCGTCGTTCTCGATCCGCAGCAGCACGAGAGTGGCGTCCATCATGCCCGGCGTCTCGTCGAACAGCCCGAGCCGTACGTTGGCGCGCCCCGAACGCACGTCGTCGCCTATCGGGTTGTCCATCTGCACCCGGTAGCCGATCCGCTTGCGCCGCGGCACCCGGCGTTCGTACCAGACCATCACCGCGGAGGCGACGACACCGATCACGGCGGTCCCCACGGCCACAATGTTCTCCGCGCTCAGCCACTCCATCGCGAGCCACTCCCCCGAGCCCAAGGTGCGGTCACCGTACGGCTCGAGGCGGGAACATCCGGCGTACGCCGGGTGAAGTTCAGCGGCCGTTCAACCGAACTGACGCTTCGTCAGCCACTCTTCGTGTAAGTCAACGCCTCGCCCGAGCCCGTGTTCACCCGGCGCAGCCGGCCGTCGGACAGAAGGGTGATCTCGGAGGCGGCGCCCGGGGAGCAGGAGGAGATCGGTGCGCCGCCGGTGACTTCGGAGGGGCCGATCACCAGCGGGCCACCGGCGCCGGGGGCGGCGGTCAGTTCGGCCCGGAAGACGCAGTGGTAGGTGCTGCTGCCGGACGGACCGTCCGCGACGAGCGAGAGGACCGTGTCGCCCACCGCGCCCTGCTGGATGGTCAGTCGGCGGGTGTTGTGGCCCGTCGCGTTGTCGATGGAGGCGTCCCAGGTGCCGAGGAACCCCTCCGGGATCGTGCCGCCCTGGGATGCCTGGGGCGAGGGCGAATCGGAAGGGGAGGAGGGAGTGGAGGGGGAGGGCGGGGGCGAGTCGGGGGAGGTCGGGCTCGTGGACGCGGCCGAGGACGCCTTCGCGTCGTCGCTGCCCTTGGCCGTGCCGCCCTGCATCAGCGCGTAGACGGAACCGCCCGCGCCGAGCGCGACGACCAGCGCCACGACGATCAGGGCGGCGGTGGAGCGGCCGCTTCTGCGCGGCGGCTCGGGCTCGGGGACGCCCGCGGGGCCGTACGGCGTGGTGGGCATGCCCGGTCCGTACGGCGGCGTGGGGCCGTACGAGCCGGGCGCGCCCCAGCCGCCCTGCGGATAGCCGTACGCGGGAGGACCCGTGGGGCTGGGGTGCTGCTGGGGATGGCCGTACGCCGGGTGCGCGGCGGGCGGCGCGGCCGGCGGGGGCGTCTGGTCGGCGCCCGCGATCAGCGTCGGGAGATGGTCCGTCGAGGCCGGCCCTCCCGGTGGGGGCGGGGCGGCGGCGTGCTCCGGGGCGACCTCGGGGGCGGGAGCGGGGGCAGGGGTGGGTGCGGCCGAGGGCTTGGACAGGTCCAGGGCCGCCGGGGCGGATCCCGGGGCCGGTTCCTGAGCGGGGGCGGTGGCCTGACGCGCGGGCGGCGCCGGAGCCGGTGCGGGGCGCTCGGCCGGGTTCTCCGTGTCCAGCAACCGCACGGCGTGCCGCCCGAGTTGGGCCACCAGCGCGCTGGGCAGCCACGGGTCGCGGGAGCGTCCTTCCACGACGGTGTCCTCCGCGCCGATGCGCTCCAGGATCTCGTCGAGGCCGGGGCGGGCGGCGGGGTCCTTGCGCAGACAGTGCCGTACGAGGTCGGCGAGGCCCTCCGGTACGCCGTCCAGGTCGGGATCCTCCTGCGCGATGCGGAACATCATCGCGTGCACCCCGCTGTTCGCCGCCCCGAAGGGCAGGGCGCCGGTGGCGGCGTACGAGAGGACCGAGCCCAGGCAGAAGACGTCGCACGCGGGCGTGACGCGGTCGCCGCGGACCTGCTCGGGCGCCATGAATCCGGGCGAGCCGACGAGGGCACCGGTGCGGGTCAGGCCGCCGTCGGTGACGGTCTCCAGGGCGCGCGCGATCCCGAAGTCGATGACGCGCGGGCCGTCGATGGTCACGAGGACGTTGGAGGGCTTGAGGTCGCGGTGGATGAGTCCGGCGGCGTGGATGTCCTTGAGGGCGTGGGCGAGTCCGGCCGCGAGGATGCGGACGGAACGTTCCGGTAGCGCTCCGTGGTCGGGGCCCACGACCGTCTGGAGGGAGGGTCCGGCGACATATCCGGTCGCGACCCACGGGACGGCGGCCTCGGTGTCCGCGTCGAGGACGGGGGCGGTCCACAGGCCACCCACCCGGCGCGCGGCCTGCACCTCCTGGCGGAAGCGGGCCCGGAACTCCTCCTGCGCGGCGAGTTCCTCCCGCACCAGCTTCACGGCGACGGTACGGCCCCGGTCGGAGCGGGCCAGATAGACGCGCCCCATGCCACCGGCACCGAGCCGCGCGAGCAGTCGGTACGCCCCGATCTGCTGCGGTTCCCCCGCCCCCAGCTTCTCCATCGTCGTGCCGCCCTCCCCCGCGCCTGTGCAACCGCCCGAGGCCGAGGATAGTGCCGCCCTACCGGGAGGTGGGTGGGGCGGTGTCTACGGTTCAGTAACAGCACCTGGCGTTTCCGTGACGTCCGTCGCGGCCCCGTCGATCTCGTCGAGAACCGCCGACAGTCGCTCCAGGATCCGTACGGTCTCGGCGAAGCCGTCCTCCCCGAGCGCCCGCGCCAGCCGGTCGGCGAGGGTCGCGTGGCCTGGGTCGATCGCGGCGACGGCGGTGCGGCCGGCGGCGGTCGGGGAGAGCAGTTTGGCGCGGCGGTGGGCGGGGTTGGGCAGGTACTCGGCGAGGCCCTTGCCGACCAGCAGATCGGCGACGCGCTGCACGCTCTGCCGGGTGATGCCCATGACGCGGGCGATCCCGGCGACGGGGAGCGGCTCGGGGAGCACCGCGCCCAGCACCTGCCACCAGGCGGCGGTCAGCCCCGCCGGGCGGGCCAGTTCGTCCGCCACGGAGAGGAACTGGCCGTTGAGCCGGAAGACGCCGAGGGCGGCGCGGCTGAGGAGGTTCTGCCGTTCCCGGCTCATCGGGCGGCCTCCTCGGCGGCCCCTGAGGCCTTCTCCAGTACGGCGTACGCGGACGCGTCGGAGTCGTGGAACAGGCGGTACCAGGCGTCCAGGACCTCCCCCTCGTACACCCCGAGAAGCCGCAGGACCTCACGGGCGAAGGCGACGGGCTCGGTCGGTCCGGCGGTGACGAGGTTGCCGTCGGTGACGGCGTCGGTGTCGACGTACCGCCCGTCGCCCCGGTAGCCGGTGGCGGCGAGGTAGAAGGACACGGCACTGGTGTGGTCCCGGTCGTCGAGGAGCCCCTCACGGGCGAGCCCGGCCGTCGCCCCGCAGATCGCGGCGACCGGCACGCCCGCGTCGAGGAAGGCACGGGCCTTGCGGGCGAAGGGGGCGAGGTCGTCGGAGGTGTCCCAGAGGTCGGCGCCGGTGAGGATCAGCAGGGAACTGTCCTCGGGGCGGAGTTCGTCGAGCGCGAGGTCGGGCTGGATCCGGAGACCGCCGATCGTCGTCACCGGCTCCCGGGTGGGGCCGACGGTGCGGATCTCGCGGCCGGCGCGGGCGAGATACGCGGTGGTGTGACCGGTCTCCCAGTCGGCGTAGGTGTCGTAGACGGCGAGGTGGACGGGACTGCCGTGGTCGTTCATCGCACTCATCGCGCTCGTTGTGTTCATCGCTCTCTCCTCGCGTGGGTCCTGAGGGCGGCTGTGCGGTGGTGACGGTGGGGCACTATGTCAGCATGCTGTCATTTCGACAGGATGCTGTCAATAAGCCGTTATCGGTGGCCAAGCCCGACAGACTGTCGTGGAAAGCCCCCGGTCACAGACAGGACGCCGATGTCGCGCCCCCTCCGGGGACATTTACGCTTCGGCGCATGACCCCTCAGCCCAACCCCCAGGTCGGCGCCGCCGTGAAGGCCGCGGACCGCGCGCACGTGTTCCACTCCTGGTCCGCTCAGGAGCTCATCGACCCGCTCGCCGTCGCCGGCGCGGAGGGGTCGTACTTCTGGGACTACGAAGGCAAGCGGTATCTGGACTTCACCAGCGGGCTCGTCTTCACCAACATCGGCTACCAGCACCCGAAGGTCGTCGCCGCGATCCAGGAACAGGCCGCGACCCTGTCCACGTTCGCGCCCGCCTTCGCCGTGGAGGCCCGTTCGGAGGCGGCCCGGCTGATCGCCGAGCGGACCCCGGGCGACCTGGACAAGATCTTCTTCACCAACGGTGGCGCCGAGGCCGTCGAGAACGCCACGCGCATGGCCCGGCTGCACACCGGCCGCCCGAAGGTGCTCTCCGCGTACCGCTCCTACCACGGGGCCACCTCCACCGCGATCAACCTCACCGGTGACCCGCGGCGTTGGCCGAACGACAGCGGCGCGGCAGGCGTCGTCCACTTCTGGGCGCCGTTCCTCTACCGCTCCCCCTTCCACTCCGACAGTGAGCAGCAGGAGTGCGAGCGGGCGCTTCAGCACCTGGAGGACACGATCGCCTTCGAGGGGCCGGGGACCGTCGCGGCCATCATCCTCGAGACGATTCCGGGGACCGCGGGGATCATGACGCCGCCTCCCGGCTATCTCGCCGGGGTGCGGGCGCTCTGCGACCAGTACGGGATCGTCTTCATCCTGGACGAGGTCATGGCGGGGTTCGGGCGTACGGGGAAGTGGTTCGCGGCGGACCACTACGACGTGACGCCGGACCTCATGACCTTCGCGAAGGGCGTGAACTCGGGCTACGTTCCGCTCGGCGGTGTCGCGATCTCCTCGGCGATCGCGGAGACCTTCGCCCGGCGGCCCTACCCCGGGGGGCTCACGTACTCCGGGCATCCGCTGGCCTGTGCCGCCGCCGTCGCCACCATCAACGTGATGGAGGAGGAGGGCATCGTCGAGCAGGCCGCGCGGATCGGGGAGACGGTGCTCGGGCCCGGGCTGCGGGAGCTGGCCGCGCGGCATCCCAGTGTGGGTGAGGTGCGCGGTACGGGGGTGTTCTGGGCGCTGGAGCTGGTCAAGGACCGGGAGACCCGGGAGCCGTTGGTGCCGTACAACGCCGCCGGTGAGGCCAATGGGCCGATGGTCGCGTTCGGGGCGGCGGCGAAGGCGCGGGGGCTGTGGCCGTTCATCAACATGAACCGGACTCATGTGGTGCCGCCGTGCAATGTCTCCGAGGGGGAGGCGAAGGAGGGGCTCGCGGTGTTGGACGAGGCGTTGTCGGTGGCGGACGAATACACCGTGTGACGCGTGGGGGACGCGCGGGGGACGCGCGCGGGGGGATCTCGCCCCCGCCGCCCCTACCCGTCCCATCCCCCAGGGGCTCCGCCCCTTCGACCCCGGGCCCGGGGTGGGTGGGGTCGGCTGCGGGTGGGTGGGGGCTGGGCGCGCAGTTCCCCGCGCCCCTCAGAGCCACCGGCCGCCCGAAGTTCGTCGGCCGGCGGCCGGTGGGGGCTGGGCGCGCAGTTCCCCGCGCCCCTCAGGGCCCCCGGCCGTCCGAAGTTCGTCGGCCGGCGGCCGGTGGGGGCTGGGCGCGCAGTTCCCCGCACCCCTCGGGACGGGGCTGCGCCCCGCATGCGCCGCGTCCCTGGGGGCGGGGCTGGGTCCCGCGTTCTCATGTCCCTGTGAGGCTCGCGTCCGCGTAAGGTGTCCGTGCTTGTAGAGAAGCGCACACACGTGCACCCGTACGCGATGAGGGAGCGAGAGACCATGCCCGGCACCGGCGGCAACGGCGCCGTAACCCGCAGCACCCTGCGGCAGCAGATCGCGGACGCGCTCCGCGACGAGGTGCTGGCAGGCCGGCTCCGGCCCGGGCAGGCGTTCACGGTGAAGGAGATCGCCGAACAGTACGGCGTCTCCGCGACCCCCGTCCGCGAGGCCCTCGTCGATCTGTCGGCCCAGGGCCTCCTGGAGGCGGACCAGCACCGCGGCTTCCGCGTGCACGAGTACTCGCCGGACGACTACCGCGGCATGATCGAGGCCCGGAGTCTCGTCACCGACGGGATGTTCCGGAGTCTCCTCGCCGGAGGCATGGCGCAGGCCGACGATCCGCGCACCCTCGCCGCCCTCGCCGGGGTCCGCCGCCGCGGCGAGGAGGCCCAGCGCGCCGCGACCGCCGGCGACCTGAACATCCTCATCGGCTACGACCTGCGCTTCTGGCGCGAGCTGAGCGCCCTGTTCGGCAACGCCTACCTCGCCGACTTCCTGCACCGTCTGCGCGTCCAGTCCTGGGTGTGCACGGTGCAGCACCTGCGCCGGGTGGAGGATCTGAAGGGCCACCTGTGGGCGGGCCACACGGAGCTCGTGGACGCGCTGGCCCGCCGCGACCCGGGCGCGGCGCACGCGATCGTCGCCGCGTACAACGAACACTCCCTCGCCCTCATCGAGCGCCTGGCCGCCGGATGAGCGCGACGTGAGGTCGTGGCGGGAGGTGTGTGCGCCGGTGCGACAGGTGGGCGCTCGGGGTGTGGGTATGGGATCCGCACGAGGGGGACTGAGGACGGGTCCCACCCATTACGCTTCCCTGACCACCATGCTTCCCAAGGAGCTAGAGGAGCCGTCTGTTGGCCTGTGACCTGTGGCTGGTCCCGCTCGTCGACGTGTTGTGCCACACCCCCGACAATCCCTTCGCCGAGGAGCTCGCGCTCTACGACAAAGCGCTGGGCGAGGCCGGACTTCCGCCGGTCCCGGTGTACGCGTACATGCCGGGGCTTTCCGGCGACGTGGCCCCGGTCGCCGGTTTCGACTACGACGCGCTGCACTTCCTGCGCCGGGCGTATCTGCTCCAGATGTGCGGCCTCGCGGTGACCCCGGTGGACGAACTGGGCGGCGACTACGAGCAGTTGCTGGAGATGTTCGAGACGAACGCCCAGCAGTCGCACCTCGTGTGGCACTACGACCACGCGGGCGCGTACGTCCCGGTCGACTTCCCGCACCCGCTCGCCAATGACGAACTCCTCGCCGGGGGCGGCCCCCTGGGCTCCTCCCAGACGCTGCTGCGCGAGCTGGAGTTCGTGGCGCCGTCGATCGGTATCGACCCGGCGAACCCACCGGCCGCTCCGCAGCCGCCCATGGCTCCCACGGAGCTGGAGGAACCGGCCGCGCCCGCCCCGTACGACGCGAGTCCGTTCGCGCGCGAGCGGCATGTGTGGCTCGGCCTGCACGCGGCGGCGACCCGCAGCCTCGCACAAGGGTCGATGATCATCTTCAGCTGAGGCGCACGCGGCCCGAAGGAAGGCCCAGGTCCCACCGGAGTCGGTGGAACCTGGGCCGCCTTTCTGTGTCGGTCGCCGAGCGCCGAGCGGCGACCGCCGGGTACCGGTTACCAGGCCGCAGGGGCTCTCATGGCCTCGTAGGCGTAGCGGACCGGGGCATGACGGTCGCGGACCGGCGACCAGGTTCTGCCGTTGTCGTCGGAGAACTTGTAGGACCAGAGTCCGTTGCCGCCGGCGTTCTTGATGGTGCTGTGTTCGAGCCCCTGGCCGCTGTTGTAGACGACCTTGTGCTTGGCGTTCATGCCGATGGCGGAGCCGGACGTGACGGCGTCGTCGTCACCGGCGCCGATGAGGGTCCAGTCCGTCTTCATCTTGGACTGCGGGTTCTGTCCGGCCCAGGAGAGGAAGCCGCTGCCCGGCCGCAGGTCGCTGCACTGCTTGTAGGTGTAGGCGGCCGTGCACGCCGTCGCCCAGTTGGAGCCCGTGAACGGGCTGCTGAAGGTGACCGCGTCCTCGACGTAGATGTAGTCCGGCCACTGCGACGACGTCCGGCCGTACTTGTTCACGCCGGTGATCGCCGCTCGGATGACCTGACCGCCCATGGAGTGGCCGACGACGTCGACCTTCTTGCCGTGCTTGGAGTAGTTGTTGTAGATGTCCCAGGCGAGCAGACGGCCGAGTTCCTGGATACGGGTCTGCAGGTTGCCGTTGACCTTGCGGGTGCAGTTGACGTCGTTCTTGTAGTAGCCCCAGGTGACGAACTTGCCCGTCCAGCCCTTCGTCCGAAGGTCGGACATGGCCTTGCCCCAGACCGACTTGCAGTCCTGCTTGGCGTGGTAAGGGCTCCCGTGCTTCCAGTCGATGCCGTGGACGAAGTACACGGCGTTGCTCACACCCGCCTTCCGGGGCGGGGTGGCGGCGCTGGCCGGACCCGCCGCCAGCGCCACCATGACTCCCGCGGTCGCCATGGCGACCAGAGCCCGAACGATCCGGTTCTTCAACAAGACTCCTCGTGGAGTGACCGCCGCGACGCGGCGGTCGACCGAAGACCGGACCTGTTGGGGGTGCGAACTCCAGGTCCGGCGCGCCGTTTCGACGCGGGATCATCTTGTTGAACAGGCCATGACAGCGGCATCAGCCGCCCTACTCGTCACGGTTGAGTACACGTACTCATGCGCGTCCGTGACACCTATGACCGGATTTCTACATTCAACTTGCCCTGAACCAGAGCCTTTTGACTGTCTGTCAGCTGGCTGTGAACACCGGCGTCCCGTCCTGGGTCAGCTTCCAGTTGGTGACCGCGAAGTCGGCCGGGTCGAGGGTGCCCTTGGCCGTGACGTAGTCGATCATCAGCTGGCGGATCTCGTTGGTGGAGCTGTACGCGATGTCGGCGGCCGCGATGTGCGGGTAGCCGCTGCCGCCGTTGGCGCGGTAGTTGTTGACGGCGACGACGAAGACCTGGTCGTCGGCGACCGCCACACCCTTGTAGGTGAGGTTCTTGATGCGGGAGCCCTCGGCCTGCGCGATGTCGATGTCGTACTCGACCCCGGCGGCGGTGTCGTACATGTAGTCCCAGAAGTTGTTGGCGTTGGTGAGGGTGGCCGTGTCCACCTTCGTGCCGGACGCGAACTGGTGGTAGTACTTCGCCGCGTACTCCAGGTAGTCCTTGAGCTGGGCGCCCGTGAGCTTCTTGCCGTACAGGGTGTTGTCGTAGATGTAGAGCCCGGCCACGTCGCGGATGGTGACGTTGCCCGCCGGGATGTCGGCGGTGCGGCTGAAGGGCGCGGCGACGGAGATCAGGGGGAGGGCGGCGTCGGCGGTGGACAGGCCGGAGGCCACCGTCGCCATCTGGACCTGGTGGATGAAGTCCATCACCGGGACGTCCTTCCAGCAGGCCTCGGCCGCGGAGAGGTCCGCGGTGCAGGTGCCGACCGGAGTGTTGACGTACTTCACGACCAGGTCGTGATCGGCCTTGAGGAGCCTGGTGATCTCCGGGTCCTCCTCGACCGTGTTGCTGTTGAGGGTCTGTGCCTTGGTGCTCGTCACCTTCCACTGGCCGTGGTGGAGTTCGAGCTCGAAGTCGAAGACGGTCAGGCGCATGCCCCAGCAGTACGGCTCGGAGAGGACGACGTCCTTGCCGGTCTCCTCGTTCTTCACCGTGTACGACGAGACCTCGACGTGCGTGTGACCGACGAGGATCGCGTCGATGCCGGGGACCTGCTGGGCGACGAGGTTCGAGGCGTTCTCGACGTACGGCAGCTCACTGCCGTACGACGAACTGCCGTCCAGGCCCGAGTGGTCGGTGAGGAACACGACGTCGCAGCCGAGGGCGCGCATCCGCGGGACGTACTTCTTCGCCTGCTCGACGAGCCCGGTGAACGCCATCTTCCCGGAGACGTTGTCCTTGTCCCACAGGGCGATGCCCGGGTTCGTGAGGCCGAGGATGCCGACCTTGATGTCCGGGGCGCCGGGGACACAGATGCGCTTCACGGTGTACGGCTGGAAGGCCGGACGCAGCGTCTTGGCGTCCAGCGCGTTGGCGCCGAGCAGCGGGAAGTGACACTGCTTCTCGAACTTGCGCAGGGTCTCGATGCCGTAGTTGAACTCGTGGTTGCCGAGCGCGGCGGCGTCGTAGCGCATGGCGTTCATGGCGACGGCCATCGGGTGCTTGGGGCCGTGCTTGCCGGTGGCGGGGACGATCGGGTCCACGCGGGCGTAGTAGTACGCCAGCGAGGTGCCCTGGATGATGTCGCCGGCGTCGACGAGCAGGACGTGGTTCTCGCCCTTGGCGGCGCGCTGCTGCTTGATGAGGGTGGCGACGCGGGCGACGCCCACCGAGTTGCCCTTGCTGTCCTTGTACGCCGCGTCCGTGTAGTAGTCCCAGTCGAAGACGTGGCTGTGCAGGTCGGTGGTGCCCAGGATGGAGAAGGACCAGGTACGGGGCGCCTTTTCGGGCTTGTGGTCCGCGGTCTGGGCCTGGGCCGGGGTCGCGGCGACAGCCCCCGCGACCGTGACGGCCGCCCCGGTGACGGCCGACTTCTTCACGAACTCCCGGCGGTTCATGGGATTGACGGGCATACGTGTCTCCTGGGACTGGCTGGGACTTGGCTGACGGGAGCAACTGCGCGAGTCGTGCGGGGACTTCGGGCACTGCAGATGCGCTGGGTGCGCTACGTGCGCTTCGCGCACTCAGTGCACTACACGCGTAGATCGTCGTCGGGTCCCGGTCGGTCGGGAACCAGGAACAGACCATGTCCAGGTCAATTAACGGTCAGCTCGCCCTGCCCGACGGTCACTCCGTGCCATGACGGCGCCCCCCGGTTCGGCCGAAGCCGCGCCGGGGGCTCCCTCGTTGGGGGGACTGTGTCCTAACGGAAGCCGGGCATTTCGATCATGGAGAAGTGCGCCCAGCAACTGACGCAGTGTGATGAGACGCGTGTCGGCGACACATTTCCCGGTGAACGCGGAGGCCGCCGACCCCGGTTGGGGACGACGGCCTCTCACTGCATCCGAACGATCCGAACGGTCTGAACGGATCAGATGAACGAGTTGATCTCGATCGTCTCGTCGCGGCCCGGGCCGACGCCGATCGCGGAGATCTGAGCGCCGGACATGTCCTCCAGCGCCTTGACGTACGCCTGGGCGTTCTTCGGGAGGTCGGAGAAGGACTTCGCCTTGGTGATGTCCTCGGACCAGCCCGGGAGGTTCTCGTAGATCGGCTTCGCGTGGTGGAAGTCGGTCTGGGAGTACGGGAGTTCCTCGACGCGCTTGCCGTCGATCTCGTACGCCACGCAGACCGGGATCTCCTCCCAGCCGGTCAGGACGTCCAGCTTGGTGAGGAAGAAGTCGGTCAGACCGTTCACACGGGTCGCGTAGCGGGCGATGACCGCGTCGAACCAGCCGCAGCGGCGGTCACGACCGGTGGTGACACCGCGCTCGCCACCGATGCGGCGCAGCGCCTCGCCGTCCTCGTCGAGGAGCTCGGTCGGGAACGGGCCCGAGCCGACACGGGTCGTGTACGCCTTGAGGATGCCGATGACCCGGCTGATCTTCGTCGGGCCGACGCCCGAACCGGTGCAGGCACCGCCGGCCGTCGGGTTCGACGACGTCACGAAGGGGTATGTGCCGTGGTCGATGTCGAGCAGCGTGCCCTGGCCGCCCTCGAAGAGCACGACCTTGTCCTGCTCCAGCGCCTGGTTCAGGATCAGGACCGTGTCCGCGACGTACGGCTTGAGCCGGTCCGCGTAGCTCAGCAGCTCCTCGACGACCTGCCCGGCCTCGATGGCACGGCGGTTGTAGAGCTTGGTCAGCAGCTGGTTCTTGACCTCGAGGGCCGCCTCGACCTTCTGGGTCAGGATCGACTCGTCGTAGAGGTCCTGGATACGGATGCCGACGCGGTTGATCTTGTCCGCGTAGGTGGGCCCGATGCCACGCCCGGTCGTGCCGATCTTCCGCTTCCCGAGGAAGCGTTCCGTCACCTTGTCGACGGTGACGTTGTACGGCGTGATGATGTGAGCGTTTCCGCTGATCAGAAGCTTGGAGGTGTCGACACCGCGCTCGTTCAGTCCGTTCAGCTCGGAGAACAGGACCGACGGGTCGACGACGACTCCGTTTCCGATCACCGGAGTGCACTCCGGCGTGAGGATTCCGGAAGGGAGGAGGTGGAGGGCGTACTTCTGATCGCCCACGACTACCGTATGGCCGGCGTTGTTGCCGCCCTGGTAGCGCACCACATAGTCCACGGATCCACCGAGCAGGTCGGTGGCCTTTCCCTTGCCTTCGTCACCCCACTGAGCACCGAGCAGCACAAGTGCGGGCACAGGCGTACACCCCTTCCGGGCGGGGCATGTCCAAGGTCGGGGACGTACGCGGCTGGTTTTCGATACGGCTGCGTACGCCGGCGACCTCCTTTGGCCGCGACCGTCGGACCGGATGCCCCGGAATAGACGAAGCCCCTGGCGCAATAGCGCAAGGGGCTCTTGCACAAAGATGCTACCCGAGGAAGCGAGGCATGACCGAGGTGGCGGCTTCCGACCAGCTCCTGGTGGTCATCGACCCGGTCGCCCGTCGGACGGACGGCGAGTCTGTACGGATCGCAAAAGACGTGCTCAGCGCGGGTGCGGCGACGAAAGTATGCCTGCCGGAAGGGCCCGAGGAATTTGCCCGGGCGCTGGCCCGGAGAGGTTCCCGGCGGCCGGTCGTGGTGGGCGACGACCGTGCCCTCTTGCGCGCTGTGTCCCTTTTGCACCGACAGCGGGAGCTGGCCGGATGTGGGGTGTCGTTGGTGCCGGTGGGGGGTGTGCTGTCGCTGGCGCGGGCGCTCGGGGTGCCCGTCGGGGCCGTCGCGGCGGCCCGGGCCGTGCTCGACGGGGTCGAGCGGCGGCTCGACCTGCTGGTCGACGAGAGTGACGGGGTGGTGTTGGGGGCGTTGCGGATTCCTCCGGTGGGGGCGGGTGGGGGGATGAGGGGGGCCGAGGAGGTCGACATGGGGGGTGTCGGCGGTTTCGGCGGTTTCGGAGATTCCGGAAGTTCTGGGGGTTCCGGGGGCTCCGGAAGTTTCGGGAGTTTCGGGGGTGGTGCTTCCGGGCTTGGAGGGCATGCGTGGCTGCGGACCTGTCAGTCACTGGTCCGTACGCTCGCGGCGCGGCCCGCGCGTGTGGCGTCCGTGCCGGGGCCAGGGCCTTCGCGGCTGCGGGTCGAGGTCGACGGGGTCACCCTGGTCGATCTGGATCAGCCGGTCGAGGCGGTGTCCGTGACGCCCGGCGTTGCCGGGGGTGCGGAGGTGGAGGTTCGGCCGGTTTCCGTGGGGGCGGAGGCTTCGCCGTTGCGGGTGGTGGGGCGGCGGGTGACGGTGTCCGGGGCGGACTTTCGGTATCGGGCGGATTCTGTGGTGTCCGGGCCTGTGCGGACGCGGACGTGGACGGTTCGGGAAGGGGGGTGGGGGCTCACGCTGCCGAGCTGAGCCCCCAGGGGTTTCTCGCCCCCGCCGCCCCTACCCTCCCCCAAGCTCTCGGCTTCGCTCGAGCAGGGGGGACCCCCATCATCCCCAGGGGCTCCGCCCCTTCGACCCCGGGGTGAGTTTGTCGGCTGCGGGGCGGTGGGGGCTGGTCGCGCAGTTCCCCGCGCCCCTGAAGCGGGGCTTCGCCCCGCATCTTCGCTAAGGCAACGCGGGGGTGGACTCGTCCTTCAGGGATACGCCGGTGCGGCCGAGGTCGCGTGCTCTGCGCATCAGTGTCGCCAGCTTCGTCGCCGCGGCGGTGTGGGACAGGCCGAGGGGTGGGCGGATGTTGGAGAGGCAGTTGCGGTCGGCGTCGGTGGTGCGACCCGGGCGCGGGTCGTACGTGAGATACGCACCGAGCGAATCCGCGGCGGACATCCCGGGCCGCTCCCCGATGAGGACGACGGCCATCCCGGCCCCCAACGCGTGCGCGATGTCGTCGCCGAGAGCCACCCGCGCCTGCTCGGCGAGTACGACGGGAGCGACACGCCAGTCGGAGGGCAGCCGTTGTGCCGTCGCGCGTACGACGGCCGCCGCGTGCTCGTGCACCGCCCGGCTGGACAGCCCGTCGGCGACGACGAACACCACGTCCCAGCCGTCGTGGGGCAGGTGCGCCCGGTCCACCTCGTGGAGCCTGCGTCCGAGGTCGGGACGCTGGAGATAGGTGAGCCGGTCGGGGGCGGCGCTGCGCACCCGTATCGTCGCCGCACCCGCCAGCGCGGACGCCACCACGTCCGGGTCGAACGGCGAGTGCACCGCGTCCCGCGCGGCGGCGTGCGCGGCCTGCAGTTCGAGCCGGTGCCGCGTGGGCAACGCCGAGCCGGCCCGCCCGAGCCCGATCCGGGCCTGGGTGTGCCGGCGCAGGGAGTTCCAGAGGGCGGCGTCCGACTCCGGTGCGATTACTTGACGTTCCGTCATGCCGCCATCCCCCGCCCGATCGCCGTCAGTGGATGGCCCGTACCCGCCACGTCCCGTATCCCGCCACCTTCGTCGAGCAGACCGATCCGCCCCAGCCACGCCTCGAACTCCGGTGCCGGGCGCAGTCCGAGCACCTCGCGCAGGTACAACGCGTCGTGGTACGAGGCCGACTGGTAGTTGAGCATGATGTCGTCGCCTCCGGGGGTGCAGATCACGAAGGAGGCGCCGGCGACACCGAGCATGGTGAGCATCGTGGCGATGTCGTCGTCATCGGCGTCGGCGTGGTTGGTGTAGCAGATGTCGAGGCCCATGGGCAGGCCGAGCAGTTTGCCGCAGAAGTGGTCCTCCAGGGCCGCGCGGAGGATCTGGCGGCCGTCGTAGAGGTACTCCGGGCCGATGAAGCCGACCACCGTGTTCACGAGCAGCGGGTCGTAGCGGCGGGCGACCGCGTACGCCCGCGCCTCCACCGTCTGCTGGTCCACCCCGTGGTGCGCGTCGGCGGAGAGCGCGCTGCCCTGCCCCGTCTCGAAGTACAGGGCGTTGGAGCCGACCGTGCCCCGGGCCAGCGAGCGCGCCGCCTCGTACGCCTCGTCCAGGAGCCCCAGCGTGACCCCGAACGAGGCGTTCGCGGCCTGCGTACCGGCGATGGACTGGAAGACCAGGTCCACCGGGGCGCCGCGTTCCATCAGGTCGATGCTGGTGGTCACGTGGCACAGGACGCAGGACTGGGTGGGGATGGAGTAGCGGTCGATCACTCCGTCCAGGAGGTCCAGCAGATCCCGTACCGCCTGGGGGCTGTCCGTGGCCGGGTTGATGCCGATCACCGCGTCGCCGGAGCCGAGGAGCAGGCCGTCCAGCAGGGCCGCCGCCACGCCCGCGGGGTCGTCGGTGGGGTGGTTGGGCTGGAGGCGGGTGGCCAGGCGGCCCGGGAGGCCGATGGTGGAGCGGAAGGCGGTGACGACCTGGACCTTGCGGGCGACCGCCACCAGGTCCGCGTTGCCCATCAGTTTCGACACCGCGGCGACCATCTCGGGGGTCAGTCCGGGGGCGAGTGCGGCGAGTGTCGGCGCGTCCGCCGCGTCCGACAGCAGCCATTCGCGCAACTCCCCCACCGTGAGACCCGAGACGGGGGCGAAGGCCGCCGCGTCGTGGCTGTCCATGATGAGGCGGGTCACGTCGTCGGTCTCGTACGGGATCACCGGCTCGGCGAGGAACCGCGCGAGCGGTACCTCGGCCAGCGCCCACCGCGCGGCGACGCGCGCCTGCGCGGAGTCGGCGGCGAGCCCGGCGAGGCGGTCGCCGGAACGCTCGGGGCTCGCGGCGGCGAGCAGCCCCGCGAGACCGGCGAAGGAGTGCGTCCGGCCGCCGAGGGTGGCGGAGTAGGTGCTCATGCCAGGGACCGTACGGAGGGGCATCGGGCGCGGTCCACGATCCGGCGCAGAGTTAACAAGGACGTTCGCTCCACCCGGACTCCTAAAGGTCTGGTTGACGCACATTTAACGTTCCGACCCGTGACAGGACTCATTTCTCGTGCAGCATTCCGGTTCGTAATCCACTCCGCCGCACCCAGGGTGCGGACGGCGAGCGACCATGGGAAGGGGCCACTCGATGGCAGTGCAAGAGGGCGTGGTCCCTGAGGCGGCGGGCACCCCGGAGGCCCCCGGAGGCGCAGTTCACCGGCTCAAGCCGAACGCGATCGGACTGCTGGGCGTGGTCTTCATGGCCGTCGCCACCGCCGCCCCGATCACCGCCATGACGGGCAACGTGCCCTTCATGGTCTCCGCCGGCAACGGCATCGGCGCCCCGGCGAGCTACCTCGTCGCAATGGTCGTCCTGGCCATCTTTGCGGTCGGCTTCACCTCGATGGCGAAGCACATCACCTCCACCGGCGCCTTCTACGGCTTCATCTCCTACGGCCTCGGCCGCACCGCGGGACTCGCCTCGGGACTCCTCGCGACCTTCGCGTACGTCGTCTTCGAGCCGGCCCTGATCGGCATCTTCTCGACCTTCGCCACCGGAACCCTCAAGGACCAGACGGGACTTGACGTGCCCTGGTGGGCGTTCGCGATCCTGATGCTCGCCGTCAACGCGACGGGCACGTGGTTCGGGGTGTCCGTCGCCGAGAAGCTGCTCGTCGTACTGCTGGCCACCGAGGTGACGATCCTGGCCGCCATGGCCGTCTCCGTCGCCCTGCACGGCGGCGGTCCGCACGGCTTCACCTTCGGCCCGGTCAATCCGGTCAACGCCTTCAAGGGGACCTCGGCGGGCCTCGGCCTCTTCTTCGCCTTCTGGTCGTGGGTCGGCTTCGAGTCCACGGCGATGTACGGCGAGGAGTCCCGCGACCCGAAGAAGATCATCCCCAAGGCGACGATGATCTCCGTCCTGGGCGTCGGCGTCTTCTACGTCTTCGTCTCCTGGATGGCCATCATCGGCAACGGCGAGAGCGAGGCCGTCACGGCCGCCTCCTCCTCGAACCCGCTCGCCCTGTTCTTCAACCCCACCGAGCACTACGTCGGTCACTGGGCCGTCGACGTCATGCAGTGGCTGATGATCACCGGCTCACTGGCCTGCGGCATGGCCTTCCACAACTGCGCCGCCCGATACATGTACGCGCTGGGCCGCGAGGGCGTCCTCCCCTCGCTGCAGCGCACGATCGGCCGCACCCACCCCCAGCACGGCTCCCCGCACATCGCGGGCCTCGTCCAGACGGTCGTCAGCGCCGTCCTCATCGCCGCCTTCTGGATCGCCGGCAAGGACCCCTACACCGGTACGTACGTCCTGCTCGCCATCCTCGGCACGATGGCCATCCTGGTGGTGCAGGCGGTCTGCTCCTTCGCGGTGCTGGCGTACTTCCGCAAGAACCACCCCGAGAGCAGGCACTGGTTCAAGACCTTCACCGCCCCGCTCGTCGGCGGCCTCGCGATGCTCGGCGTGGTCGTCCTGCTGGTGTCCAACATGGGCGCCGCGGCCGGCACGGAGTCCGGCTCCCTCGTGCTGAAGGCGACCCCCTGGATCGTCGTCCTGATCGCGGCGGGCGGCGTGGCGTACGCGACGTACCTCAAGCGCCGCGCACCGCAGCGGTACGCCCTGCTCGGGCGGACGGTCCTGGAGGAGACCAAGGAGCGGTAGGACCAAGAAGCGGTAGGAAACTTTTCTTCGGCGAGGGCTCTCAGCCCTCGCCGAAGTGCTGCTCCCGGTGGACCCGCCAGCGGTCCATCATCGACTCCAGCTCGCCCTCCATGAACTCGAAGAAGGCAAGGGTCTCCGCGAGCCGAGCGCCCGCCGGGGTGTCCGCGCCCAGGCTGGCGACGCCTTCGCGCAGCGCGTCCTCCCAGCGCTTGATGATCGCCTCACGATTGGTGAGCGCCTCGTACCACTGGTCGCTGTGCACGCGGTACCGCTCCCGGCGCGAACCGGGTTCCCGCTCGCGCGACACCATGTGCACCTGCGCCAGGTAGCGCACCGCACCGGAGACCGCCGCGGGGCTGATCCGCAGTTGCTCGCCCAGTTCGACCGAGGTCAGAGCGCCGGTGTCCGAGGCGAGCAGCGCCCCGAAGACCCGGGACGGCATCCGGGGCATCCCGGCCTCCACGAGTTGCGCCGCGAAGTGCTCGACGAACCGCGAGACCGCCTCCGCGTCCCGACCCACCGCTCCTACCGCTCCCACCGCCTCCGGCTCTGCCATCCCTCGATTGTATCCGAGCGTTTATACAATTCGTTAACTTCACAAACTTCTGAAAGAAGCGTACGTTCTGAAGCATGACGAAGGGCAGGGCCAAGGGAATGACGAAGGCCACGACGAAGGCGATCACCGTCTCCGGGCTGCACAAGTCGTTCGGCGGGACACACGCGCTGGACGGTCTCGACCTGGACGTCGAGGCCGGCGAGGTGCACGGCTTCCTCGGTCCGAACGGCTCCGGGAAGTCCACCACGATCCGGGTCCTGCTGGGCCTGCTGCGCGGCGACGCGGGCGCGGCGCAGGTGCTCGGCCGGGACCCCTGGGCGGACGCGGTGGAGCTGCACCGCCGGGTCGCCTACGTTCCCGGTGACGTCACCCTGTGGCGCAACCTCTCCGGCGGCGAGGTCATCGACCTGTACGGGCGGCTGCGCGGGGGGCTCGACCGGGCACGCCGGGCGGAACTGATCGAACGCTTCGAACTCGACCCCACCAAGAAGGGACGCACCTACTCCAAGGGCAACCGCCAGAAGGTCGCCCTCGTCGCCGCCTTCGCCTCGGACGTCGACCTGCTGATCCTCGACGAGCCCACGTCGGGTCTCGACCCGCTGATGGAGGAGGTCTTCCAACGGTGCGTCGAGGAGGAACGCGACCGCGGCCGGACCGTCCTGCTCTCCTCGCACATCCTCAGCGAGGTGGAGGAGCTGTGCGACCGCGTCAGCATCATCCGCAAGGGCCGCACCGTCGAGAGCGGCACCCTCGCCGACCTGCGCCATCTGACCCGTACCAGCGTCACCGCCGAACTCGCGGGACCGCCCAACGGGCTGGCGCACCTGCGCGGCGTGCACGACCTGGACATCCAGGGCCACCGGGTCAGGCTCCAGGTCGAGACCGACAAGCTCGACGCCGTACTGCGCTCGCTCACCGACTCGGGCGTACGGTCGCTGACCTCGACGCCGCCGACCCTGGAGGAACTGTTCCTGCGGCACTACCAGGACGACGTCCAGGACGACGTCCGGGTGAACGCCGAAGGGACGAGGGCGCGATGACCGCCACGACCACCGCGACCGCTGCCGTACGGGGTGAGGTCCGGGCCCGGAGTGCCCGCCAACTCGCCGGGACCGGCACGCTGTTGAGGTTCTTCCTGCGCCGCGACCGGCTGATGATGCCGCTGTGGGTCGGCGTGCTCGGCCTGCTGGTGCTGTCCATGCCGAACTCCCTGAAGTCCGTCTACGGCACCGCCGCCGAACGCGCCGACCTCGCCCGCCAGATGCTCACCAACAGCTCCCTGCGCGCCACGTACGGGCCGGTGTTCGACGACTCGCTCGGCGGACTCACCGCCTGGCGCATCGGCGGCTACGCCGGTCTGTTCGCCGGGATCATGAGCCTGCTCGTCGTCGTACGGCACACCCGCGAGGAGGAGGAGAGCGGGCGCCAGGAACTCCTCTCGTCGGCGATGGTGGGGCGCCGGGCCCCGCTGACGGCGGCGCTGCTGGCCGCCCTCGTCGCCAACGGCGTGCTCGCGCTGCTCATCGCGGGCGGGCTGGCAGGGCAGGGCGGTGCCGGGGCGCTGGCCCTCGGGCTCGGCGTCGGGGGCGTCGGCATGGTCTTCGCCACCCTGGCTGCGATCGTCGCCCAGCTCACCGAGAGCGCGCGGCTCGCCAAGGGGCTGACGGGCGGGCTGCTCGGCGCGGCGTTCGTGCTGCGGGCGGCGGGCGACTCGTCGACGAACGACGGTTCCTCCGTGCTGACCTGGGTGTCGCCGCTGGGGTGGCTGGAGAACGAACGCCCCTTCGCTCACGAGCGGTGGTGGGTGCCGACGCTGTTCGTCGCGGCCGTGGTGATCCAGGGCGCGGTCGCCTACGAACTCGCCGGGCGGCGCGATGTCGGGATGAGCTTCCTGCCGACCCGGCCGGGGCCCGCGCGGGGGCGGCTCGGATCGGCCGGGGCGCTGGCCTGGCGGCTGCAGCGGGGCGCCGTGCTGGGGTGGAGCCTCGGGTTCCTCGCCGCGGGCGCCGCGTTCGGCGGGATCACGAAGGGGGCCGCCGATCTCGTCGGGAGCAACGACAAGACCCGGCAGATCATCGAGCGGATGGGCGGACAGTCCGGGATCACGGACGCGTTCCTCGCGGCGATGGTCGGCATGCTCGGGATGGTGGCCGCGCTGTACGTCGTCTCGTCGGTGCTGCGGTTGCACGGTGAGGAGACCTCGCAGCGGGCGGAACCGGTGCTGGCGAACGCGGTGGGGCGGCTGCGGTGGGCCTGCGGCCATCTGGTCGTCGCCTTCGGTGGCGCGGCGCTCATCATGGCGCTGGGCGGGCTCGGCCTCGGACTCGGGTACGGCCATGAGTTCTGGCCCGTGCTCGGCGCCTGCCTCGTCCAGGTCGCGGCGGTCTGGACACTGGGCGGGCTTGCGGTCCTTCTCTACGGGGTCTCGCCCCAGCTGGCCCCCGGCGCCTGGGGCGCGGCCGGGGTGGCCCTCCTGCTCGGCTGGATCGGCCCCGCCCTGAACGTCCCCCAGGCCGCCATGGACCTCTCCCCCTTCGGCCACCTCCCCAAGCTGCCGGGCGGGGAGATGACATGGACGCCGGTACTGATCCTGACGGCGATCGCGCTGGCCCTGACCGCCACGGGGCTGGCGGCGCTGCGGCGACGGGACATGAGCACCTGAGGGCGGGCCCGCGCGTGCCTGGTGCGGGGAACCCGGGAACTCCGGGTCCCCGCACCACGTCCATGAGGGGCATGGGGCAAAGGATGCAGGCCGCGGGCGGATGTCTGATCGCTGCCGTCGGCGCGGGGGCGGGGCTGGCGGTCTGGGCCGTCAACAGCCGCGACCGGTTCCAGCGGTTCGAGCAGGGGCCCGACTGGAGTGTGCTCTATGCCGAGCTGCCCCTCATGGTCCTCGGCGGGATGGCCGCCGCACTGGGACTCTGGGCCCTGGGACTCCGGGCCCTCGGCCGACGGGTCAGAGCACGACGCTGAGCCCCTCGAGCCCGCGGATCACGAAGTTCGGCTTGCGCTCCGGCTCCGCGGCGAGGGCGAGCGTCGGCGCCTTCTCCAGCAGAGCGCCCATGGACGCCGCCAGTTCGAGGCGGGCCAGCGGGGCGCCGATGCAGTAGTGGATGCCGGCGCTGAAGGAGATGTGGGGGTTGTCGGTGCGGGAGAGATCCAGACTCTCCGGGGACGCGAAGACCTTCGGGTCGTGGTTGGCGGAACCGAAGAGCAGGGCGATCTCCGCACCCCGGGGAACGGTCGTGCCGTCGATCTCGATGTCCTCCAGAACCCACCGTTCGAAGAGCTGGAGCGGGGTGTCGTAGCGCATCAGCTCCTCCACCGCCGTGGGGATCAGCGAACGGTCGCCGCGCAGGGCCGCCAACTGGTCGGGGTTGCGGAACAGCGCCCACCACCCGTTCACCGTGGCGTTCACCGTCGCCTCGTGGCCCGCGTTCAGCAGCAGGACACAGGTGGAGATCATCTCCTGTTCGGTCAGACGGTCGCCCTCGTCGTGCGCCGCGATGAGGCCCGAGATCAGGTCGTCGCCCGGCTCCTTGCGGCGCGCGGCGATCAGTTCCCGGAGGTACTCGGTGAACTCCACCGACGCCCGGACCGCCTTTTCCGCCGTCTCTTCGGAAGGGTTCAGCTCGTACATCCCGCAGATGTCCGCCGACCACGGCCTGAGCGGCGCCCGGTCCGACTCCGGGATGCCCAGCATCTCGGCGATCACGGCCACCGGGAGCGGCTCGGCGACATCGGTGAGCAGATCACCGCCGCCGGCCGCCACCAGGCCGGCGACCAACTCGTTCGCCAGCCGGTCCACATACGGCCTGAGCTGCTCGACCGTGCGCGGTGTGAACGCCTTGGAGACCAGCCGTCGGATCCGCGTGTGGTCCGGCGGCTCCAGGTCCAGCATTCCGTGGTCGTTGAGGACGTGGAACGGCTCGTGCTCGGGCGGAGGTGCCGTCCGCCCGAAGTCCTCGTGCGTGTAACGGTGCTGGTAGGTCCGGCCCAGCCGCCGCTCCCGCAGCAGCGCCGACACGTCCGCGTGGTGCGGGACCAGCCACTGGTCGGTGGGCTCGTAGTAGTGCACCCGGCCGCGCTCGCGCAGCTCCGCGTACGCGGGGTACGGGTTCGCCACGAACTCCGGGTTCCAGGGATCGAAGGCCGACGGTGTCTGCGGAGACTGCGAGGGCTGCGAGGACTGCGGGGTGTGCGAGGCTGCCATGGGCGGACGCTAGCCCGACTCGGCCCCGCTGAACAGGGGTGTCTCGGCGGCCGAGCCGCAGGCGGGGACCCCCGTACCCCGCCATCGGCCCGGCCGCCGCGCTCCCCCGGTCAGGGGCCACCTGGGCCACCTGGGTCACCTGGGTGTGATCAGCCGCGCCTCGTACGCGAACACCGCCGCCTGTGTGCGGTCCCGCAGGCCCAGCTTCACCAGGATCCGGCTCACATGGGTCTTGATCGTGGACTCGGCGACGAACAACCGCGAGGCGATCTCCGCGTTCGACAGACCCTGGGCGATCAGGACCAGCACCTCCGTCTCCCGCTCGGTCAGCTCGCCGTAGGCCGCCTGGGCCGTGGCCGAGAGCCGCGGAGCGTCCGAGAGCTTGGAGAACTCGTTGATCAGCCGCTTGGTCACGGACGGGGCGAGCAACGCCTCCCCGGCCGCCACCACCCGCACCCCGTCGGCGAGTTGACGCGCCGAGGCGTCCTTGAGCAGAAAGCCCGAGGCTCCCGCGCGCAGCGCCTGGTACACGTACTCGTCGAGGTCGAAGGTGGTCAGCACCAGCACCTTCGCGGCGCTGTCCGCGGCGACGATCTCCCGGGTCGCCTCGATGCCGTTCATCTCCGGCATGCGGATGTCCATCAGCACGACGTCCGGCCCGAGCTCACGGACCCGCTCGACCGCGTCCCGGCCGTTGACCGCCTCGCCGACCACCTCGATGTCCGGCATCGCGCCGAGCAGCACCGAGAAGCCCTCGCGGACCATCACCTGGTCGTCGGCTATCAGGACGCGGATGGTGCCGTTCGTCATCCGGATTCCTCCGCCGCCCGCAGCGGCACCGGCAGGAAGACCGTCACCTCGTAGCCCCCGTCGTCCGTCTCGCCCGTCGTCATCTCGCCGTCCAGCATCGTGACCCGCTCGCGCATCCCGGTGATGCCGTGCCCCGCGCCGTGGGTGGACTTCACCAGGGTCGTGGTCCGCGCGGGGCCGTTGACTATGCGCAGGCCGAGCCCGCCGAGAACGTAGCCGATCTCGACGCGGGCCGTCGCGCCCGGCGCGTGCCGCAGGGTGTTGCTCAGCGCCTCCTGGACGATGCGGTACGCCGACAGCTCCACGCCCTGCGGGAGTTCGCGCACCGCGCCCGTGACCGTCTTCTCCACGCTCAGACCCGCCTCCCGCACATTGGCGAGGAGCGCGCCGAGGTCGGCGAGGGTGGGCTGCGGGGCGTCCGGAGCCTCATAGTCCGCGGCCCGTACGACACCGAGGACACGGCGCAGCTCGGTGAGCGCCGCCACCGCATTCTCGCGGATCGTGACGAAGGCCTGCTCCAGCTCGGGCGGTGGGTTCTCCACCCGGTAGGGCGCGGCCTCCGCCTGGATGGCGACCACCGACATGTGGTGGGCGACCACGTCGTGCAGCTCGCGGGCGATCGTGGTGCGCTCCTCCAGGAGGGTGCGCCTGGAGCGCTCCTGCGCCGTCTCCGACTGGTGGGCGGTCACCTCCTGCTCGGCCGCGCGGCGTACGTGCAGGACGGTGACGACCAGGAGGGCGAGGGCGGAGAGGAACAGCAGCGGAGCCGCGTTGCTCCCCATGTGCCCGGCGCCGAAGAGGGACTCGGACATGAATCCGTACCACGCGGTCAGCACCCACATCCAGGCGGCGGTGCGCGGCCTGGTCCGCAGCGCCACGACCGTCAGCACCACCAGGTGGGTGATGAAGGCGCCCTCCGACCAGGGCCATTCGCTCCAGCTGTCGCTGAACGCGGCCGCGAACGGTGTCGCCGCCATGGAGAACCAGAAGGCTCCGACCGGCCGGACGAGCGTCAGCAGGACCGGGAGCAGCGCGAGGAGGCTGGGCACCAGACTCCCGATGCCGGGGCCGCCTTGGTTCGCGGTGCTCGCAACGGCCATCGCGAGCAGTCCGCACGCCGTGATCACGGCGTGCGGAGTCCAGGCCGCGTACTCCCTGACGCGCTCGGGGAGGCGTCGGGCGAGCGGACCGTCCACCCGCATCCGCGGCAGCGGGCGGTAGGCGAAGGCGTCGTGGAACAGGTCCTGCCGCAGCCCGCGCAGGGCGTCCGCGGCCAGCCGGAACTCCGGGCTGCGGGGCTTGGCCCCGCCCGGCGGCTTCATCTGCGTCTGGGTCGTCTCGGTCACGTTCAAAACGGTAGGCCGCCTGCCGGGTCGCGGTCGTCACCAGTGAGAAGGGTCCTGCGGGATCCGTCTCAGGTACTACGGGTATCCCCCGGGAGGGAGCGGGGTGGCGGGCTCAGTAGCCGGACGGGCGCACCAGGCCCGACTCGTAGGCGAAGACCGCGGCCTGGGTGCGGTCGCGCAGGCCCAGCTTCACCAGGATGCGGCCCACATGGGTCTTCACGGTCTGCTCGGCGACGACCAGGCGCTCGGCGATCTCCGCGTTCGACAGGCCCTGCGCGATGAGGGCCAGCACCTCCGTCTCCCGCTCGGTCAACTCGCCCACGCGCTGCTTGAGCGGGGCGCGGGGTGTGGAGTCGAGGCGGGAGAACTCGGCGATGAGGCGGCGGGTGATCCCGGGGGCGAGCAGCGCGTCGCCCGCCGCCACCACCCGTACCGCCTCGGCCAGCTGGTCAGCGGACGCGTCCTTGAGCAGGAACCCGGAGGCGCCGGCCCGCAGCGCCTCGTACACGTACTCGTCGAGGTCGAAGGTGGTGAGCACCAGCACCTTGATGTGCGGGGTCTCGCCGGTGATGCGTCTGGTCGCGTCGATGCCGCCGAGCTCGGGCATGCGGATGTCCATCAGCACGACGTCCGGGGCGAGTTCGGCGACCTTGGCGATCGCGTCCAGGCCGTCGACCGCCTGGCCGACCACCTCGATGTCGGGCTGGGTGTTGAGCAGCACGGTGAAACCCTGGCGGACCATCTGCTGGTCATCGGCGATCAGTACGCGGATGGTGCTGCTCGTCATCGGCTCTCGTCTCCTGTGCGGCCTGAACGATCGACGTCGGTGAAAGGGGGAGGGGAAAGGTCGGTGGAAGGGGCGTCGCCCGTGACCGCGCCGTCGCGGGGCAGGAAGGCCGCCACCACGAATCCGCCGTGCGCGGTCTCGGAGGTCACGAGGGTGCCGCCCAGCATCGCGGCGCGCTCCCGCATGCCGAGCAGACCGTGCCCCGCGCCCGGGGACGGCGGGGCGGAACGCTCGGGTCTGGAGTTGATCACCCGCACCTGAAGCCCGCGCGGGAAGTGCCACAGCTCGACGCGGACCGCCGAACCGGGCGCGTGCCGCAGGGCGTTGCTCAGCGCCTCCTGGATGATCCGGTACGCCGACAGCTCCACGCCGGGCGGCAGTGGGAGCTGCTCGCCGGTGATCTCCGTGGTGACCTGGAGACCAGCGGCGCGGGTGTTCTCGACGAGGGCGTCGAGGCGGTCGAGCGTGGGCTGCGGGGAGTTGGGGGCGGCACCGGTGCCGGCACCGAGGCCGTACGGGTCCTCGGGGTTCTCGGAGCGCAGCACACCGAGCACGCGGCGCAGCTCGGTGAGCGCCTCCAGGGCGTTCTGCCGGATGCCCTCCAGGTTCTCCTTCAGTTCGTCGGAGGGGTTCTCGACCAGGTACGGGGCGACCTGGGCCTGGATGGAGATCACCGACATGTGGTGGGCGACCACGTCGTGCAGCTCGCGCGCGATCCGGCTGCGCTCCTCGAGGAGGGTGCGGCGGGCGCGCTCCTCCTCGGTCTGCGACGCCTGCTCGACGAGCTGGGTGCGGGCCTCGCGGCGGCCGCGCAGGGCGATGCCGAGGAGGACCGCCGCGGCGAAGACGACGACCGCCAGGAACCCCGTCGAGTGGTACAGCTGTCCGCCGACCAGGCCCTGCATGACGTACGTCAGCAGGGCGGTCACGGACAGCGCGCCGATGGCCACCCGTGCGGGCAGCCGCAGCGCCAGCAGGAACAGCACCAAGGCATGTGCGACCAGCGCGGGCGAACTCCACGGCCAGTCGGGGCGCGACGCCGGGATGTCCGCCATCATGTGCGCCCTGGCCCCGGCGGCGGCCAGGAGCGTGGCGCCCAGCGACAGCCACCACGCGGGCACGGGCCGCCGAAGGGCGAGGGCGAGCGCCACGCCTTGTGCCGCCCCGGTCACCTCACCCAGCGGGAACCCGAGTCGATAGGTGTCGTTGTCGGCCACACCCGCGAGTGCGAGCCCGAGCGCGATCAGATACAGCACCACGTGCGGCAGCCGGCGCAGCCAACGGGGCCGGGACAGCGGGGGCAGCGGGGCCACCGACGGTGACGCGAGGTCGGTGAGGACCGCGCGCAGGAGGGCGCGGATCGGCTCGTTGTCCGGGGGCCTCGGCTCGGCGCTGGTCACGTGATCAACCCTAGGCACGGCGGGCCGTGCGCGACCCCGCCGGACCACCACGACGGTGGACGCGGACGACCCGGGAGGGACGGCCGGACCGGCGGCGCGGACCCTGCTCGTAGGAGCGAAAGGCGACCCAGCAGACGCCGAGCGCGAAGGCGAAGACCGGAAGCCAGGCGAGGCGGGCAGCCACCCAGCCCACACCGTCGGGAACCATGTGCAGACCGGGCAGCCTTCCCACCAGCAGGCCCACGGCGGTGACCGCCATCATGGACGTCTGGTGCCAGAGGAATATCGTCATCGCCGACAGATTGACCAGGGCCACCGCGGCCCATGCCAGGGGCCGCCGCAGCCACCGGCGCAACGGCTCGCGCAGCAGAAGGGCGAGGCCGCACTGGGCCACGCCGAAGGTGACCGCGGCCAGCGTCGGCGGGTTCAGGTTCGAGACCGCCGCACCGGGGACGCCGACCATCGACGCCGGATAGCCGGCCCACGTCACCAGCGTCGCGGTCGCCGCCGCGCCGCACAGGAGCAGCACCCAGCCCGCACGCCGCCGGTCCAACTCGCCGCGCGTCCAGGCCGCGCCCAGCGTGTACGGGACCATCCAGCCCGCCGCCACGTTCACCCAGCCGAGCCAGGACGGGCCGCCCAGCCCGAAGCGCATCAGGTCCACGTGGAGAACGACGGCCAGCGGCCACAGCGGGTTGAGCCGGGTGAGCAGGGGCGTCGCGGCCGTCAGTCCCGCGAAGACCAGGAGGAACCACAGCGGGGACAGGGCGAGTTTGACGAGGGTGTGGACCGTGCCGACTCCCGTGCCCGACGCGAGCAGGCCGACGGTGGCCACCGTCCAGAGGGTCAGTACCGCGGCCACGGGTTTGAAGAGCCGCGTGAGGCGGGCGCGCAGCCACTGTCCGTACGTCGTGCCGCGCGCCCGCGCCGACGCGTAGCTCTTCGTCGCCACATGGCCGCCCACCAGGAAGAACACCGCGAGCGTCTGGAAGACCCAGGAAATGGGGGCCAGCCACGGCATGTGCTGCAACGGGCTCGCCGTGTGCAGCGCGCCGCCGTCCGCGACCAGGGCCGTCACCAGCCAGTGGCCCAGGACCACGCCGAGGATCGCGAAGGCGCGCAGTGCGTCGACCGCGCGGTCCCGCTCCGCGGGGGTGGCGGCGTCGATACGGCGGGCGCCGTCTCCTATGGCGTGGGTGGCGGTGCGCAGGGCGACCGTGCGCGTGGGAGCGGAGGGGCGTGTGCGGCGCTTCGGTGTGGTCGGTGCGGTCGGTGCGGTCGGTGCGGTCGGTGCGGTCGTTCGGCGGGCGGCTGCCTGTTCATGAACCATCGACTTACGGAGCATCGACTCACGCACGGGATACCTCCGAGGTGTCTCCGAGGACGATCCGGGCGAGGTTGTCCAAGGACACGGAGCCCGGTTTGAAGTAGTCGCTGTGGCCGCCGATGCCCGCCGCGAAGACGTGGGCGCCGAAGGCCGGGGACACCGGGTCGGCGCCGAAGCCGACGGTGGTGCCGAAGAGATCGGCGTGGACGTGCGGCACGTTCACGATCCAGTCGTCGGCGCCTCGGGCCGCCCAGATCCGGGCGGAGGTGCGCAGTGCCGACACGGAGTCCGCGCCGGTGCCCGGGCTGCCGATGAGGGCGATGTCGTCCACGTCCAGCCCGCGTGCCGCGCGGCCGCAGACGACCGTGCCGTACGAGTGGCACAGCAGGGAGACGTGCGCCTTCTCGCCGACGACGCCCCGCAGTTCGCGTATGAACCGCTTCAGCGGCGGGGCCGCGTCCTCGGCGCGGCCGGTCGTCAGGACCGTGGTGCTGACCGTGCCCGGTGTCTCGTAGCCGAGCCAGGCGATGACCGCCGTATGCGGGCGCGAGGTGGATCCGTGGGTTCCGTGGGTTCCGTGGGCTCCGTGGCGATGGTCGAGGCTGTTGAGGCGGTCTTGGAGGGCTGCCGCTCCGGCTCGGAAGCGGCCGTAGGTCTCCAAGGTCGTGTCGGAACCCGGGACCAGGACCGCGACGCGGTCGGCGTGGGCGAGGTCGCCGAGGACCTCGACGGCCAGGCCCTGGCCGCGACCGTCGAAGGTGAGGAAGTGGCGTGAGGGGGCGGCCATGGCGCGGTCCGCGGCGGCGCGGGTGCGGTCGCCGTGGGCGGCGGCCATGCGGGACGCCTCCGCGGCGTTCGCCCGGTTCGCCGTGTACGCCTTGTCCAGCGTCGCTGTCGTCGGCGGGGCGAGGGCGGCGGGGGCCGGGGCGGGGATCCGGGGGCGGGCCGCGGCGGAGACGGGGACGACCACGGCGGCCGTGACCAGGGCGGCGAGCAGGGTGCGGCTCAGTCGTCGGAGGAATCGGACGCGGGTGGTGGGGGGTGGGGGCTCGGCCGGTTGAGCCGACCGGGCCGGCTCGGGTGGCTGAGGTGGACTGGGCCGCTCAAGAGCCGGATCAGGTGGTGTTGTTCGGGTGGCTTTCGCCCTTCCCGCCGCGGTCGGCTTCCCCCGGAGCTCCATGGCGTCCTTCCCATCCGGTCCGCCCGCTCATCGGGCGCCTCTGGATGGGAAGTTACGGATCGTGACGTGTCGTTCGCGTCCCGCCAGGGAGCTCATCTTGGAGGTAGCTCTCAGGTACTACGGGTATGACCAGGGGGCGCTACCAAGCCAGTTGGGCGATCTCCTCGGCCACCACCGCGCACGCGTCCGCCGCCGGGTCGATCAGCGGGAAGTGGCCCACGTCCTCCAGGAGCGTGAGGCCGACCACCTCGCCCGCCCTCGCCGCCGCCTCCGCGTACGACTCGGCGACCGTCTCCGGGACGATGACGTCGGTGCGGCCCTGCACGAGGGTCGTGGCAATGCCGGTGGGGAGCAGGAACGCCGGGTCGGCGTACGGCTGCCGCTCCGCGAACCTGGCCTCGCCGCCGAGGAGTTGGCGGGAGGCGCCGGAGCAGACGTTCAGTTTCTCGGCGACCGTGAAGTCCGCGATCGGAGCGAGGGCCACGACACCGCGCAGCGGGGCGGGGCGGTCGGTGCGCCAAGGAGCGTCGGCGGGCAGGACGTGACGCGCGGCGGCCCACAGGGCGAGGTGGCCGCCGGCCGAGTGGCCGGTGATCACCGTGCGGCGGAGGTCCGCCCTCGGCAGGTGCTCGCGGGCGAGCGCCGGCAGCGCGTCGAGTGCGGCCGCGATGTCGTCGAAGGTGTCCGGCCAGCGACCCGCGACCGGGCCCTCGCCGCCCTGCGCGGGGATGGCGGCGCCCCGGCGGTACTCCACGTTGGCCACGGCGAAGCCCCGGCGGGCCAGGAAGTCCGCGAACGGGGTGATGTGGCGACGGTCGTACGGGGCGCGCCAGGCGCCGCCGTGCAGGACGATCACCAGCGGGGCGGGGACCTCGGGGTCGGGATCGCGCGGGGTGTAGAAGTCGATCACCTGGTCGGGATGGTCGCCGTACGTGGCGGTGACGTCGGGGTCGACCGGCGGGTGGGAGAAGGCCGAGGCCTCCTCGGCGGCGTCCCGTGCTGCGGCGTCGTCCGGCATGCTCCAACCTCTCAGCGGTGAAACGGATTTGGCGGACCAGGAGTGAATTCGGCCGTTGGCGGGGACGGTATCAGGCCCGTGACGTGCGTCTACACCCGGATGTCACGCTCGGTGAGGGGTAAACGGATCTGGTGTTTCGTTACGCTGGTGGGGTTACTTGAACGGCATCGCTAAGGAGTCCGTCATGTCCGCCGAGTCCGGCACCGTGGGTCGTGGCGAGCCTGGCACCGCGGGTTCTGGTGAACCCGGCACCGTACGTCCTGGTGGGCGTACCGCCCGGGTTCGTGCGGCCGTGTTGCGTGCCGCGGGGGATGTACTCGCCGAGGAGGGGTTCGCGCATCTCGATCTCGCCGACGTGGCGCGGCGGGCGGAGGTCGGGAAGACGACGGTGTACCGGCGCTGGGGGTCGGTGACGGGGCTCGTCGCCGATCTGCTGAGCGACATGGCGGAGCAGTCGTCGCCGCGTACGGAGACCGGGTCCGTACTCGGTGATCTGCGGGCCAACGCCGCGTTGGTGCGGCGGACGCTGGCCGATCCTCGGCAGGGGGCGTTGTTTCGGGCCGTGATCGCCGCGGCGACGTGCGATGTGCGTACGGCGGAGGCGTTGCGGCGGTTCTACGACGTGCGGGTGAGTGAGTGGGTGCCGTGTGTCGAGGAGGGGGTGGCTCGGGGGGAGTTGCCCGTGGGGACCGATGCGGCCATGGTCGTACGGGCGGTGTCGGCGCCGCTGTACTACTCGTTGCTGACTGTTGGGGTGGTGCCGGACGAGGGGGCTGCCGAGCGGGCGGCGGAGGGGGCGTTCGCTGCGGCGGTGGCGGGGGTGTACGTCGTCGGGGAGTGAACCGGCGTGGGGGTCGGCCGGGGGTTGATCGCCCCCGCCGCCCCTACCCGACCCATCCCCAGGGGCTCCGCCCCTTCAACCCCACCGGGGGCTACGCCCCCGAACCCCCGTATCGGCCTGAACGGCCTCGTCCTCAAACGCCGGACGGGCTGACGACGGGGGCTGGCCGGGGTGGGTGGGGTGGGGGTCCGGTCTCGCCCCTCGGGCATCGGACGGCCCGAGGCTTTTAGGGGCGCGGGGAACTGCGCGATCAGCCCCCCAACCCATCCGCAGCCGAACAAGACACCGAGCTACGCCCCCTCGCTCACCATCTCCCCCAGCACCCGCGCCGCCCGTTCCACGTCCCCGAAGCCCACGTACAGGGGGGTGAAGCCGAAGCGGAGGACGTCGGGGTGGCGGAAGTCGCCCACGACGCCCCGTTCGATCAGGCGCTTCATCACCTCGCCCGCGTCCGCGCAGCGCAGGGCGACCTGGCTGCCGCGTTCGGCGTGGTGGGAGGGGGTCAGGGACTCGACGCGACCCCGGGGGACGTACGCCTCGACGCATTCCAGGAAGAAGTCGGTCAGGGCGAGGGACTTGGTGCGGACGGAGTCGATCGAGACGCCCTCCCACACCTCCAGCGCGGCCTCCAGGGCCAGCATCGAGAGGATGTCCGGGGTGCCGACGCGGCCCCGCAGGGCGCCCGGGGCCGGTTCGTAGGCGGGGCTCATGCCGAACGGATCGGCGTGGGAGTTCCAGCCGGGGAGCGGGGAGTCGAAGCGGGGCTGGAGGTCGGCGCGGACGTAGAGGTACGCCGGGGAGCCCGGGCCTCCGTTCAGGTACTTGTATGTACAGCCGACGGCCAGGTCGACCCCGTGGGTGTCGAGGTCCACCGGCAGTGCCCCGGCACTGTGGCACAGGTCCCAGACCGCCAGGGCGCCCGCGTCGTGGATCGCGGACGTGAGGGCCGGGAGGTCGTGCAGACGGCCGGTGCGGTAGTCGACGTGGTTCAGGAGGACCGCCGCTGTGCGGGGGCCCAGTGCGGAGGGGACTTCCGCCGGATCCAGGGGGCGCAGTTCGCAGCCTGTCAGGCGGGCCGCGGACGCCGCGATGTAGCCGTCCGTCGGGAACGTCGTCGCGTCGACGACGATCTCGTCACGCCCGTCGGAGGACAGGGCGGCCAGGCGGACCGCTCCCACCAGGGCCTTGAAGACGTTCACGCTCGTGGAGTCGCCCACCACGATCTGGCCGGGGGCCGCTCCGACCAGCGGCGCGATGCGGTCGCCGATCCGTTCCGGCGCCGTCCACCAGCCGCTCTCCTCCCAGGAGCGGATGCGCATTTCGCCCCACTGGCGGCGTACGACGTCGTCGACCCGGCCGGGGACCGACGCCGGGAGCGCGCCGAGCGAGTTCCCGTCGAGGTACACCACGTCGTCCAGGACGAACTGCGTGCGCAGTTTGGCGAGTTCGTCGGAGGCGTCGAGCTCGGCGGCCCTGACACCCAGTTCAGACCGCTCAGACATGGGACCTCGCCGTCCACAGCTCGGGGAACACGTTCTTCTGCGCCCGCTTCTCCAGCCAGGCCACCCCGGCGGAGCCGCCCGTGCCCGTCTTCGCGCCCATCGCGCGGCGCGTCGCGACGAGATGGTCGTTGCGCCATCGCCACACCAGTTCGGCGACGTCCGTCAACGCCTCACCGAGGCGGGCGAGTTCGTCGTGCTCGTCGCCCGCGTACAGGGCCGTCCACACCGCCTCCACCTCCGGCGAGGACTCGTAGCGCCGGGACACGTCCCGGACCAGCACGGACTCGGGGACCGCGTGGCCGCGGCGCGCGAGCAGCCTCAGGACCTCGTCGTAGAGGCTCGGTTCGTGCAGTGCCTTCTCCAGTTCCGCGTGCACGCGCGGCGCGCCCCGGTGCGGGACCAGCATGGACGCGGACTTCTCGCCGAGCAGGAACTCCATCCGGCGGTACATCGCGGACTGGAAGCCGGATCCCTCGCCGAGGGCCGAGCGGTACGAGTTGAACTGGGCGGGGGTGAGCTGGGCGAGGGGCCGCCAGGAGGCGTTCAGCGCCTCCAGCTCCCGTACGGACCGCTTCAGCGCGGCCACCGCGACCGGCACCCGGTCCTCGCGGAGCGCGTTCGCCGCGGTCTCCCACTCGTGGACGATGACCGTGAACCACAGCTCCATGACCTGGGTGGTGACCAGGAAGACCATCTCTCCGGGGTCGTCGGAGAGGGTGTGCTGGAGGTGGGTCAGAACGTCCGCCTGGACGTAGTCCTCGTACGGGGTCGTTCCTTGGAAGTCGAGATGCGGGGTCTCGGGCTCCTGAGCCTCGGCGGGCTGAGCCTGCTGGGACGACATCGCTGTCTCCTGATGCGTACTCCGGGTAGCGGTCCGCCCCTGCCGTTTTCGACACGGGGGCCCCGGTCCCCACCGGGCATCCTCCACAATCGTCACCCGAAACCGCAAGGTCCGCCCGGTCACATCGACCAGGCGGACCCGTACGACCTGCGAGTACACCCGGACGGCTATACCGCGGGTACACCCTGGGAGGGCTCGGCCATCCCTGGGAGGACTCAGCCCAGCGTCTGCGCCGCCGTCGGCGAGGAGTCCTTCAGGAACTGACTGCAGCGCTCGTACTCCTCCTGCTCGCCGATCGACTGCGCGGCGCGGGCGAGGGCGTGCAGGGCGCGCAGGAAGCCGCGGTTCGGCTCATGCTCCCAGGGCACCGGGCCGTGGCCCTTCCAGCCGTTGCGGCGCAGGGAGTCCAGGCCGCGGTGGTAGCCCGTACGGGCGTAGGCGTACGACTCGACGACACTGCCTCGCTCGAACGCGTCGTCGGCCAGCTGGGCCCAGGCGAGCGAGGAGGTGGGGTACTTGGCGGCGACATCCGCGGGCGCCGTGCCGTTCGCGAGGAGCTCACGCGGCTCCGGGTCGTCGGGGAGGTGAGTCGGGGGCGGGCCCCCGAGGAGGTTCTCGTGAATCGTCATACCTTCCAGTCTGCGGCACCCTCCGGGGGTTGTGCCGTACGGGGTACCCGGTGCCCCGAGCAGCCGCCCCGGAGCCACGACGGGCGGCCCCGCCTCCCGGTCTCACCGGGGCTGGGGCGGGCGCGGGCGCGCAGGCTCCAGTGGCGGGGCCGTCACACAGCCGTGCGTACGGCACTGGGGGCGCCGGCAGTCGGGGGCCGGGCGGCGCACGGTCGTGAAGGCCAGCACCGCCCCGACGACCAGCACCCCGGCACACAGGGGCATCGCACGCCGGAAGGCGGCGTTGAAGGCGTCCGCCGAGCGGTACGCCTCCGGGCCCATCCCGGTCAGCAGGGGCAGCGCGGCCACCGCGATCAGTCCGGCCGCGCGGGCCGCCGCGTTGTTGATCCCGCTGGCCAGGCCCGCCCGCCCGGCGTCCACGGAGGCGAGGACGGTAGCGGTCAGGGGCGCGACCAGGGTCACCATGCCCGCGCCCATCACCACCAGCGCGGGAAGCACATCGCCGAGGTACGAGGCGTGCGGGCCCACCCGCAGCATGAGCAGCATGCCCGTCGCGCACAGCAGCGGGCCGACGGTGAGCGGGATGCGCGGGCCGATGCGCTGGGCGAGCTCGCCGGAGCGGGCGGAGAAGAGCAGCATCAGGACGGTCGTCGGCAGCAGTGCCGTACCGGCGCCCAGGGCCGAGTAGCCCGCCACGACCTGGAGCTGGAGCGCGGTCAGGAAGAAGAAGCCGCCGAAGGCCGCGTACACGCACAGCGTGACGAGGTTGACGGCCGTGAACTGCCGCGACGAGAAGATGTCCGGCGGCATCATCGGGTCGGGTCGGCGCCGCTCGACGTACACGAAGGCCACACCGGCCGCCACGCCCCCGACCGCCGACACCCAGACCAGTACGGAACCGCTCGTGGCCTCGATCAGGGCGTACGTCACCAGGGCGAGCGCCAGGGCGCCGAGTACGGCGCCGAGGACGTCGAAGCCCCGGCCGTGCGCACGGCCGTCGGACGACTCGGGGACGTGGCGCACGGCGATGGGGGCGCAGATCAGCGCCACCGGAACGTTGAGCAGGAAGACCCAGCGCCAGCCGGGGCCGTCCACCAGCCAGCCGCCCAGGAACGGGCCGACCGCCGCGCCTACGCCGCCGAAGCCCGACCACAGGCCGACGGCTCTGGCTCGGTCGTCCGGGTGGAAGGACGCCTGGATGATCGCGAGCGAACCGGGGGTGAGCAGGGCTCCGCCGATGCCCTGCAGGGCGCGGGCCGCGATCAGTACGCCCCCGGTCGGCGCGAGGCCGCACAGCAGCGAGGCGGAGGCGAACCACACCACACCGAGGACGAAGATCTTGCGCCGTCCGAAGCGGTCGCCGAGTGACCCGCCGAGCAGGATCAGGCCCGCGAGGGTCAGCATGTACGCGTTCACGGTCCACTGGAGTGCCGCGAGGCCCGTGCCCAGGTCACGGCCGATCGTGGGCAGCGCGACGTTGACGACCGTCGAGTCCAGCATGGCCATGCTGGAGCCGAGGACGGTGGTCAGCAGGATCCACTTGCCGGTGGGACTGGAGATCCGCACCTGGGGACCCGGTCCCGCTCCCTCGCCCGATGTCTTCTGCAGAGGCGCAGCCATACTTCGGAGCATACGGAAGGGCCCGGCACCGTGGAGGTGCCGAGCCCTTTCTCGTACGGTCCGGACCGGGGGAAACCGGGTGACCGACCGGGGGAACCCGGTGGCCGACCGGGGGAACCCGGGTGACTACTTGAGCTTGTTGCCCGCGGAGCGCAGCATCTCGCACGCCTCGGTGACACGCCCCGCCATGCCCGCCTCGGCGAGCTTGCCCCAGGTGCGCGGGTCGTAGGTCTTCTTGGAGCCGACCTCGCCGTCGACCTTCAGGACACCGTCGTAGTTCTTGAACATGTGGTCCGCGACGGGGCGCGTGAAGGCGTACTGGGTGTCGGTGTCGAGGTTCATCTTCACGACGCCGTTCTCCAGCGCGGTGGCGATCTCCTCGGCCGTGGAGCCGGAGCCGCCGTGGAAGACGAAGTCGAACGGGGACGGCTTGCCGTACTTGGCGGCGACGCCGTCGTTCAGCTCCTTGAGGAGGTCGGGGCGCAGGACGACGTTGCCCGGCTTGTAGACGCCGTGCACGTTGCCGAAGGACGCGGCCAGCAGGTAGCGGCCCTTCTCACCCAGGCCAAGGGCCTCGGCGGTGCGCAGCGCGTCGTCGACGGTGGTGTAGAGGGAGTCGTTGATCTCGTGGCTGACGCCGTCCTCCTCACCGCCGGTCGGGGTGATCTCGACCTCGAGGATGATCTTCGCGGCGGCGGCCTTGGCGAGCAGCTCCTGGGCGATGGCCAGGTTGTCGGCGAGGGTCTCGGCGGAGCCGTCCCACATGTGCGACTGGAACAGCGGGTTCTCGCCCTTGGCGACGCGCTCGGCGGAGATGTCGAGGAGCGGACGGACGTACGTGTCCAGCTTGTCCTTGGGGCAGTGGTCCGTGTGCAGCGCGACGGTGATGTCGTACTTGGCGGCGACGATGTGCGCGAACTCGGCGAGCGCGACGGCGCCGGTCACCATGTCCTTCTTGTGCTGGCCGCCGAGGAACTCCGCACCACCGGTGGACATCTGGATGATGCCGTCGCTCTCCGCCTCCGCGAAGCCGCGCAGTGCAGCGTGCAGGGTCTGGGAGGAGGTCACGTTGATGGCCGGGTAGGCGAACTTGCCTGCCTTCGCCCGGTCGAGCATCTCGTTGTAGACCTCGGGGGTTGCGATGGGCATCTGTCCGCTCCTTGTATGTGCGGGTCTGCGTACCGCTGCTGCGGCACGACGGGACTGGTGCTTTCGGCCCTGACCTAGGGGGGCGACGTCATCGTCGTCCCCATCTTTCCAGACTTGACCGGATGCTCCAGACACCCTGTCCGGGATACGGGACCCCGAATTCTGCGGGGTCCCGTGCCGGGCCCTAGTCCAGGCCGAGATCCGTCTTGGAGTAGGCGAAGAGGTACGGCACTCCGGCCTTCTCGGCGACGGCCTCGGCGGCACCGGTGTCCCGGTCCACGATCGTGGCCACGGCGACGACCTCGGCACCGGCTTCGCGCAGTGCCTCCACCGCGGTCAGCACCGAGCCACCGGTGGTGGAGGTGTCCTCGACCGCCAGGACACGGCGCCCCTTGACCTCGGCACCCTCGATGCGACGCTGGAGGCCGTGGGCCTTGCCGGCCTTGCGCACGACAAAGGCGTCCAGCGTCTTCCCGCGCGCGGCGGAGGCGTGCAGCATCGCGGTCGCGACCGGGTCCGCTCCGAGGGTCAGACCGCCGACGGCCTCGTAGTCGAGCTCGTCGGTCAGGTCGAGCATGACCTGACCGACCAGCGGCCCGGCCACACCGTCGAGCGTGATCCGGCGAAGGTCGATGTAGTAGTCGGCTTCCTTGCCCGACGAAAGGGTCACCTTGCCGTGCACCACGGCCTTGTCCTTGATCTGCTGCAGCAGCGCGCCGCGTACGTCACTCATGTCCGCCAGCTTAGAGGCGCCGCCAGCTCCAGGTCATGGTCGCCTCGAGGGGGTCGATGGGGGTGACCAGGCGCGGGTGGGTGTTCAGCCCGTTGGGCGGGCCGGTCTGCGGTTCGACGCAGACGGCGGCCTCCTGCTCGTCGTACACCACCACCCACTGCTCCCTGCTGGCGACCTTCAGCTCCAGCTGCCCCGGCCAGGTGAGCGTGACGTCGACGCCGTCGGGCATGCCGAAGCAGTCGTCCCAGGGGCTGGGCTTCGGCTCGATGCGGTGGCCGGTGGGCAGGTGGTCCTCGCCGCGTTCCTCCTGCCAGGCCGGGGTGAAGTCGACCTGGACGTCTTCTTGGCCGAGGTTCCTGTTGAACCACGGGTGCCAGCCGACCTGGGCGGGGAACGAGTCCTCGTACGTCTCCACGGACATGATGACCGTGAAGGCGTCCTCGGTCAGGGTGAAGAGCTGGGTGACGCGGCCGGGGTGGGGCCAGGGGGCCACGAGGTCGTACGTGATCACGGCCTCGGACTTGCCGGTGCGGGCGGTGCGCCAGGCGCCGTCCCGCGCGGTGCCGTGGATGGCGTGCGGTGGGGCGTTGAGCGGCATCTGCTGGACGGTGGCGCCGTCCAGGAAGCGGCCGTCGCGGATTCTTCCGCACCACGGGACCATCGGGAAGCAGCCGAACTTCTGGCCCTGCCGCAGCAGTTCGGCGTCGCCGATTCGTAGACTGCCGATCCGTCCGCCGTTGCCGGGTGTGACGGTCACTTCCGCGTCGCCCGCGGTCAGCGTGATGTCTTCGTTACTCACGGAGTTGACCCTACTGGGCCGGATTCCCTGTTGGGGTTGTCGGCCGCGGGACGGTGGGGGCTGGTCGCGCAGTTCCCCGCGCCCCCAAGGGTGGGGCTTCGCCCCACATCCCCCCGCGCCCTGGCGGGGCGCCGTCAGCGGCGTTTGCGTAGGGCTCGGGTGACGGCGATGGCCGAGGCCAGGGCGACGGCCGCGGCGGGGGCCGCCCAGCGGAGCGTGGCGCGGGCGTCGGCGGTCTCCGGCGCCGGGACGGGGGCGTAGCGGCCACGCGGCGGGGCGTGGTCCACCTCCTCCGCGCTGCGGCCGATCATCGTCCGCCGCGCATGCGCCGCCTCGGCCACGGCATCCTCCCTGTTCACACGGCTCGGGGCGGGCGGGGCCGGTTCCTCCTCCTCGAAGAGGGCGGAGGGCTCGGCCTCCGGGGCGGGCTCGACCTCCGCTTCCGGCTCGACCTCCGGCTCCGGCTCCGGCTCCGGCTCCTGCTCCCGTTCCGGCTCCCGTTCGGCCGCGCCCGGTGGCGTCTCCGGCATCTCCGCCAAGTTTTCGACGAACCGGTTCAGCAGGCGGCCCGTGGTCGCGGAGACCGCGTCCGGGGGGAGATCCGCCACGCGGCCGTCCGCGGTGGTGGTTCCGGTGATGGTGACGGTCGTGCCGCCGTCGGCGGGGGTGAGGGTGAGGGCGAGGGCGAGTTTCACGGTGCCGGGGCCGCGCGCCTCGGCGGCGTCGCCCTCGACGGCGTACGAACCGTCGTCCCGGGCGGTGACCCGGACCGTCCCCCGGTAGGTGATGGTGTGGCCGCCGACGCGGACTTTCAGGCGCCCGGAGACGGGCGGCGTCCCGGCGTCCTGCTGGAGTCCGGGGACCGCCCGGGCCACCCGTACGGGATCGGCCAGCGCCTCCCTCAGCCGCTCGGCCTGAACCGGAACGAACACCTCATGCTCCATGTCGGCCGAGCCTACCCAGGACGGCCCGCACCGCACCCTCGTATCCGGGGATTCGTCCGTCCGCCGTCTCAGTCGGGTCTCAGTCGGCGTAGCGCGGATGGACCAGTGTGGAGGGCGCCAGACCGGGCACGCGGGTACGCCACGCGGCGTAAGCGTCGGCGGTGAGGGACGGCTGCGTGAGCGAACGCAGGCGTGGACCGTGCGGATCGAGGCGCAGGGGCGTGCCCGTGGCGGAGGCCAGAATGAAGCCCCAGTCGCGAGGGGCGCTCGACGCGCCCGCCGTGCGGTCGGGGCCGGCCGCGAAACTGGAGTCCCGGCCGCCGACGCAGTAGGGGGTGGTGCGCAGGCCGGCCGCCCGGAGTGTGGACTCGACCGTCCAGAAGACGCGGGGGCGGGAGGAGACGGGGCCCGCGTGGACGGCCAGGCGGCCACCGGGGGCGAGGACGCGGCGCGCCAGGCCGTAGAACTCCTGCGAGTACAGCTTGGTGCTCGCCGTGATCCCGGGGTCGGGCAGATCCGAGATGACCACGTCGTACGTCGACGTGGCCCCGCGCAGCCAGCCGAAGGCGTCGGCGGTGAACACGTGCACGCGCCGGTCGCCGAACGCGTGCGCGTTGAGCGCCGACAGGGCCGGGTCGGTGCGCGCCAACCGCACCACCCCGGGGTCGAGTTCGACCACGTCGACGCGGCGCACACCCGGGTCGCGCAGTACCTCGCGGGTGGCGAGTCCGTCGCCGCCGCCGAGGACGAGCACGCGCGCGTGGGGGCCGTTCATAGCGGGGTGGACCAGCGCCTCGTGGTAGCGGTGCTCGTCGCGGCCGCTGACGCGCAGGCGTCCGTCGAGGAAGAGGTCGAGCGGGCGGCCGTGCGTGCCGCCGGTGAGCACGACCTCCTGGACGCCGGTCTGCAGGGCGACGCGTACGTCCTTGCCGTAGACGGCGCGCCGGGCCGCGCGTTCGAAGTCGCCGACATGGGCGGCGGCCGCGGCGAGCAGGGCGAGGACCAGGACGTTGGCGATGATCAGGAACCAGCGTCCGCGCCGGCTCAGGTCCCCGCGGAACAGGCCCAGTACGAGGGATCCGCCGGCCAGCGCGTTCACGGTTCCGGTGAGCAGCGCGCCCTCCAGTTGCCCGAGGAGGGGGAGCAGGAGGAAGGGAAAGGCGAGGCCGCCGACGAGGGCGCCGACGTAGTCCGCCGCGAAGAGGTCCGCCACCGCACCGCCCGGGTCCTGGCGGCGGATGCGCTGTATCAGCTCCATGAGGAGGGGGACTTCGGCGCCGATGAGGAGGCCGATGGCGAGGGAGAAGGCCGCCAGGAGGTAGCGCGAGCCGCTCGTCCACACTCCGCCCCAGTCGCCGGTCCACGCGAACACCGCGTACAGGGCCATCGCGCTGCAGCCGCCGATCAGGGCGAGCGCCGCCTCGACGGCGCCGAAGCCGGCCGCGGCGCGGGGGCGCAGGCGTTTCGCGGCGAGGGAGCCGATGCCCATGGCGAAGACCATCACGGACAGGACCACGGAGGCCTGGGTGACCGAGTCACCGATCAGGTACGAGGCGAGGGCGACGAGTTCGAGTTCGTACACGAGTCCACAGGCCGCGCAGACGAACACGCCCGCGAGGACCAGGAACCGCCCGATGCCCGGGCGGACGGGCAGCCGCGCCTGGCCCTGGACGCCCCAGGGCGGCGGCGCGCCGGGGGGAGCAGGCGCGTGCGGTTCGATCACGCGTGGAACGCTACGTCACGCCACCACGACGCTTCGTCACCCACACGTGTGGAAGTGCCGTCCCGATGTGTGGCGTCCGGCGCTGATGACGCGTTCGTCGGCAGGCGAGACGGCAGCCGAAGTGGCAGGCGAAGTGGCAGGCGAAGTGGCAGGCGAAACGGCACGCGTTGCGACAGCCGAAGCACCACCCCCCTCACAGCACCGCCGCCGTCACCCGTACCCCCACCCTCGTGCGTGTCGCCACCAACTGACCGTCCTGCGGGTAGGCGTGCCACGTACGCCAGTGGACCTGCCCCTCGTGGCGCTGGGCGAGCAGCGCGGTGAAGGCGTGCGGGCTGCCGGGGAAGACGCCGGCGAGCCCGTTGGGGTGGTCGGAGACCAGGGCCAGTAACTCCTGCGCCCGCCCCGCGAACGACCCACAGGAGAGCGTCTCGACGCGCGCCGCGAACTCGTACTCCCAGTCACCGACCCGCTTGGCCACCCCGAGCGGAAGCGGCGTGCTGCTGCCGGCGATGCACGCGACGGTTTCCGAACAGCTGCCCCGCTCCTCCTCCAGGAGGACCTGGTGGGACGCGCCGAGGAGCCGCAACTGCAGTCTCGCCCCGTCGAGTTCGAGGTCGAGGGTGGCGAGCGCGGGGAGCGGTTCGCGCCCCAGGGCCCACGCCAGGTCGGCCGCGCGCGTGTCGGTGTACGAGGTGTTCAGGGTCGTGAGCATGGGTCGGCTCCGCTAGCACGCAAAAAGGGAGGTGGGGATCCGGCGCACCCGGTCGGTACCTCGGTACCGGGGGATCGGCCCGGTCAGCCCGGTCTGCCCTGTGGGGAAGGGACGATCCGAGGGCTGCTTTGGTGGTTTAGAGGGAATCATGAACTGTGGCGCCGTCACAGCGTTTTTACCCAACTTCGTAGGGTTTCCATCCCCCCGAGGGCTCCACAGTTCAACTGTTCAACTACGACGTGCGCCGGGGCGCGCGGAACGAAGCGCCCCGGCGCACCGTAAGGGGCGCGGGGCGGTGACATCTTCGGCTCCGCCGCGCGGGCGCGGCCGGCCCCCACCGGCCCGCAGCAGAAGCCCCTCCCTCTACCCCGCGCCCCACACCCCCGGCGAGGCTCAGCTGCCTCCGCCGCACCCCCCGCCGCCCCCGCACGACGACCCGCCTCCGCAGGACGAGCCGCCCCCGCACGACGAGTGCCCGCCGCACGAGTGACCCCCGTGATGCCCGCCGTGGTGCCCGCCGGACGAACCGCTGCCGCAGGACGACACGGCTCCCCCGGCCCCGCCGGCCCACCAGCTGCCGGAGCTGTCCGAGGACCGGCCCCGCGAGCGGCGGCCCCGCGCCGAACCCGACGAGCTCTTCGAGAGCCCGACCTTCTTCCGGCCGCGGGCGGCGGCACGCAACGACACGACGAACAGGATGAAGACGACCGCCAGGATGAAGCCGATGAACATGGCGTCACCCTCCTTTCGTTCCCCCGAAGCGACCCCCCGTGGGCGCCTCGCTTCTTGCGTGCCAGGGGGATGCCCTCGCGTCTCACCAGCCAAAGCAGAGTTGAGGAAGTCCAGAGCTTCGGCGCAGGATGACCGGCATGACCTCCAACGGCCGCCGCCCCCTCCTCAACCGCCGACTCGCCGAGTTCGGCACGACGATCTTCGCCGAGATGTCGGCCCTGGCTCTGAGCACCGGGGCGATCAACCTGGGCCAGGGCTTCCCCGACACGGACGGGCCCGAGGAGATCAGGGAGGCGGCCGTACGGGCGCTGCGCGACGGGCGCGGCAACCAGTACCCGCCGGGCCCCGGCGTGCCCGAGCTGCGTACGGCGATCGCCGCGCACCAGAAGCACCGGTACGGACTGGCGTACGACCCGGACCGCGAGGTGCTCGTCACGGCCGGTGCCACGGAGGCCATCGCGGCGTCGCTGCTCGCGCTGGTCGAGCCGGGTGACGAGGTCATCGCCCTGGAGCCGTACTACGACTCGTACGCGGCCAGCATCGCGATGGCGGGCGGGACCAGGATCCCGGTCACCCTGCGCCCGCACGAGGAGACCCGCGACGGAGTCACCCACCGGCGCTTCCGGCTCGACCTCGACGAGCTGCGCGACGCGGTCACCGACAACACCCGGCTGCTGCTCGTCAACACCCCGCACAACCCGACCGGCACCGTCCTGACCCGCGAGGAGCTCGGGGAGATCGCGAAGCTCGCCGTCGAGCGGGATCTCCTCGTCATCACGGACGAGGTGTACGAGCACCTGGTGTTCGACGAGGCCGAGCACCTGCCGCTGGCCTCCTTCCCGGGGATGCGGGAGCGGACGGTCACCATCGGCAGCGCGGGAAAGACCTTTTCCTTCACGGGGTGGAAGGTGGGCTGGGTGACGGGCACGCCGGACCTCGTCACCGCCGTACGGTCGGCCAAGCAGTTCCTGACGTACGTGGCGTCGGGGCCGTTCCAGTACGCCGTGGCCGAGGCGCTGGCGCTGCCGGACACGTACTTCGCGGCGTTCCGCGCGGACATGCTGGCCAAGCGGGACGTGCTGGCGGCCGGGCTCACGGAGGCGGGGTTCAAGGTCTTCCAGCCGGCGGGCACGTACTTCATCACCACCGACATCCGGCCGCTCGGCGAGTCCGACGGCTTCGCCTTCTGCCGCGCGCTCCCGGAGCGCGCCGGGGTCGTCGCCATCCCGAACGCGGTCTTCTACGACCACCGGGAGGCGGGCGCGCCCTTCGTGCGGTTCGCGTTCTGCAAGCGGACCGAGGTGCTGGAGGAGGCGGCGAAGCGGCTCAAGGCGGCCTGGTAGCACGGGGGCCCGGGACGGTGGAGACGGCGCGCCGAAGTGGGGGAAACCGCACCCGCCCAGGCGTGTAAAGCTCGCAAATACCCCGTAAGGGACGCACAGTTCGGGTGTGACCCACGCCAGTACCCTTCCGGCCCCCGCAGCCCCGAAGCCCGGTGACGGGGGGCACGGCCGCCCGGCGCGCCCCGCGCACGGCCTGCCCCCTCTCGCGCAGGCGCTGGCGCTGTTCGCGACGGCGCGACTCGTCGGCGTTCTCGTGCTCGCCGGAACCGCCTGGGCGGGCGGCAAGCACCCCCTCGCCCTGCTCGGGCGGTCCTGGGACTCGCTCTGGTACCTGGGGATCGCGGCACACGGCTACGGACGCACCCAGTACTTCAGGTCCACCGTCGTCCACAGCGACCTGGCCTTCTTCCCGCTGTATCCGGGGCTGATCCGCGCCGTCACCACGCTGACCGCGCTGAGCGGCGGCGCGGCGGGGCTGCTGGTCGCCTGGACCGCCGCCGCGGTCGCCGCCTGCGGGATCTACGCGATCGGGGCCCGGCTGCACGGCCGCGCCGTCGCCACCGTGCTGGTCCTGCTGTGGGGCCTGCTCCCGCACTCGATCGTGCTGTCCCTGGCGTACACCGAGCCCGTCCTCACCGCCTTCGCCGCCTGGTCGCTGTACGCGGTGCTCACCGGGCGCTGGCTGTGGGCGGGCACGCTGGCCGCGCTCGCGGGCATGTCGCGGCCGAACGGGCTCGCGGTGGCCGCGGCGGTGCTGGCCGCGGCGGCGTGCGAGGTCTGGCGGCGGCGCGGACGGGTTTCCCACAGGCTGTGGACGGGCGCCGCGCTCGCGCCGGTCGGCTGGGGCGGCTATGTGCTGTGGGTGGGCCGGCGCGAGGGAGATCCGCTCGGCGGCTATTTCGAGGTGCAGCGGCTGTGGGGTTCGCGCTTCGACTTCGGCGCCGGTTCGCTGCGCTTCGTCCAGCATCTGCTGACGCACGGCGACCGTTTCGTGTTTCCGATGACGATGGTGGTCGTGGCGGCGGCCGTGCTGTTGTACGCGCTGCTGATCGCGGACCGTGCCCCGCTGCCCCTGCTCGTGCACAGCGGGGTACTGCTGCTGATCGCGCTCGGCGGCTCCGGGTTCTTCGAGTGCAAGCCGCGCTTCCTGCTGCCCGCGTTCCCGCTGCTGCTGCCGCTGGCCCGGGCGCTGGTCCGCACGGCAAGAGCCCGGCCCTGGCACGCCGTCCTGGTGGTCGGCGCCCTGGCCGGGCTCTCGTTTTCCTACGGCGCGTATCTGGTCGTCATCGCACACACGCCGCTGTAAAACCTGGTGGGAGGACTACTCCTCGTCGTCGTCCTCGGGCTTCTCCTCCGCCTCGTTGACTTCCTGCTCGAGGCCGAGCTGCTCGACGAGCCACTTGTCGAACTCGATGGCGGCCCGCACCCAGCTGACCGTCGACGAAACGAAGTGCTCGAGGGCGACGCCGGTGCCGATCAGCATCTGTGCCTCGCCGATCAGGCGGACAGTGCCGTCGTCGTGCGTGTGGCTGTAGACCTTCGGCCACAGCGTGCGGCGGTTCCAGTCGTCGATGGACTCCAGCAGAGTCGGCTTCTCGTCGATCTGGTGCGGCCGGTCGTAGAACGTCCGCACCGAGAAGACCTGCTGGTCCCCCTCGCCGCGGAACATGAAGTACGTACGGAACTCCTCCCACGGCGCCGCGAGGTCACCCTCGTCGTCGACGACGTACTTCAGCTCCATCTGATCCAGGAGCTGCTTCACGAGGTCCTGATCCGGGACGACGGGGCCCGCCGGTCCGCCGGGCTGCGGCTCGGGCTGGCCCCCGAAATTCGGAATCGAGGACGGGTCGATGCTCACCGTGTATTTCCCTTCGTACGGATGCTGCCATCCTCCCCCATCACGGGCGGTCAGTGGCAACCCCCACAGGCAAAGGCACGGACACCACCACCGGGAGTGTGTATCCGCTGCGGCCAGTGACGACGGCGCCGTTGGACCGGCGCCGTCGACCGCTGAGAATCAGCCCGTCCGGGCTACTGCGCGACCCCCACGATCAGGCCGTCCCCGAAGGCGTCCACCCGGACCGTGTCGCCGTCCTTGACCTCGCCCGCCAGGATCTCCTTGGCGAGCCGGTCGCCGATCGCGGTCTGGACGAGGCGGCGCAGCGGCCGGGCCCCGTACGCCGGATCGTTGCCCTCGTCCGCGAGCCAGGCCAGGGCCGCGTCGGTGACCTCCAGGGTGAGCCGGCGCTCGGCCAGCCGCTTGGCGAGGCGGCCGATCTGGAGCCCTGCGATGCGCTCCAGCTCCTCCCTGTTGAGGGCCGAGAAGACCACGAGGTCGTCGAGGCGGTTGAGGAACTCTGGCTTGAAGGAGGCCCTCACGACCTCCAGGACCTGCTGCTTCTTCTCCTCCTCGGAGGTCAGCGGCTCGACCAGGAACTGGCTGCCCAGGTTCGAGGTCAGGACGAGGATGGTGTTGCGGAAGTCGACCGTGCGGCCCTGTCCGTCGGTGAGCCGTCCGTCGTCCAGCACCTGGAGGAGGATGTCGAAGACCTCCGGGTGCGCCTTCTCGACCTCGTCCAGCAGGACGACGCTGTACGGGCGCCGGCGCACGGCCTCCGTGAGCTGGCCGCCCTCCTCGTAGCCGACGTACCCGGGAGGGGCGCCGACCAGCCGGGCGACGCTGTGCTTCTCGCCGTACTCGCTCATGTCGATGCGGATCATGGCCCGCTCGTCGTCGAAGAGGAAGTCCGCGAGGGCCTTGGCCAGTTCGGTCTTGCCGACGCCGGTCGGGCCGAGGAAGAGGAAGGATCCGGTGGGCCGGTCCGGGTCGGCGATGCCGGCGCGGGTACGGCGTACGGCGTCGGACACGGCCTGGACGGCCTCGCTCTGGCCGATGAGACGGCGGCCCAGCTCCTCCTCCATGCGCAGGAGCTTCTGGGTCTCGCCCTCCAGGAGACGCCCGGCCGGGATACCCGTCCAGGAGCCGACCACGTCCGCGATGTCGTCGGGGCCGACCTCCTCCTTGACCATGGTGTCCCTGGCGGCTTCCTCCTCCGCCTCGGAGGCCTCCTCCAGGTCCCGCTCCAGGGTGGGGATCTCGCCGTAGAGCAGCTTGGAGGCGGTGTCGAAGTCGCCGTCGCGCTGGGCGCGCTCGGCCTGGCCGCGCAGCTCGTCGAGCTTCTCCTTCAGCTCGCCGACGCGGTTGAGGGACTGCTTCTCCTTCTCCCAGCGGGCGGTCAGGCCCCGCAGCTCCTCCTCCTTGTCGGCGAGGTCGCGGCGCAGCTTCTCCAGACGCTGCCGGGAGGCGGGGTCGGTCTCCTTGTCGAGGGCCAGCTCCTCCATGCGCAGCCGGTCCACCGCACGCTGGAGTTCGTCGATCTCGACGGGGGACGAGTCGATCTCCATGCGCAGCCGGGAGGCGGCCTCGTCGACGAGGTCGATGGCCTTGTCGGGGAGGAAGCGGGAGGTGATGTACCGGTCGGAGAGGGTGGCCGCGGCGACCAGCGCGCTGTCCGCGATCACGACCTTGTGGTGGGCCTCGTAGCGGCCCTTGAGTCCGCGCAGGATCGCGATGGTGTCCTCGACGGACGGCTCGGCGACCAGGACCTGCTGGAAGCGGCGCTCCAGGGCGGGGTCCTTCTCGATCCGCTCGCGGTACTCGTCGAGGGTGGTGGCGCCGACCATCCGCAGCTCACCGCGGGCGAGCATCGGCTTGAGCATGTTGCCGGCGTCCATGGCGGAGTCGCCGCCCGCGCCCGCGCCGACGACCGTGTGCAGCTCGTCGATGAAGGTGATGATCTGCCCGTCGGAGTCCTTGATCTCGGCGAGGACGGTCTTCAGCCGCTCCTCGAACTCACCCCGGTACTTCGCCCCGGCCACCATGGCGCCGAGGTCGAGCGCGACGAGCCGCTTGTTCTTGAGGGACTCGGGTACGTCGCCCTTCACGATCCGCTGGGCGAGCCCCTCCACGACGGCGGTCTTGCCGACGCCGGGCTCACCGATGAGGACGGGGTTGTTCTTGGTGCGTCGGGACAGCACCTGCACGACCCGGCGGATCTCCTGGTCCCGGCCGATGACCGGGTCGAGCTTCCCGTCGCGCGCGGCGGCGGTGAAGTCCGTACCGAACTTTTCGAGTGCCTTGTACTGGCCCTCGGGATCCGGGGTCGTCACCCGGCGTCCTCCCCTGCTCTTCTGGAACGCCTCAAGCAGCTTCTTCGCGCTGGCGCCCTGCTGGGAGAGTACGTCGCCGCTCGGGCCGCCCTTCGCGGCGATCCCGATGAGGAGGTGCTCGGTGGAGAGGTACTCGTCCCCGAGCTCCTTGGCCTTGTCGGCCGCCTCGGCGATGACGGCGAGCAGTTCGCGGTTGGGCTGCGGGGGCGCGACGGTGGATCCGGTCACGCTGGGCAGGCCGGCGAGGACGCGCTCGGCCGCGGCCCGTACGGCGGCCTGGTCGGCGTCGACCGCGGCCAGCAGGTCGGTGATGTTCTCGTTCTCCTGACCACCGAGCAGCGCGAGCAGCAGGTGGGCAGGGGTGAGGTCGGGGTGCCCCTCGGACACGGCCCGGCTGGTGGCCGCGTTGATCGCGTCCCGGCTCCTGTTGGTCAGCTCGGCGTCCACGTTCGCGTTCTCCTCCTCAATACGACCCTGATGTACGGACTGACTCACCCAACGTACACAAAGTTGAGTCTATTCCACTCAAGGATGGCCGGGGAAGGCATGGCGCGCACGGGTGGGGATACATTTCCGACCATGAGCGCATACCCGGTGGACCCACACGATCCCGACCCCGCGTACCTCACCTTCTGGCGGGAACGCCATCTGTGCACCCTCACCACCCTCCGGGCGGACGGCAGCCCGCACGTCGTGCCCGTCGGGGTTACATACGACCCCGAGGCGGGCCTGGCTCGGGTGATCACCAACAAGTCCAGCGCGAAGGTGGGGCACGTACTGGCCGCGGGGGCGCAGGGGGCACGCGTCTCGGTCTGCCAGGTGGACGGGCGCCGGTGGGCGACGCTGGAGGGGCGCGCGAGGATCGCCACGGACCCCACGCGCGTCGCGGAGGCGGAGCGGCGGTACGCGGAGCGGTACGGGAGGGTGCCCTCACCGAACCCCGACCGTGTGGCGATCGAGATCACACTGACCTCGGCAATGGGACACGGCTGACCGGTCCCGGGCCCGGGTCCGGCCGACCGTCCGCGGGCGCGGGACCCGGCCGACCGGCCGCGGGCGTGGAATCCGACTGACCGGTCCCGGGCGCGCGGTCCGGCTGCGGGCGCGGGACCCGGCTGAGCGGTCCCGGGCGCGGGGTCTGACTGACCGGCCCCGGGGGGCGAGGTCCGGCTGACCGGCCCCCGGCGCGGGGTCCGGCCGACCGGCCGCGGGCGTGGAATCCGACTGACCGGTCCCGGGCGCGAGGTCCGGCGGACCGGCTCCGGGCGCGGAATCCGACTGACCGGCCGCGGGCATGGGACCCGGCCGAACGACCCGGGCGTGGAATCCGGCTAACCGGTCCCGGGCGCGAGGTCCGACTGACCGGTCCCGGGCGCGAGGTCCGACTGACCGGCTCCGGGCGCGGGACCCCGCCGAACGACCCCGGTCGTGAGGCCCGGCTGATTTCAGCCGTTGTGGAGATGGCATGAAGATGGGCGGATACCTGGATCTTTCGCCCAAAACTGCAGCGGCGTCACCGTGTTCAGGTCACGGTGACGCCGCTGCGGGGGGAAGTACCTGCGCGATCTACTACGACGGGGGAATCGCGTCAGGCACTGCGGGGGGTGGCTGAGATGGTCCTTACGTCCGGGACTTCCGGCTCGGCCAGCTGGTGGTCACGCTGATCGAGGTTCACAAAGATCATTCCGTACCGAATGGCACATCGCACGGGCTGCGGCGCGCCGCGCGGGCGCCGCAGACACCGGTACGCCCGGACGTCCTCGTCGTCATCCCGGGTGACGACGACCGGCTCTCCGAACACCGTCACCATCAACGAGTCGCCACTGTGGGGAATGGCGGTGGCCAGGTCGATGAAGTGCCATCCAGAGCGGTAGGCGGTGGCCATTTCTCGACGGAAGGAGCGGTCGTCGGGTGGAGTGGTCACGTCAGCCTCCAGCTCCCTCTGCCGTGTCCACGGGCGTGGTGGACACGGCAACCGCCGGCCACTTGCTGTCCGCTCGCATGTCGCTCTTCGTACCGGATAGGCCACTCAGAGCTCCGATGGCCACAACGGCAGAGAAGGCAGCGACAAGCACCGAGCGAAGCATTCTGTTACGCATAGTCGGCTTCGTCCTCACTTGAAGGTCCCCTCTTCCCCCGTCGGATACGACGATGGCTCATTCGGGCACGTCATGGCCACACAATCGGTGCATCATGTTCCTGCACGTTCAGGACCCTGGGGGGTGGAGATTTGACAACGAATCGGACTAAAGCGACACATCCCCATGCGGTGACCGAACTGTGTGAGGAAGGTGGCCGACTTTATGCGCATGCCCTGCGCACCGGACGTATCGCCCGCGAAGACGTAAAGTCGGCTTCCTGTCTGATGGAATTGTCCCTTCTTCACCCTGATCCCGATGACCCGGACTGGCTGCGACCCGTACCTCCGGCAGTCGCCCTGGCTCAGCGGCTCAACCCCCTAGAGCAGGAGATAGCCGAGCGCAGGCGCTGGTCAATCGAACTGTCCGATGCTTTCGAGCCGTTCATGGCGCTCAGCACACAGACGACGGCGACCACGCACTCGATCACGGTGCTGGAGGGCGGCGACCGCATCAACGCGGCGCTCAACCTGGCCACGGCCCAGTGTCAGACCGAGATGCTCACGGTCCAGCCGAGCAACCGGTTCTCCGAACGCAGCGTCCTCCAGGGGCTGGAGCGCGACCGGCCGCTGACCGAGCGCGGGGTGCGCATCCGGACGCTCTATCAGCACACGGTCCGCTACGACCTGGAGCGGCTGGCCTACGTGGAGCAGCTCTCGAACGGCAAGGTGGAGTACCGCACCATCGACGAGCTGGTCGAGCGCCTGATCATCTGCGACGAGACCGTCGCCTTCATCCCCACCCGTGACGACCAGCAAGTCGCCCTGGAACTCCGCAACCCGGGACTCGTCCGCTACCTGATCAAGGTCTTCGAGTTCATGTGGGGCCGGTCCGTCCCGCTGAGCGCCGGCGCCCCCTACGAGACGGCCCCCGACGGCATCACGGAGATCCAGCACTCCATCGCCAAACTCCTTGTGGAGGGGCACGTCGACGAGGCCATCGCCCGCCGCCTCGGCATGAACGTCCGCACCTGCCGCGCCCACATAGCCAAGCTGGCAACCGCCCTCGGCAGCGGCAGCCGGGCCCAACTCGGCTTCCTCATCGCGCAGTCGGGGATCCTGGACCAGGATCGCTGAACCAGCGAGGAGGTGCACCACACATGACAGCCGAGGCACACAGCCACGCAGTGGACGAGATGTGCGAGGCCGGCCGCGCCCTGTACGAACGCGCGTTACGCGACGGCGGCGTACTCACCCATGAGGCCAACGACGTCCCCTGCCTGATCGACCTCGGCCTGCTCCACCCGAGCATCGAGGACCTGGAGTGGCTGGAACCCACGGCCCCGGCCGTCTCACTCCACCAGCTGCTGCGCGACATCGAGGAGCGCATCGCGGACGAGCGGCGGCGCGAGGCCCGGCTGGCCGCCGTGTTCGAGCCCCTCATGCGTATCGACGGCCGGCACACGTCATCCGCGTCGGACACCCCGATGCTCAGGGTCCTCAGCGGTTCGGACCGGATCAACCGGGCCATCACCGAAGCCATGGCCGAAGCGACCCGGGAACTCCTGTGCATCCAGCCGCACACCGGCCACACCGGTCGGCGCAGCGCGGTGGCGCAGGCCCGCTCCCTGACCCGCGACCAGGATCTGCTGAGCCGCGGCGGCCGCATCCGCACCCTCTACCAGCACACGCTCCGACACGCCCCGTCCCTCCTCGCCCGCTATGAGCAGCTGAGAGGCGACGCCGAGGCCCGTTCGCTCGACGAGGTCACCGACCGGCTCATCGTCGTCGACTCCACCATCGCCTTCATCCCCGCCAACAAGGACGGCTCCCTCGCCCTGGAAGTCCGCCACCCCGCCCTCGTCGACTACTTCGTCACCACCTTCGACCGCCTCTGGCGCCTGGCCACCCCCATGTACCCCCAAGCCGTCCAACGCCCGTCCCTGAACGGCATCACCCCACGCCAGCGCGCCATCGCCGGCCTCCTCATAGAAGGCCACACCGACTCCACCATCGCCGACCGCCTCGGCATGAACGTCCGTACCGCCCGCGTCCACATCGCCAAACTCGCCGCGACCCTGGGAAGTGAGAGCCGGGCGCAACTCGGCTATCTCATAGGCCGGTCGGGGATTCTGGATCAGGAACAGGACCAGGAGCCGAGCCGGGAGCGGTGAGTGTCTGGAGTTCCGGGGAGCGCGGCGGCCCGTCCAGCCCCGCCTGCGCGATCCGCACCCCCAACTGCGTACGGCTCGCCGCGCCCAGGGTCTCCGAGAGGCGCGCGATGTGCGCGCGGCAGGTACGGACGCTGATCCCCAGCCGCTCCGCGACCACCGCGTCCTGGTGTCCCTCCGCCAGCAGCGCGGCGATGGACCGCTCGCGGTGGGTGATGCCGTCGATGCCGGTCTCCGGGAGCGGCGCGGCGAGCGGGATCGCGAGGCGCCACAGCCGCTCGAAGACCGTGACCAGGTAGTCGACGAGGGCGGGGTGGCGCAGTTCCAGGGCGATCGTGCGGTCCGCGTTCGCCGGGATGAAGGCCACCTTGCGGTCGAAGAGGATGAGGCGCTCGACGACTTCGTCGAGGGTGCGGGCCTCCGCCGCGTCGCCCATCAGCTCCATGTAGTTGTGCAGGCCCTGGCCGTGCCGGGCCACGTGCGTGTACAGGTCGCGCATCCGCACGCCCCGCCGGCGCATCTCCAGCGCCCGGTGCAGTCCCTCGGAGAGTTCGTCCTCGCGACGGATGCCGCCGGGCTGCACGGTGAGCACCTCGGTCGCGCACGCCTCGGTCGCCTCGTCCATCGCGGCCCGGATCCGGGGCAGTCCGTCGAGCACGCGGATCGCCACACCCTCCGTGGGTGCCTGGACGCGCCCGCCCAGACCGGCGTACCACTCGAACGCGGCCACCGCGTCGCCCACCCGCGTCTGGCTCGCGCTGACCTCCTCGTACACCCCGCGCAGCAGCCGTGTCATGACCTCCTGCGGCGAGGTCGGCACCAGCCACCCCATGTCGTCGGGGTCCGGATGCAGCAGCGCCAACTCGACAAGACAGGGCACCGTCTCGGCGTCCTCGCGCGGCACGCGTCCGCGCCGCACGGCCCGGGAGTACACCCGGTCCCCGGCCTCGCACAGTCGGTCAGCGCCGTGCGGATGCCTGTCCCTCCTGTGCCCGGCCATCTTCCACCCCTGGCTCCAGCATCCTCGCGAGGCGACGCCTCCGCGCCGTCCGCAGCGCAACTATGCGCGGACCCGACCGCCATCGCAACACGGCTGCGCCCTTCGCACGCCCCCTCTCGCCCATGTACGTACGGAAATATCCCCACCTCCGCACGGCGCTCTGCAACAAGATGACGGTGGTCGGGTGGCGCGACCCGATGCCATGGTGGACCCGGTTCACCGGGGCGACACGGCGTCCTGGCCCGCCCTGGCCGGACACTCCTCGTCCGGCCAGGGCTCCGCGGCCCCTGTCCGGATCGCGTGAGCTGCCGGAAATCGTCGAGTGATCGGTACGTTACGTACCGCACCTACCGTCGGGCCATGGCGGACATATTTGACGCGTACGCGTTGGCCGATGCGTGGGACGAGATGTTTGAGCGGCCGGGTGAAGTCAGGACCGCCTATGAGCCGGTACTGGCCGCCCTGCAGCCGATCGAACCGGGTGAACTGCGCTTCCGGGCCGACCAGATGGCCCGCGCGTTCACCGACCGTGGCGTGACCTACGCCTTCGCGGGCGAGGAGCGCCCCTGGCCGCTGGACCTGGTCCCCAGGATCCTCGACGCCCTCGAATGGGACCTCGTCCAACGGGGGGTCTCCCAACGGGTGAGGGCCCTGGAGGCCTACCTCTCCGACGCCTACGGGCCCTGCCGCGCCTTCGAGGACGGGGTCGTGCCCTGGCGTCTCCTGCTCAACTCACCCCATTTCCACCGGGCGGCACACGGGATCGAGCCACCCGGCGGCGTACGGATCCACGTCGCCGGCATCGATCTCGTACGGGACGAGGCCGGGGACTTCCGGGTCCTGGAGGACAACGTCCGCGTGCCGTCCGGGGTCTCGTACGTCATCGAGAACCGGCGCGCGATGACCAGGATCTTTCCGTCCCTCTTCGCCGAACAGCACGTCGTCCCCGTGGACGGCTACGCGCAGAGACTTCTGGCGGCCCTGCGCGCCGCCGCGCCCGACGGGGTCGGCGACCCGAGGGTCGTCGTCCTCACGCCCGGTCCCAGCAACGCCGCCTACTTCGAACACGCCCTGCTGGCCCGGCTGATGGGGGTGCAGCTGGTCGAGGGGCACGACCTCGCCTGCCGGAACAACCGTGTCTGGATGCGGACCACGCGGGGCGAGATGCCGGTGCATGTCGTATACCGACGGCTCGACGACGACTTCCTCGATCCGCTGCACTTCCGGCCCGATTCGGTGATCGGCTGCCCGGGCATTCTCAGCGCCGCCCAGGCGGGCACCGTCACGCTCGCCAACGCCGTGGGCAACGGCATCGCCGACGACAAACTCCTCTACACGTACGTACCCGATCTGATCCGGTACTACCTCGGCGAGGAGCCCGTTCTCCCGAACGTGGAGTCCTACCGTCCGGACGAACCGGGCCAGTTGGACGCCGTCCTCGACCAGATCGACCAGCTGGTGATCAAGCCGGTGGACGGGGCGGGCGGCCAGGGGATCGTCATCGGCCCCAAGGCCGACCGGGACACCCTGGAGCGCACCCGGGCGGCCGTCGCCGCCGACCCGCGTGGCTGGATCGCGCAGCGGCCCGTGGCGCTCTCCACCTCGCCCACCCTCGCGGGCGACCGGATGGCGCCCCGCCACATCGACCTGCGCCCGTTCGCCGTCAACGACGGCACGGACGTCTGGGTGCTGCCCGGCGGCCTCACCCGGGTCGCCCTCCAGGAGGGCAACCTCATCGTCAACTCCAGCCAGGGCGGCGGCTCCAAGGACACCTGGGTGCTGGCGGAGGGCCCCGCCGAGCTCCCCCAAGTTCTCGACTTCGCTCGAACAGGGGGGACCCCCATCGCCGAGGACCCCGACGCCGGCGGTACGGCGTTGGACGTGGTCCCGCGCCAGCTCGGACCCGACGGCGCCCGTGGCGTCGTACAGGAAGGGGCACAACAGCAGTGAACGACGTGATCCTCTCCCGCATAGCCGAGGCCCTGACCTGGACGGGCCGTTACGTCGAGCGGGCGGACGCCACCGGCCGCATCCTCGACGCCTACCTCCACCGCCTCCTCGAGGACCCCTGGCGCGACGAGGACGTGGCCTGCCGCTCCCTGTACGCCATCCTCGGCGTCGACGCGGGCGCCGAACGCGTCGACATGCAACAGGTCCTGGACCAGCTCGCCTTCGACGCCCGCTCCACCTGCTCCATCGAGGGCGCGCTCGGAGCCGCCCGCCTCAACGCCCGCAGCGCCCGCGAGGCCGTCTCCTCCGAGATGTGGGAGTGCCTCAACTCCACCTGGCACGCGCTGGCCGACCAGCGCCTCGCGGCCCGCCGTACGGGCCCGTACGCGTACCTGGAGCTGGTACGCCGCCGGGCCGCCCTCTTCTTCGGCCTCGCGGACTCCACGATGAGCCGCGACGACAGCTGGCGTTTCGTGGTGCTGGGCCGGAGCCTGGAGCGGGTGGACATGACCGTACGGCTCCTCTCCGTCCGCGTGCTGGACGCCGCCCACGCCCCCGACTGGCCGACACTGCTGAGCGCGAGCGGCGCGGACGAGGCGTATGCCCGGGTGTACGGCGGTTTCGGCGACACCCCGAGAGTGGCCGAATTCCTCCTCCTCGACCGGGACTTCCCCCGGTCCGCGCTGCACGCGCTCACCACCGCCGAGGAGTGCCTCGCCGCCCTCGGCCGCCCCCGTCAGGACCCGGCCCGCCGCCCGATAGGCCGCATGAGAACCCGCCTGGAATACCTGGACCTGGCGGCCCTGGAGGAACAGCTCCCCTTGCTCCTGCGTGACCTGCAACAAGCGTGCACGGCCTCGGCGGAGGCGGTGGCGGAGAGGTTCTTCCCGTACCAGGGGCCCGTCGAGTGGGCCCAGGAAGGAGCGTGAGCGCGATGAGCACTCCCGTGACACGCCGGCTGCGGATCCGGCACACCACCCGCGTCTCGTACGCGCAGGCCGCGGTCTCCTCCCACAACGAGGTCCGCATGACCCCCCTGACGCTCCCCGGCCAGACGACCCTGGACGCCAGGGTCACGGTCAACCCGACCACGCCCACCTGGTCGTACTGGGACTACTGGGGCACCCAGGTCACGGGCTTCGACCTGATAGAACCGCACGAGGACCTGACCATCACGGCGTCGAGCCTGGTGGAAACGGCGCCACCGGGCCCGCCGGCCCCCGCGCCGACCTGGGCGGAGGTCGCCAGAACGACGGCGAACTCCCGCCTCCTGGAGTACTCGTCCCCGACCGGCCGTACGACGGTGACGCGGGAGTTGGTGGAGCGGGCGAGGTTGGCGTCGACGGGCCTGGACCCCCACGAGACGGCGGTCGCGGTCTCGGCCATGGTCACCGACCAGGTCTCGTACCTCCCCGGCGCCACCGGCGTGAACACCGGCGCCATGGAGGCCTGGGAGCAGGGCGCGGGCGTCTGCCAGGACATCACCCACCTGACGGCGGCCCTCCTGCGCGGCCTGGGCCTGCCCACCCGCTATGTCTCCGGCTACCTCCACCCCGAACGTGATGCCGAACTCCACCGCCCCGTCGCCGGCCAGAGCCACGCCTGGATCGAGTACTGGGCCGGCGACTGGATCGGCTACGACCCCACCAACAGCACCCGGGCCGACGAGTCCCACGTCGTGGTCGGCCGCGGCCGCGACTACGACGACGTCACCCCGCACAAGGGGATCTACCGAGGCGTGGCCGGGGGCCCACCGGAGGTGACGGTGGAGTTCACGCGGGTGGCGTGAGGATGCCTTCGGTACCCCGGGGGTTCAGTCGCTGAGCTCCCGGGGGCCGTAGATCGCGTGCGGGGCGCCGCTGCCGAGCGCCCAGTACCGGTCGCCGTACGACCAGTGCCACCATTCGGTTGGGTAGTTGACGAGCCCGCCGGCGGTGAGTACGTCGCCGAGCAATCGCCGGTTGGCCCGCGCCCGCCGCCCGATCCCCTCCGCGTCCGTGTAACCAGTTCGAACCACACCCCCTTCGCGAACCGCCCGGCCCGATCGGCGGCCACGCCCCACAGGTCGGCGACCTCGGCGACCAGTGCGAGGCCTCGGCCCCGGCAGGCGGTGGTCTTTGTCTCGGGTGTGACCGGCGCGTCGTGGCTCTCGTCGTACACGCTGACCCGCAGCCGGGCCGGGCTGAGCTGGACGCGGAGCATGGTGGTGCCCTTGGTGTGCAGGTGGACGTTGGTGACGAGTTCCGAGGTGCACAAGGTCGCGGGCAGCACGAGGGGCTCGCGGTCGAGCGTGAGGAGTACGGCGCGTACGAAGTCCCGGCAGACCTTGGGGGCGGTGGCGTCGGCGGGGGCGAAGAGGCTGTAGTCGTAGGCGAGTTGAGCGGGGCGGTGGGGCCCTGCGGCAGCTTCCATGGAGGGATCAGCTCCTGACGTACGCCCACGATGGCATTGTCCGACTCCGGCTGGATGCCGGAATGAGGGTTACCACGTGCAACCCATTCGCCGGATTAGGTGGCCCTCACAGCCCAGGCGGGGCAGTCTGGCGCCAACCAGCAGGAAAGGGAAGCGCGTTGGCACTGCGCAGCAGCACCACCGAACGGCAACGGCGTCTCGGCGCAGAGTTGCGGAAGATGCGGGAGCAGGCGGGCTACTCCGTGACGGAGGGTGGTGCGTTCATCGGCATGGGCCGGGCGCATCTGGGCCACGTCGAAGCCGGCCGCACCGCGATTCCGGCGGACAAACTGCGCGCTCTCTGTCACGCTTACGGGTGCACACGGGAACCTTTGGTCGAGGCCCTGGTGGCGATGGGTGAGGACAGCGGCAAAGGCTGGTGGACCGAGTACCGCCGCACGTTCAGCCAGCCCATCCTGGATCTGGCGGAGCTCGAAGCGGCTGCCGACTCGCTCTTCTCATACGAGTCCCTCTTCATCCCGGGAATCCTGCAGACACCCGAGTACACCCGGTCCATCTTCCGCTCCAGCGAGCGGCCGCACGACGACCTGGAGAGGGCCGTCCAGTTCCGCATGGAGCGGCAACAGATCCTCAGACAGGCGGAGCCCCCGGCCCTGCACGCGGTGATCCACGAGGCCGCCCTGCACGTGCGGTTCGGCGGCGTGACCGTCATGCGCAGGCAGCTTCTGCATCTGATCCGCGTCGCGGAACTGCCGCACGTCACGATCCAGGTGTTGCCGTTCACTGCCGAAGGGCTGTCCGCCTTCAGCACTCCGTTCCTGCTCGCCGACTCCCACGGGTCGGCTCTGGAAACGGTCCTCGTCGAAAATCCGGCCGCAACGCTCTACGTCCACGAAGGCGAAGCCGTCCTGAAGTACCGGACCCGCTTCGACCGCCTTCGCACTGCGGCTCTACCGCCCCTGGACCCGGCCGTACCGGCGTCCACACATGAGTCCCGCGACTCCCTGGCACTGCTCCAGCACCTGCTCTACAACCTTCAGGAGGCTTGACCATGTCCGTACTCGCCTGGCAGAAGTCGTCGTTCAGCGAAGACCAAGCGAACTGCGTGTTCGTCGCCGTCGCCCCCGACGGAACGATCCGCCTACGCGAGAGCGACGACCCCGGCACCGTACTCACCACCACCCCCGACCAGCTCGCCGCACTCCTCCAGCACATCAAGCCGCGGCGGCCCAGCTCCTGAGCAGCGCCTCGCGGGCGGCTCGGAAGGGCGTCACGCCGCCGCCCTCCACGCTGCCCCACTCCAACAGCCGGCCCACATCCGCCGTACCTTGCGCGAACCGTTCCAGCAGTGCCACCGACAGTTCGTACTCGGATTGCACGTAGCCCCCGACGGGGGCGGTGTACACCGTGAGTTCAGCCTTCTCCTCGTCCGTCTGGACGTGGAGTTCGAAGGCGGACGGCGCGTCGCCCCCGCCCATCGACAGGTCGACGACGGTGTCCACCATGCTGCCCACCAGCCACCGTGTGCTCGAGCGCACCTTCGCGTAGTGGACGGTGACCGCACGCACGTCCGCCCAGGACCAGAAGCCCTTCTGGCCCGTACCCACGGCCTCCAGCCCCTCCCGGGTGAGCCGCACCCCGCGCCCGTACCCCTCGGGCTCGGCGCCCACATACACGCTCTCCTTGGTGATCCAGAACAGGCCGATCATGGCCACGGACGCCTCCAGCACGACGAGCACATCAAGTACGACAAACACGGTCGCCCTCTGAGACACCGGCGGGCCCGGATTGGTTCAGCCGGGACGTGAGAGTCAGGACTGTCGAACACACGTACAGGTGCCTGATGTTGCTCCTCGTGACGGAACTGGTGTTGCGCGCCCGCCGTACCACGGCCCTCTTCGAGCGGGACGCCGTCCTGTTGGACCGGAGAGGGAATCGACTGCGTATCCCCCTCGCCGCGATCGAGACCGTCCGTACAGGCGGAGGATCGAGGCGGCGCGTCATCGGGATCGTCCTGACCTCCGCCGGCGCCACCCCCGTCGTCCACACGCTGAGCCCACCGAGTACCACCGCCGCGACCGCGTTCGCCGACGCGGTCAACGCCGCGCTGCCCGTCCGGGACGCCGCCGAACCGCGTGCGGACAGGGCGACGTTGGTGACCACCGTGCCCGTGCCACCGCGGACGGAACGGAAGGACCGCTGGACGACATCCCGCGAGCGTAGGGTGCAATGGGCGTTCGGCGCGCTGTTCGCGCTCGGGACGGCTCTCGCCGCGGCCACCGGGGAGTGGACGCTCGTCCTCCTCTGGGTCACCTCCTACGCACCGTTCCTCGTCGGGTGCGCGCTCACGCACATCGTGTACCGGGCCACGGTGGACTGGTGGCTGCTGCGCCGCCGCGTCCTCGCCGTCTACAAGGACAGCGACTACGTCGGCGACGTACTCATCAAGACGTACTCGTTCGCCGACGTGGCAGGCTCGGAGCGGACGTTCAGCGGAAGCGGCCGACTCATGGGGACTGATCCGGAGCGGATCGAGGTGACCTACGACCCTTGCGCCCCGAAGCGGATGACCACGCGCGACGGGCCCGCCGTACGCACGCTCTCCGTCCTGGCGTATGTGCTCCTGGGCCTGCCCGTCACAGCGGCGACCGCCGCGTACCCACCCGTCTCCCTCATCATCCTGCTGTCCGCGCTCTAGGGCCCGTCCGGCGCCTTTCCCCCGTTGTCCTCGTCCTCGCCCTCCCGTAATCGCCGTAAGCGCGGCCGGTGCGGCATCAGGTCGCGAACGCGGGGCTCGCCCGCGCCCGCCACGGGCAGCCGTAACTCATCGGCCTTGTGGTGTTCCTGAGGGCCTTCGGCATAGCGGGAGCGCCGCTCGTCCTGGTGGTCGTGGTCCTCCGGCTGCCGCTCGGGGAAGCGGAGCAGTCGTGCCGGCGGCACGGGGAAGCCCTCGCTGTCCGGGTGCTGGCCGGGGCCGTTGGAGGGCTCGGGGCCGTCGGGCCGGTCGCCATCGGGGCGGTCGGGGGACGTCGCTCTGGCATGCTCGGTCCAGCCCGCGCGGAACCAGGCCAGTTGGTCCCGCTGCACCTCGTCATCGGTGAGGATGCGCACGCCGTCCGTACCGGCCCGCCGGATCTTCTCCCCCAGCTCGATCAGCAGGCCGCCCACGGTGTACGCCACGGCGTCCGGATCCGGTACGGAGGCCGGTCCGTCCGCTTCCTCCTCCGGTGGGCGTGGATCACGTGCGTGCGAGTCGTGTGAGTCGTGCGAACCACGCGCACGCGGGTCGCGCGCATGCGGGTCTCCCCCCTCGTGCCCGTGCCCCACCTGCACACCCTTCTTCACCGCTGCTCCGAATCCCCCTGCCGAAGCGTCACTCTCGTCTGCGTTCCTCCGGCAGGAACTGGCCGACCACCTTCACGAAAAGTTCTTGCAGCTCCGACGGAACCCCGAGCAGCCGTGCCGCCTCCGCCGGGCTGAGTGACGCAGCCGGGCCCCCGGCGGTTTCGCCGATCCGCGGGTCGAGCGGAAGATCGTCCTCCGACAGCCGACCGGACCGGATCAACATGTCCCGCAAGGGAACGGCCAGAACTGTCGCCAACCGGCGCATCGTCTCCAGGTCCGGCATGCTTTGCCGCTGCAACAGCCGACTGACCGCGGCCCGGTGGACCCCCGCGTCGTCGGCGAGCTTGGACTTGCCACCACCCCGCGGGCTGTCGATGTCGTAGCCACGCCTGCGCATCAGTCCTTCTATCCAGACCGCGAACTCCTCCAGGCCGTCGGCCCTGGGCGTTCGGCCACTGTCGGCGCGATGGCCCTGGTCGTTGTAGGCGTTGGCCCACGAGCTTGCACCCATGTGGTGGCTCTCCCCTCGTCGCGAGGGAAGAGTACCGAGCGCGCGCGCACCTCTGGGAGTGCGCGCTCGCACGCATTCGTAAAGTTCTGACATGCGCGGGCGCTCTCATTGCGGCATACGCGGCTGATACAGGCGCTGTCGACACCTCCCGGGCTGACCCCGGCCCCGACTTCGACCCTGATTCCGGTCGAGGGCGACTCCGGAGCGTAGTCACTTGCGCACGCGCTCGCACCATGCAACTCTGATCGCGCGTCCGCAACTGTCGAACATATGTTCCCATACCTGGGGAGGGGTTGCACGTGCCCAACCACTCGACCACACCCGCCACCACCGCGACCTGGCGCTTTCCCTCGACACGCGAAGAGCTGGACTGGCGCCGCGCCGCAGCCTGCACCGATCTTCCCGAACACTCCGTGTTCACCCGCATCCCCTCCGAGGCCGAGCCGGTATTGCGCGCCTGCAATCAGTGCCCGATCCGTCACGAATGCGAGGCGGTCGTCGACCCCGCCCACACCTGGTTCGACGGAGTGAGCGGGGGACGGCTGTGGCGCAACGGGCGCGAGGTGCCCCGTGGGATGTCGCAGGGCGCACCGGGGGGAGCCGCCCGATGAACCGCGAACTGCCCGGTGCCGTCTGGATCGCCTCGCTCGTCCGCCGCTTCCCCGACCTCGTCGACGAGTTGGCTCCCGCTGCCCACGGGGGGCTGCGGGAGCGCCGCGGGGGCGGGCCCGTCGCGGGGACGACACTGCCCGTACGGCTGCACATCTCGGACGCCGTACGGGACATCACCGACGGAGTGGTCGAACTGGAGGAGGCCGTACGGGAACGGCTCGGGCTGCGGGCCGTGCCGCCCGCCCCCGTCCCGGTGCGGCTGCGCCGGATCGCCGGCCTGCTGGAGCGCGTCGCCGCGGACTCCGTCCTCGCCGCGCATGTGGAGGACGAGACCCGGCGCATGGCCGCCCGTTGCGCACGGGCGCTCGGCGACCCCGAACAACTGGTACGGCTGCCGGGCCGCTGCCCCGCCTGCGACTCGGTCTCTCTCCGGGCCTTCCCGGAACGCGCCGAGGTGCGCTGCGTCAATCCCGTGTGCGGACAGGTACTCGTGCCGGAGGGATCATGAACTCCCCGCTGATCACCACCGAGTTGGCGGCGGACGAGGCCGGGGTCTCCACGGCCACGATCCGCAAATGGGTCCAGCGAGGCCACCTGCGCCCGGCGGACACCCGGGGCCGACGCCGGCTCTACCGCCTGGAGGACGTCTTCGCGGCGGAACGCGCGACGCACCGGGCGGGCGCCGACCGCTGACCTTCCGCACGCCCGAGGGCCCCGCCGCGCGATGCGGCGGGGCCCTTGTCGTCCACCCCGGTCGGCGGCGCGCGCTGCCGACCGGGCGCATGGCGCGTGGGTGCATGCCGACCATGCCGAGTGAATACCCCATGCGAATAGACCAGTTGCACGATCCGCGGGGTCGCGTCACACTCGATGCAGCGGCAGAGCTGCGCCCACCCTCAGCGGGGGCGACGGACCTGCCGCTTTGCGTTGCCCGGAAACGGGCCCCGCCCGGCACGAAGCCGGGCCCCGAAGGGAGCGTCCATGTGGCCATCCTGACCTTTCCCGACGCCGAGCAACTCGTCGTCGACTTCCTCAAGAACCGGGCCGAGCTGACCGGTGTCGTCGTCGACAGCCGGCCGCCCGCCGGGTTCGACGGCACCCAGAAGGTCGTCCTCGTCTCGCACATGGGCGGCGCCTGGGTCGACGACCAGCATCTCGACCAGCCGCTGCTCGACCTGGAGGTGTACGGCCCGGACAAGCCCACGGCGCACACCGTGGCGCTGTCCGCCCGTGCCTGTGTGCTGGAGCTGGCCGACACCGTGTACGGCTCCGCGGCCGTCGTCGACGTCTCCGAGGCCGACGGGCCGCGCTGGCTGCCCGACTACACCCGCTCGGCCGCCAACCGCTACCGCTCAACGATCCGGCTCCTGCTGCGCCTCGGCTGAGCCCGCCCCACCTCGAACCAGGGCCTCACGTCCCTTACGTACACAAGGAGTTCGCATGGCTACGAACAACGGTAAGGAAATCCGTGTCGCCGGTACCGGCCGGGTCCTCGTCGCCCCCGCCGGCACCACCGCGCCGGTCAAGTCCGACGACGCCTGGCCGACCGGCTGGGTGGAGCTGGGGTACACCTCCACCGACGGCATCAAGCTCAACAAGAAGGACAAGATCGACCCGGTCGACACCTGGCAGTCGGCGAGCCCGGCTCGCTTCATCTACTCCGACCGCGATCTGACCGTGAAGTTCCAGCTGCTCCAGATGAACAAGAGCACGCTCTCCTTCTTCATGGGCATCCCGGCCACCAACATCGCGCAGACCTCGGTCGGCGGCACCGCGGTCGTGGACACCTACGAGTTCCTGGTCCCGAGCACGCCGGCCAAGGACGAGCGGGCGCTCGGCATCGAGTTCACGGACGGAACGGACGCCGTGTACCGCTTCATCCTGCCGCGCGGCCAGGTCACCGAGACCGAGGAGATGGGCTTCACGCGGACCGGGTCGGTGAAGCTCGGCGTCACCTTCACCGCGCTGGAGGCGGAGACCGCCAACCGCGAACTGGCCAAGTGGATCATGAAGGACAAGGCGTACGCCGCCCTGTGACGGACCTTCCGATCCACCTTCCGTGACGGGCGCCCCGTAGGGCTCGTCACCCGGGGCGGCGGGCTCCCCCACCCGTCGCCCCGGCCCCCATCCACGTACATCTGACAAGGGAGATCCCCGATGGCCGGATTCAACGTCAACGCGGCCCGCGCCCAGCGCCTGGAGGCGCTCGGGCGCAGCTGGACCTTCGAACTCGACGACGACAGCTTCGAGCTGCCGACCGAGCTGACCCGTACGACCGCGCGCGAGCTGCGCGACCTCGACGACAACGACGTGGACGGGCTGCTGCAACTGCTGCTCGGGGAGCGGCAGTTCGCTCGCTTCGAGAAGCACGACGTCACGATGCAGGACATCGCGGCCATCCTGGAGGCCTACGGCAAGGAGACGGGGCTGGGCCTGGGGGAAGACTGAGCCTCGGCGAGCTCGTCGAAGAGCACGCCGAGGCCCTGGAGGCGGATCTGCTCCGCCACTACGGGGTCGACCTGCTGGACTGGCACCGCGGCCACCTCTCCTCGCGCCGGCTGTCGGTCCTGGTCCAGCATCTCCCGCGGGACAGCGCACTGCTGAAGGAACTCCACGGCGAAGCCGCCGAGTGGACGGCGACCGACTACCTGCTCGCGACCGTGATCGACCAACTCGCGGAGGCGAACTGGATGTTCGCGACCGTCAACCGTGACGACGACAGCGAACCACTGGACTTCCCGGAACCGATTCCCCGGCCGGGAAACGAGCCGACCGACACGGAGCACGGAGCATCGGGTGATACAGCCGGTGAAAAGGGCGCTCCAACGGCGGACCAGCTTGTCCAGTTCTTCCTCTGACCGAGGTCAGTAGCTCAGATAGAGCAGGAATCCCGCACCGAAGAGGGTCTGCAGAGCGATCAGCACCCACAGCGAGAACCAGGCCTCCGAACGCGCATCGAGCTCGCGCCGACTACGCGCCCTGCGCCACGGAGCGCTCGGGTCGTACACGATGGGCGCCTCTTCGTCGGGAGTTCCCCAGACGGTGCCGCTCAGCGGCGAGATGTAGATGATCTCCTCTCCGGATTCCGTAACGAATTCAAAACTCGTGGAATACCGGTCTTCAGAGACAGAGACATTTCTACATCGCCCCATCACCTCTATCCCGACTCTTTTCAGTCGTCGATTCACCCATAGGGGAATCACTCCGAACCAGAGCAGGAAGGGCAGCGGGAACAGAAACAAACAGAGGAAGACCCAGGCCAGCGCATCCATTCGGCAATGATGGCATGCGTCACCATCGGCCACAAGTGCCTTCTGCAGCTTGGAGATTGACGTGGCAGGAACACCGGCAAACAACAACGACAGCGTCTGGTATTTCTGGACGAAGGACGAAGCGGACAAATTCAAGCACAAGCTGAACGGCCTGAGCACCTCGGTGGACGTCCTGAAGGTGGCAGCCGGATTTGCCGCGGTCGGATTCACCCCGCTCAAGATCGATGCCTCCGCGTTCAAGATGGACGAGAAGGGCATCGTCATCGGCGGAGTCCAGAAGTGGACCTGGCCGTACGCGCGGGACGAGAAGGCCAAGCTCGAGGCTCAGGACAAGAAGCTGCTCAGGTTGAGCGAGCGCGCGGAAGCGGCCGGCCGCAGGGCCAAGAACGCCGCGGACACCGCACAGCGACTCCTGTCGAGGACGAGCGGCAACGCCAACTGGGCGACCGAGGCGGAACGCCGGCGCGCCGTCGATGTGGAGAAGGAAGCGACGAAGGCCCTCAAGAAGGCGACCGACGCCTATACGAAGGTCAAGCAAATGGTCGACAAGGCGGAAGAGAAGACGGAACAAGTGAAGACCCAGCGGGCAACCATCAAACGCTCGATGGACGGCATGGGTGCGGACCTGGAACGAGTGCGGACCAAGTTGGATTCCATGGCTTCGGTGGCGGCCTGACCCACTCCGACAAGAATCTAGATCAGTAAGGGATTCTCGTGACCGTTCAAAGCTCTTTCAAAAAGGCCGCAGAAAGCATCCGCGCTTTTCGCAACGAGCTGGTCCTGACCGGTTCCGGCACGGACAAGACCAGTTCCGCGCTCGGCAAGCTGCGTACCGGTGCGAACAACGGCGGTACCGCCATGGGAAAGCTCAAGGGTGGGCTGGGTGATGTCGGCGGTTCCCTCGACAAATCCAAATCCGCCACCGACAAGTTCAAGACCTCACTCGACAAGCTCAAGTCCTCCGCCGACAAGACCAAGGCCGCCCTCAAGGACGTGAAGAACCAGGCCGACGCGGTCGAGAAGTCCGTGGGGAAGGCAGGGAAGAACGCCGACAAGGGCGGGAAGTCCATGGGCGGCCTGGGGAAGGGACTCAAGGGGGCGTCCACCGCGCAGAAGGGGCTCAACCTCGCGATGCGTGCCAACCCGTTCGGGCTGGTCATGACGCTGCTCACCCCGCTCATCACGCAGTTCGTCAACATGGACAAGGTCACCGCCCTCGTCCGCAAGGGCCTCACGGCCGCCTGGAGTCACATCAAGTCCTCCTCGCAGTCCGCCGCGAAGATCCTCGGGCCGCTGTTCAAGGGCGTGGTGAACGGGTTCCTGACCCCGACCCGGATGCTGGTGCGCGGGCTCAACGTCCTCATCGGCGGCCTGAATCACGTGAAGTTCAAGGTCCCTGACTGGGTGCCCGTCATCGGCGGCAAGGGCTTCGCCTTCGATCTGTCCCCCATCCCGGTGCCGCAGCTCGCCCAGGGCGGCATCGTGCGCGCCCGCACCGGCGGCACCCTCGCCCTCGTCGGCGAGGGCGGCGAGCCCGAGGCGGTCATCCCGCTGTCCCGGCTGGAGCGGATGCTCGGCTCCGGCGGCGGCCTGCGCCGGCTCGCCGCCGCCGTCGAGGCGCTCGCCGACCGGCCCGTCCAGATCGACGTGGACTCCCAGACCATCGCACGCGCCGTCCAGCTCGGGCAGCGCAAGCTCGCTCGGAGGTGAGGCAGGGACATGGCAAGGAATCTCTGGATCGGCAAGCCCGGACTTCTCCGGGAGATCGACCAGGCGGCCAAGAGCTGGGACCGGTCGGCGGAACTCAACGTCACGGAGTTCAAGTCCTTGGAGGGGCGGATCACCACCGTGGCCCCGGCCCGTACCGTCCGCCGGCTCAAGTTCTCCTGGGACTCCCTCGCGCCCGACGACGCCCAGCACCTCTCCCGGCTCGCCCGCCGGATCAACGGGCCCGGTCTGCTGGGCAGCGCGCAGACGTCGTACGGTCCGCTCGCGGTGCTCGACCCGGCCTCGGTGAACCTTCTCGACCCCTACCAGGCCGCCGCGCAGAGCGAGAGCAACGGCACCGACCACTGGTTCGCCATCACCGGCACCATGGTCGTCAGCCCCCTGACCGGGGACACCGTCGTCGCCGACTTCCAGGAGAACACCCGGATCGGCTGGCGGCACGGCGTGTGGACCGGCTGGCCGGTGATGCCCGGCATGCAGGTGTCCTGGCTGGTCCCGGCCGACTGGAACCCGGCACTCGCCACCGCCCAGCTCGACTGGAAAGCCGCCGACGGGGCATATCTCAGCACCTCGTCCGCGAACGGACCGACCGTCTCCGGCGTCGCCCCGGCCGGGGCCGCCTTCGTCACCCCGGTCGGCGGACCCGGCGCGGCCGGCCCCGCGGGGCTGGCCGGAGCCTGCCTGACCATCGGCGAGGCCCCGGCCGCCCACGCGCTCGGTGACGGCTGCCCGGCGATGTCCGTGACCGCGTACAGCGACGTCCCGTCCGCCCGGCTGCCGTACCGCAACGTCAGCGTCGACCTGGTGGAGGTGCGCGGTGCAGAACTCTGACGAAACGCTCGCCGCCGCGCTCGCCGCCACCGAGCGGATCCCGGCCCACTCCACCCGGCTCGGCGGCCGGGAGATGGGCGGCCAGGTGCAGTCCTGGAAGGTGGAGCGGGCCTACAGCACCGATCTGCCCGAGGCGCTGCGCGCCTTCTCCGGGAGTGCCTCGGCCCAACTGGAGCTGTCGCTCGGCGGCAGCGGCGCGCCCGCGCCCCGGCTGTACTCGGCCTGGTCGGCCCGTGGCACCGGCGACGTCGTACGGCCCGGGCAGTCCGTGGTGCACGCGGCGGGCGCGAACGACCGCACCGTCCCCGCCTTCCGCGGCGCCGTCCGGTCCCGCACGGCCGCGTCCGGCAGTGACACCGTCACCGTCCAGGCGCTCGACGGCGCGGAACGGCTGCGCGGACCCGCGCAACTGCCACGGCCGTACCACGGGCTGCGCTACGGGCAGCCCGTGGCGACCGCGACCTGGTGCGTGGACGAGATCCTGCGCCAGGGCGGCATCCACAGCTGCCCGCCGCCCCGCGCCCCCGTCGTGGCCGACGACACCACCCGGCCGTTCACCGCGCTCTACGCCTCACTGCACGGCGGCTTCAACGCCACGTACGGCCAGCCCGAGACCTTCCCGGCCCCGTCCGCGTACTCCTGGGTGCGGGAAGGGGCGCCGTACGAGATGGCGCTGATGCCGAAGGCGGCCGGGCTCACGGCGTCCTGGATGCCGCGCTCCCGCTTCGTCGTCGCGGGGAAGGTGTTCCAGGCCGAGCTGCATGTGAACACCGCCCTGGCGGTGGGCAACGAACTGGAACTCAAGCTGATCTTCGACCGCAGCGCCGGCGCGTACGGGAACTACGCCCTGAACGTCTACTTCGCCACCGGCGTCGTGAAGATCACCTCAGGCACGGTCGGCGGCGGCGGTCTGGTCGCCAGTTGGACCATTCCCAAGCTCGCCTCGCTCAAGGGCGTGTGGCACCTCGGGTTCACCGTGGACACCCGGGCCGGTGCCGTCGGCGGGAACACCCCGGCGACCGTGTACCCGCGGCTCACCGCACCCGACGGGGAGTACGTCACCCCGCCGACAGCCCCCTACACCTTCTCCGATGCCTCCTCGGTGCAGCCCCCTTCCGAGCTCTACCAGATCAGCCTGAAGACCGACGTGGCCGTCGAGTGCCTCCAGGTCACCGACCGCTCCTGGCCGGACCTCGACTCGTACACCGCCGAGGAGTGGGAGCAGAAGGGCCGCTGGGCCAAGGGCGCGGTGCTCGACGACGCGACGGTGCCGCTCTACGACGTGCCGAAGATCTCCGGCTCCCAGTGGGACGCCCTCACCGAGATCGCCCGCGCCACCATGTCCACCGCCGAGTTCGACGAGCAGGGCGTCTTCCGCTGGCGCGGGCCCGGCCGGTTCCGGACGGTGCCCGCCGGGCCCGATCTCACGGTGACCACCCGGCGCGACATCGCCGCCCTCACCGTCTCCGAGGAGATCGACGCCTGCCGCAACCACTGCGAACAGCCCTACCAGGACTGGACCGGCATCAGCCACACCTACAGCGACACCGTCACCGACACCGTCGTGCGGGAGGTCAGGCCGGGCGGCTGGGTGGAGGTCGCGTACGCCATCGCCGAGGAGGAACTCGACGTCGGCCCGCTCCAGATCGAGGACGACGTGGCACCCGTCGGCGGCCACCGGGTCCGTTTCGGCAGCGCAGCGACCGGCGGCACCTCGGTGAAGGGCGCGGTGACGGTCAGCTCGCGGCGCGACGGCCCGAACTACCTCGTGCGGTTCGCCAACCACGGCACGGCGAGCGTCTGGACGGTCACCAAGGACGGCAAGCCCTCCGTGCAGATCGTCCCGCAGAAGCGGACGGGCGATCCCCGCCGGCGGTCGTTCGCCTGGTACAACACCACCAGCCAGGCCGCCTACGGCAAGCAGGTCTACCAGGCGCCCGCGACCGACTGGGTGCAACAGCAGCAGGTCGCCTCAGACCTCTCGCACGCCATGCTCGACGCCGGCCGTTATCCGGTCCCGGTACTCGGCGAGGTGGAGGTGCTGCACGATCCACGCATCCAACTCGGTGACGTGGTGCGGGTGGTGGACACCAGCGGGGCCACGCTCGACACCCTCGCCTGGGTCGTGGGCATCCGCACCACCTGCCAGGCGGGGGCCGCTCCACAGCAGACGCTGACCCTGCGCGGTACCTCCTACAACGGCGTTCCGACCGACTCCGGGCTCACCCCGGACCCGCCGGTCGATCCGGAGTACGGCAACCAGCGGACGTACGCCCTGATCGACGCGCGGAACGCCACACTCGACGCTCTGACCACCAGCAGGATCACCTACCGCGAACTGCTCAAGGCGCCGGGAGGTGCGGCATGAGCGAACTGCCCCCGGAAGAACCGCTGGTGGAGCAACCACCGCCGGAGACCGCCGACGACGACGCGAACGTGGCGCATCCGGTCCCGGTCGACAGCGCCGCGGCACGCGACGGCGACGGCGGCACACCGGTCGGCTCACTCCCGCCGCCCCTGGGCGACTGACCGCCCCCTCGTCCCGTACGCGCGCCCCGCCCCCTCGTCCCGTACACGATCAGTCGTCCCGTACGCACTCCAGGATCCAGGAGGAAGCCGTCATGGCCCTGCTCACCCCGCTCGGCAGCCTGCCCTACCCGCAGCCGGCCGACGCCGCGAACATCCCCGTGCACATCCAGTCGCTCGCGGAGGCCGTCGACGGCCGCACCGTGCTGCGCTTCGCGGACGCCGCGACCCGCGACGCCAAGGTGACCGCCCCGGTGGCGGGCATGCTCTGCTGGCTCGGCACGCCCAAGCAGTACTGGCACTACACCGGCAGCGTCTGGACGCAGCTGGCGCCCGGCCCGGTCCACAAGGCCAACACCACGGCCGGTACGACGACGTCGACGGCGTACGTGGAGACCCTCACCGGCTCCACCGGCGACCCGACCACCGTCACCTTCACCGCTCCGGCCTCCGGCGCCGTGCTCGTCTCGGTGGGCGCGCGCATCAGCAGCAGCGCGGCCACGGCCTGCCACATGTCGGCGAACATCCGCCTGAACACGACGGTCGCGCTCGCCGCCGCCGACACCCGCGCGGCACTCGTCGTCGGCACCAACCAGTGCTCCGCCACGACCCAGTTCCAGGTCACCGGGCTCACCGTGAACGGCGTCTACACCGCGACCGCCGCCTACAAGTCGGCCGCGACCACCAGCACCGCGACCTTCGCCAACCGATTCATCACCGTAACTCCCGTGATGTGAGGCACACATGGCCACACCACTGACCGCCGACGCCCTCGCCCGCGCCCTGCGCGACGAGGGCGTCGTCCTTTCCGAGAGCCGCAACTGGCGCACCCACAACCGCAACAGCCGAGGCGCCTGGGGCCCGGTCCACGGCGTCATGCTCCACCACACGGCGGGCACCGACAGCCTCCGCCTGTGCCGCGAGGGCACCGCGGACCTGCCGGGCCCGCTCTGCATCGGCCTGATCACCAAGGACGGCACCGTCCACCTGGTCGGCTACGGCCGCACCAACCACGCCGGTTCGGGCTCGACCGCGGTCCTGGAGGCCGTACGGGCCGAACGGGCCGCACTGCCCGCCCCCGGACCGGACGCCGTGGACGGCAACGCCCGCTTCTACGGCTTCGAGATCGAGAACCTGGGCAACGGGCGGGACCCCTACCCGGCCGCCCAACTCGCCGCCGTGGAACGGCTTTCCGCCGCGATCTGCCGCGCCCACGGCTGGTCCGCGTCCAGCGTGATCGCGCACAAGGAGTGGACCCGCCGCAAGATCGACCCGTCGTTCTCGATGTCCGGGATGCGGCAACGGGTGGCGGCCCGGCTCGGCTCCCGACCGGTCTCGTACGAACCCTTCCCGGGCGCCGCGTTCTTCGCGCTCGGCCGCCGCAGTCCGTTGATCACAGCCGTCGGCGAGCGACTGGTCGCGGAGGGGTGCGGGCGCTACTCGATCGGCCCCGGCCCGGTGTGGACGCGGGCCGACGTCCTGTCGTACGCGGCCTGGCAGCGCGGGCTCGGCTACGTCGGCAAGGACGCCGACGGCACCCCGGGCCGCACCAGCTGGGACAAGCTGCGCGTCCCGCGCGCATAGGGGGCCGGACGTACCCGAGAAGCACTGGAGCACCCGAAAGGAGCCCGGAGATGAGCGACGCCGGCCGCAGAACCCTGCGTACGACACTCCAGACCCTGTTCGCCCTGATCACCGTCCTGCCGCTGGTCGCCGAGGACCCGCTGGTCCGGGACGTACCCGCGCTGACGGCCGTGGTGGGCGGCGCCGCGCTGCTCAGCCGGGTGATGTCGATGCCCGCGGTGGACCGGCTGCTGCCGGGGTGGCTGCGCGGGCCCTCCCGCGGAGAAACCGCCGATGCCGACGACTGAGGCCGAGAGCGTCGCCCTTGAACTGGAGCGGCTGCGCCGCTCGGTCGACGTCGGGTTCGCCACCACCCGCGGCGACCTCGCCCTGCTCCTGCAACGCGCGGACCAGACCGACAAGACCCTCGACGAACACGAGTCCCGCCTCGACGCCCTGGAACGCACCCGCTGGCCCCTGCCCTCCCTCGCCGCCGCCACCTCGTGCACGGCGCTGGCACTGACGATCTGGCAGTCGATGGGGCGCTGACCCCCGATCCGCCGAACGCGCGGGAGCCCCTCACCCAGGGCTCCCGCGCGTTCGTCAGGGAAGTTCGTCAGTGCAGTGGTCAGCGCAGTGGTCGGTGCAGGTCGTCAGTGCGGGAGCACGACTACTTGAGGCCGATCGCCGCGCAGTCCGCCTTGTTCGAGGCCGTGCAGATCTGCTTGACGGTGTAGATGCCGTCCTGGATCACCGTCTCCTTGATGTTCGCCTTGGTCAGCGCGACCACGGGCATCAGCTGGGAGGGGATCTTCTTGTTCGTGGGGCTGTCGACCTTGTCGCGGGTGAGCGCGTCGAACTCGATGCCACGCCCCTGGACCTTCGCCACAGCCATCTCGGCGGCCGCGGAGGCCTCATCGGGGTAGGACTTGTAGACGCTCATGTACTGCTCGCCCCGGACGATCCGCTGCACCGCGTCCAGCTCGGCGTCCTGACCGGTGACCGGCGGCACCTTGCTGACGCCCATGGTCTTCAGGGCGTCGATGACGGCGCCCGCGAGACCGTCGTTGGCGGAGTAGACACCGGCGATGTTGTTGAGGCCGATGGCCGAGATGGCCTTCTCCATGTTGGCCTTGCCGACGACCGGGTCCCAGTCCTTGGTGTCGTACGACTTGGAGATGACGACCTTGCCGTTGAGCTCACCCAGGGCGCCCGACTTGAACTGCGCCGCGTTCGGGTCGGTGGGCGAGCCGTTCATCATGACGATCTTCTTCGAGGAGGAGTTGGTGCCCAGCGCGTCCAGGAGCGCCTTGCCCTGCACCTGGCCGACGAGCTCGTTGTCGAAGGAGATGTACGCGTCGATCGGGCCCTGCGCCAGACGGTCGTAGGCGATGACGGGGATGCCCGCGTCCTTGGCCTTCTGCACATCGCTCGCGATGGCCTTGGAGTCCACCGCGTCGACGAGGATCACGTCGACCTTGTCGGCCACCATCTGCTGGAACTGCTGGCTCTGCTTGGTGGCGTCCTGAGCCGCGTTGGCGTAGTCGACCTTGCCCTTGTTGTTGGTGAGCTTGGCGACCTGCTGCTCGATGATCGGGTAGTCGAACTTCTCGTAACGGGTGTTGGCCTTCTCCGGGAGGAGCAGGCCAACCGTGATGTCGTCACCCTTGGTCGGGCTCGCCTTGGTGTTGCTGCCGCCGATCCCGTCCACGACACCGCAGGCGGCGAGGGAGACGGTCATCGCGGAGCAGGCCAGGGCTATGGCGGTACGACGAAGCCGGGTGTTACGAGTGTTCACATCAGGTGCCTTCCGGGCGAGGTAGCTGCTTTGCGACCCAGGTGGCTGAAAGCCAACGCGGCGATCACCTCAGCGTCAAGGAGTAACCACTTAACGAGATGGCAACAGCATTCTGTGTTCCCCAAGTGAACACGATGGGAAGGGGGTGCGCCGCCACTTCCACAGAACCCCTCTGATTGACTTGCGTCACTCGCTCCCTGGCGGCATACAACCCTCCCCCACGTCCGCGAGTCTCGAAGGTGGCCGCACACATCGCAGCATGAAACAGGGGAAGCATGAGACCAGTTGGGCGGAGTGGACCGGCGCTCGCCGCGACGCTGACGATCGCCACCACCGGCGGCCTGCTCGCCGTCTCGGGGGCGCCCGCCTCCGCCGCGAGCAGCTGCGCATCACCGGTGTACAAGCGGCAGTTCTACGCGAACACCACCTTCTCCGGCACACCGAAGAAAACGGACTGCGACGCCACGGTCAGCGAGAACTGGGGCACGAAGGCCCCCGCCTCCGGCCTCCCCAAGGACAACTTCGGCGTCCGCTGGACCGTGACGAGGGACTTCGGATCGGGAGGCCCCTTCGCCCTTCCCGTCGCCGCCCAGGACGGCCTGCGCGTCTACCTCGACGGCACCCGCAAGGTCGACCTCTGGAAGAACGTCTCCTCGACGGTCAAGAAGACCGTCAACCTCACGATCCCTTCCGGCAAACACACCCTCCGCGTCGACTACGCCAACTGGACCGGCGCCGCCAACGTCTCCTTCGCCTACAATCCGCGCACCTCGGCCTCCGTCGACAAGGTCAAGCCGCTCGCTCCGACGGGCACCTCCGTGGCGTACGACAAAGCCACCGGCAAGGCCAGGCTGACCTGGGCGAAGAACAAGGAAATCGACCTCTCGGGCTACCGCGTCTACCGCCGTCTCCAAGGCAGCACGACCTGGTCGAAACCGGCCACGACGACCGCCACCTCGTACACCGACACGACCGTGCCCGCGACCGGCGACACCTACTACTACGAGGTCCGCGCCTACGACAAGGCCGGCAACGAGTCGACGGGCACCGCCGACCAGGCCGTGACCACCGTCGACCGGACCCCGACCGCCGCGCCCGGCGGCCTGAGCGCCAAGGTGAGCACCGGCTCCGTGGCCCTCGGCTGGGACAAGGTCTCCGGTGCCGCCGCCTACCGCGTCTACCGGGCGAGCGCCCCGCAGGGCCCCTTCCAGCGGCTCGTGTCCTCCGTGTCGGACTTCTCCTACCGGGACACCTCGGCCGACATCCATCAGCGCCTGTACTACCGGGTCACGGCCCTGGACGCGGTCGGCAACGAGTCCGTCCCGTCCGCGACCGCCGACACCGGCGCCCCGGACACCCTCGCGCCCGGCCAGGTCACCGGTCTGACGGCGGAGGGCACCACGGCGGGCAACGCGCTGCGCTGGAACGCCCCGTCGGACGACGTCGAGCACTACGAGCTGTGGGCCGCGCCCGAGGGGCAGTCGGACCCGGACGGGCCGGACCTGGTCCTCGGCACCTCGTTCAACGACTTCCGGGCCACCGCGGGCACCGCCGTCACGTACACGGTCCAGGCCGTCGACGCGTACGGGAACGTCTCCCCGGTGTCCGAGGCGGTCACCGCGACCCGGCCCGCCCCCGGTGACGCGGCGGCGCCCACCGGCGTGACGGTCACCCCCCGCGACAGCGACACCGAACTCACCTGGGCCTACTCGACGGACGGGGCGGCGTACGGCACCCGGGTCTACCGCCGCACCGACGCCTCCGCCGCCTGGAACCGGGTCGGCTCGCCCAACGCGACCCTCTTCTCGGACACCGAGGCCCCGGCGGGCCGCGCGTCCTACTACGTGGTGGCGCTCGACGCGCAGGGCAGGGAGTCGGCGCCCTCCGACGTCGTCTCCTTGGACCGCGTCACCCCGGCGACGTCCACGGCGCCGCTGCCTCCGCTGCTCGCGCTCTCGGCGCCGTACACCGAGTGCACCGCCAACGACTGTGCGGGGCACGGCGGACCCGGCCAGGCGGCCACCGTGACGATGACCCGCCCCGCGGGCGACGACCGCGTCATCCACGGGTACCAGTGGCACGTCATCGGCGGCACATACGCACAGACCACGAACGGCAGCCTCACCTGGACACCGCCCACGAGCGGGACCTACGTCGTCGAGGTGGCCACCGTGGACGTGTACGGGCGCGTCGGACCGTCCACCCACCTGACGTTCAAGGTCGCCTGACCTTCAAGGTCGCCTGACCTTCAAGGTCGCCCGACCTTCAAAGGGCGGCAAAGATCCGTACAACCAATCCCCTTCCTTGTCGGTCCTGATCGTCAACGGCTTTGCCCGCCGTTGACGATCAGGACCGAAGGAACGCATGAACCCAGCCAGACGCACGACGGCCGCGACCGCCGCCGCCCTCGTGCTCACCACCGCAGGCGGCCTCCTCACCGCCACCTCCGCCGCCGCGGCCACCACCTGCACCTCGCCGGTCTACAAACGGCAGTTCTTCGCGAACACCACCTTCTCGGGTACGCCGAAGAAGACCGACTGCGACGCCACGGTCAGCGAGAACTGGGGCACGAAGGCCCCCGCCTCCGGCCTCCCGAAGGACAACTTCGGCGTCCGCTGGACCGTGACGAGGGACTTCGGATCGGGAGGCCCCTTCGCCCTTCCCGTCGCCGCCCAGGACGGCCTGCGCGTCTACCTCGACGGCACCCGCAAGGTCGACCTCTGGAAGAACGTGTCGTCAACGGTGAAAAAGACCGTCAACGTCACCGTCCCCTCCGGCAAGCACACCCTCCGCGTCGACTACGCCAACTGGACCGGCGCCGCCAACGTCTCCCTCACCTACGGTCCGCGCACCTCGGCCTCCGTCGACAAGGTCAAGCCGCTCGCTCCGACCGGCGCCCGGTTCGAGGAGTTCCCGGACGCGGAGAACCGCTCCCTCGTCCACGTCACCTGGGCCGCGAACAAGGAGATGGACCTCGCCGGCTACCGCGTCTATCGGCGGGTGAAGGGCACCGGTACCTGGACGAAGGTGGCCACGACCACCAGCCGCAGTCACACGGACACCCCGCCGGCCACGGGCCAGTCGTACTACTACGAGGTCCGCGCCTACGACAAGGCGGGCAACGAGTCGGCCGGCGGCGCCGACCAGGGGCCGGTCACCACGGACGACCACACCGCGCCCGCCGCTCCGGTCCTCACCGCGACCGCCACGGAGGCGTCCAACAACCTCTCCTGGACGGCCTCGGCGGACGCGGTCACCTACCGCATCCTCCGCAAGCGGGACACCGCGACCTCGTACACCGAGCTCGCCGAGACCACGGCCACCGCCTACACCGACACCACGGCGTCGTACGGCAAGGCGTACGACTACAAGGTCAGCGCCGTCGACGCGGCCGGGAACACCGCGGCCTCCGCCGACGTGCGCAGCAGGCGCACCATCACTCCGCCCACGAACGTGGTGGCGACCACGCCCAGTTGGGGCGCGGTCTTCACCTGGACGGAGCCCGCGGGCGGCGACACCGCCGACTACGAGGTGTTCCGCTCGGAGACCTCCCCGGTGAACATCGCGAGCGCCTACCCCGTCGACTGCCGCAGCCGTAAGACCCGCACCGACGCGGCCGGCAACACAATCCGCAGCTGCACCGACTACGACGGCGACCAGGGCCGCACCTACCACTACGTGATGATCCGGAAGAACACCGCGGGTCTGTGGTCCACCGGCTCCGCGGAGCTGACCGTCACCCGGCCCGGCGACGAGATCCCGCCGCCGAACGTGACCGGCCTGACCGCCGAGCCGCTGGAGTACGGCGTCAAGCTCGACTGGGACGACAGCACGGCGACGGACCTGGACCACTACGAGGTCTACGAGTACCGGTCGTGCTGCACGCCGGACTTCCTGGGCGAGGTGCCGGCCGGCACCTCGGAGTTCGTCGTCGGCCCGGAGCCGGCGGACGGCGAGGAGAAGACCTACGTCGTCATCCCGGCCGACATCTACGGCAACTACGCCGAGTGGACGGGAGCGTACTGGGACCGTCCCGTCTCCACCGTCACCGTCACCGAACTCGACCTCAGGCCGACAACCGTCCCCGAGGACTCCGCGCCCTGCTCCGTGGCCGCGTACACGACCCGCGGCGACGAGGGCGGCATGTACATCGAGTGCGCCGACTCGGTGGCCACGGAGGCCGCCGGCATCAACGTGTACCGCTGGGACCGCGCGACGAGCACCTACGTCCGCGTGACGGACGTCCCCCTGGCGCCCACCGCCAGCAACTACACGGACACCACCATGCCCGCCGGCACGACCGTCTACTACCTGCTCTCGGTCGTCGCTCCCGACGGCTCGGAGACCTTCAGCAACGTGGACTCCAGCGTGTCCCTGCCGAGCGGAGCCTGACCTCCTGATGAAGACCACCCTGCGGGCGACGGCCGTGGTGTTGGCCACCACGGCCGGTGTCCTCACCACCGTTGCCACCCCCACCGCCTCGGCCGCCACGAGCTGCGCCTCCCCCGTCTACAAGCGGCAGTTCTTCGCGAACACCGCCTTCTCGGGTACGCCGAAGAAGACCGACTGCGACACCGCGGTCAGCGAGAACTGGGGCACGAAGGCCCCCGCCTCCGGCCTCCCGAAGGACAACTTCGGCGTCCGCTGGACCGTGACGAGGGACTTCGGATCGGGAGGCCCCTTCGCCCTTCCCGTCGCCGCCCAGGACGGCCTGCGCGTCTACCTCGACGGCACCCGCAAGGTCGACCTCTGGAAGAACGTCTCCTCGACGGTCAAGAAGACCGTCAACCTCACGATCCCTTCCGGCAAGCACACCCTCCGCGTCGACTACGCCAACTGGACCGGCGCCGCCAACGTCTCCTTCGCCTACACCCCCCGCACCACCGCCACCGTCGACAAGGTCAAGCCCCTCACGCCGAGCGGGACTTCCGTCTCGTACGACACGGCGAGCGGCAACGCCAAGCTGAGCTGGGCGAAGAACAAGGAGATGGACCTCGCGGGGTATCGCGTCTACCGCCGCGTCGACGGCAGCGGCGCCTGGACGAGACTGGGTACGACGACCGCCACCTCGTACACGGACACGACCGTGCCCGCGACCGGCGACACCTACTACTACGAGGTCCGCGCCTACGACAAGGCCGGCAACGAGTCGACGGGCACCGCCGACCAGGCCGTGACCACCGTCGACCGGACCCCGACCGCCGCGCCCGCCGGGCTGATCGCCACCTCCGTGTCCCGCGGGCTGCAGCTCGACTGGAACGGGGTCACGGGAGCGGTGTCCTACCGCGTCTACCGGGCGACGAGCGAGAACGGCGTGTACGCCCAGGTGGGCAGTACGGACAAGCTCTCGTACCTGGACACCTCGGCCGTCGAGAGCGTCACCTACTACTACCGGGTGACCGTTCTCGACGCGGCGGCCAACGAGTCCGCGCGTTCCGTGGCCGCCGCCGGCGAGCGCGAGGACCTCACCCCGCCGCCCGCCGTCACCGGGCTGACGGTCACCCCGACCGAGTACGGCTTCGAGCTGGAGTGGGACAAGAACCCGGCCACCGACCTCGGGCGGTACACCGTCTACTGGGGTGAGCTCTGGGGCGACGAGGGCGAGGAGCAGGTGTGCTCCGGAACGCTGACGGCGTATCTGCCGGCCGACACCACCTCGTACTCGTACACCACCCGCCCGGACGGCGACCGTGTCTGCTTCTTCGTCGACGCCATCGACACGTCCGGGAACTCCTCCTTCAAGTGGACCCGGACGGCCGAGGCCGTGGCCGCGACCGAGCTCGACACCACGCCGAGCGTGCCGACGCCCGAGGGCTCGCCGCTGCACCTGGAGGCGACTCCGGCGGAGGGCGCCGAGGGCAACCGCCTGACCTGGTCCGGGCTCGGAGCGGGCGAAGAGGAGTCCGCCGAGCCCGCGCAGGGCTTTCGCGTCTATCGGTGGAACCCCGCCACCGCCGCGTACGAGAAGATCCACGAGACCTCGGCCGGAGCGTTCGAGTACTTCGACACCGGCGCGAAGCGCGGCACCACGTCCTACTACTGGGTGACCGGTGTGAGGGCCGACGGCACCGAGACCCTGCCCGCCGGCGACTGGGCGGTCACCGAACCGGCGCGGTGAGCCGAGGCACGCCGAAGGGGGTGGGGAGGTCGACGACCTCCCCACCCCCTTCGTTACGTGGGAACTAGTCCGACTGCCTCTTCGGCCGCCAGACCACCAGCGCGCTCGTCTGCTGGACCTCCTGGTACGGGACCAGGTCCCGGCGGTACGAGGCGTGCACCGCGGCCTCGCGCTGCTGCATCGCGGCAGCGGCGCCGTCCAGGGCCGATTCCAGTTCCGCGACGCGGGACTGGAGGGCGGCCACCTGGTTCTCCAGCTCGATGATGCGCTTGATGCCGGCCAGGTTGATGCCCTCGTCCTGGGACAGCGCCTGCACCGTGCGGAGCAGTTCGATGTCGCGGGCCGAGTAGCGCCGGCCCCGGCCGGCGGTGCGGTCCGGGGAGACCAGGCCGAGGCGGTCGTACTGGCGCAGGGTCTGCGGGTGCAGGCCGGAGAGCTGGGCCGCCACCGAGATGACGTAGACCGGGGTCTCCTCGGTCAGTTCATAGGGGTTTCGACGACGGCCGTCCATCTGCTCATGCTCCCTTCGCGGCCTGGAACAGCTCCGCCCGTGGGTCCTCGCCCGCGGTTGCCTCGCGATACGCCTCCAGGGCGTCGCGAGCCTTGCCCGACACGTCCGTGGGGACCGCGACCTCGACGGTGACGAGGAGGTCGCCGCGCGTACCGTCCTTGCGGACGGCACCCTTGCCGCGGGCCCGCATCGTACGGCCGTTGGGCGTGCCCGGGGGCAGTTTCAGGGTGACCGGGGGGCCGCCCAGGGTCGGTACACGCACCTCGCCGCCGAGTGCCGCCTCCGCGAAGGTGACGGGCACGGTGACGGTGAGGTTGTCGCCCTTGCGGCCGAAGACCGGGTGGGCGTCCACGTGGACCGTGACGTACAAGTCGCCTGCCGGGCCGCCCCGTTCGCCGGGTGCGCCCTTGCCCCGGAGGCGGATGCGCTGGCTGTCGCTCACTCCCGCCGGGATGCGGACCTGCATCGTGCGTGAGGACTTGGCGCGGCCGCTGCCGTGGCAGATCTCGCAGGGGTTCTCCGCGATGAGACCGCGGCCCTTGCAGTCCGGGCAGGGGTCCGTGAGCGAGAAACCGCCGCCGGAGCCGCGCGCGACCTGGCCGGTGCCGACGCACGTCGGGCACACGCGCGGTGTGCCGTTCGCGTCGCCGGTGCCCGAACAGGCCTTGCAGGGCGCCTGGGACGTCATCCGCAGCGGGACCGTCGCGCCGTCCACCGCCTCGGTGAAGCTGAGCGTCACCTCGGTGTCGATGTCCTGGCCGCGCCGGGGCTGGGTCCGCGTACCCGTGCCCGCGCCGCCGCGGTTGAACAGGCCCCCGAAGACGTCACCGATGCCGCCGCCGAAGCCACCGGCACCGCCCGCTCCGCCCTGGGCGCCGCCTCCGAAGAGGTCGCCCAGGTCGAAGTTGAAGTTGCCGCCGCCCGCGCCGGGACCCGGACGGAAGCCGCCGTTGCCGAAGAGGGCGCGTGCCTCGTCGTACTCCTTGCGCTTCTTGGGGTCTCCGAGCACGTCGTTCGCCTCGGAGATCTCCTTGAAGCGCTCCTCGGCCTTGGCGTTGCCCTTGTTGGCGTCCGGGTGGAACTCGCGGGCGAGCTTCCGGTACGCCTTCTTGATCTCTGCCTCGGTGGCGTCCTTGGGGACGCCGAGGACCTTGTAGAAGTCCTTCTCGATGAAGTCCTTGGTGCTCATCCTCGACGCCCCTCCTCTCTCATGCGTTCAACGTCAGCCCTCGTCCGGGCCACCGCTCTCCTTGTCGTCGGCCGCCTCGGCCTCGTCGGCCTTGACGGTCTGCGCCCCCGGCTGGGGTTCGGCGACCGCCACCCGCGCGGGGCGGATGGTGCGCTCGCCGATGCGATACCCCGGCTGCAGAATCGCCACGCACGTCGTCTCCGTGACGTCCGGCGCGTACGAGTGCATCAGGGCCTCGTGGATCATCGGGTCGAAGGGCTCGCCCTCCTTGCCGAACTGCTGGAGGCCCATCTTCGCCGCGACGGTCTCCAGCGACTCGGCCACCGACTTGAAGCCGCCGACCAGTTCGCCGTGGTCCCGCGCGCGGGCGATGTTGTCGAGCACCGGCAGGAGCTCGGTCAGGAGGTTCGCGATGGCGATCTCCTTGACCGCGATCCGGTCGCGCTCGACCCGGCGGCGGTAGTTCTGGTACTCGGCCTGGAGCCGCTGGAGGTCCATCGTGCGCTCGCCGAGCGCCGTACGGACCTGGTCCAGCTGTGCGGTCAGACCGACCATCTGTGCTGCTGATGCGTCCCCGGCCGGGGCCGCCGCCTCCTCCGTGGAGGCGGTGGCGGCCTGCGACTCGGCGTCGTCAGGGGTGGCGCCGGAGGGGACGTCAGGCTTCTCGTCGAAGCCCGGGGTCTCCTCCGTCACGCGGCACCGTCCTTGCGCTCCTCGTCGACGATCTCGGCGTCGACGACGTCGTCATCGGCCTTGGCCTGCTCGGCGCCGGGGGCACCTTCGGCGCCACCGGCGGCCTGCGCGGCCTGGGCGTCGGCGTACATGGCCTGGCCGAGCTTCTGCGAGACCGCGGCGACCTTCTCCGTGGCGGTGCGGATCTCGGCGGTGTCCTCGCCCTTGAGCTTCTCCTTCAGCTCGGCGATGGAGGCCTCGACCTCGGTCTTGACGTCACCCGGGACCTTGTCCTCGTTGTCCTTGAGGAACTTCTCGGTCTGGTAGACGAGCTGCTCGCCCTGGTTGCGGGTCTCGGCGGCCTCGCGGCGCTTGTGGTCCTCGTCCGCGTACTGCTCGGCCTCCTGGCGCATCCGGTCGACCTCGTCCTTCGGCAGCGAGGAGCCGCCGGTGACGGTCATCTTCTGCTCCTTGCCCGTGCCCAGGTCCTTCGCGGTCACGTGCATGATGCCGTTGGCGTCGATGTCGAAGGCGACCTCGATCTGCGGGACACCGCGCGGGGCCGGCGGCAGACCGGTCAGCTCGAACATCCCGAGCTTCTTGTTGTACGCCGCGATCTCGCGCTCGCCCTGGTAGACCTGGATCTGGACGGACGGCTGGTTGTCCTCGGCGGTGGTGAAGATCTCGGACCGCTTGGTCGGGATCGTCGTGTTCCGCTCGATGAGCTTCGTCATGATGCCGCCCTTGGTCTCGATGCCGAGGGACAGCGGGGTGACGTCGAGGAGCAGGACGTCCTTGACCTCACCCTTGAGGACACCGGCCTGCAGGGCGGCGCCGATGGCGACGACCTCGTCCGGGTTGACGCCCTTGTTGGCGTCCTGACCGCCGGTCAGCTCCTTGACGAGCTCGGCGACGGCGGGCATGCGGGTGGAGCCACCGACGAGAACGACGTGGTCGATCTCGGAGAGGTTGATGCCCGCGTCCTTGATGACGTTGTGGAACGGCGTCTTGCAGCGCTCCAGAAGGTCAGCGGTGAGCTGCTGGAACTGGGCGCGCGTGAGCTTCTCGTCCAGGTGCAGCGGGCCCTCGGCGGAAGCCGTGATGTAGGGCAGGTTGATCGAGGTCTCGGTGGACGAGGACAGCTCGATCTTCGCCTTCTCGGCGGCTTCGCGCAGACGCTGGAGCGCCATCTTGTCCTTGGCGAGGTCCACGCCGTGACCGGAACGGAACTGCTGCACCAGGTAGTCGACGACACGCTGGTCCCAGTCGTCACCACCGAGGTGGTTGTCGCCGTTGGTGGCCTTCACCTCGACGACGCCGTCACCGATCTCCAGGAGGGACACGTCGAAGGTGCCGCCACCGAGGTCGAAGACGAGGATCGTCTGGTCGTCCTTGTCCAGGCCGTACGCGAGGGCGGCGGCCGTGGGCTCGTTCACGATGCGCAGGACGTTCAGGCCCGCGATCTCGCCGGCCTCCTTCGTCGCCTGGCGCTCGGAGTCGTTGAAGTAGGCCGGGACGGTGATGACCGCGTCCGTGACCTTCTCGCCCAGGTAGGCCTCGGCGTCGCGCTTCAGCTTCTGCAGGATGAAGGCGCTCATCTGCTGCGGGTTGAAGTTCTTCCCGTCGAGCTCGATCTTCCAGTCCGTGCCCATGTGACGCTTCACGGAGCGGATGGTCCGGTCCACGTTCGTGACCGCCTGGCGCTTGGCGACCTCGCCGACGAGCACCTCGCCGTTCTTGGCGAAGGCGACGACGGACGGCGTGGTCCTGGCGCCCTCTGCGTTGGTGATGACGGTGGGCTCGCCGCCTTCAAGAACGCTGACGACGGAGTTAGTCGTGCCCAGGTCGATGCCGACCGCACGTGCCATTTCAATTCCTCCAGCAATGACTTGAGTGGAACGGACTCAAGTGTGCACCACACTCATTGCTGGGTCAACAGACATGAGTCATGGGGGCTCAAGTCTTATCTCTTGCTTACACGCAGGTGTGCTTGCACACGTGGTCCGACCTGCGGCTTCACGGTCAACCGACTCCCGTACGCGGGGACATGCCGTCCCCCGTAAGTGGGGATCCGAAGCAGCGCGAGTACGGCGACACCGACGCCACCCGCCACCCACAACGCCGCCGTCGCGCTCACCCATCCCATGTCGATCAGCATCCCGACGAGTGCACCCGCGAAACCGGTGACCCCCACGACGACCGCGGCGCCCTGGGGCGTGACACCGAGGCGCCGCAGCCGGTGGACCAGATGATCGGGGGCGCCGCGCAGCAGCGGACGCCCGGCCCGCCGCCGCGACACCAGCACCAGTACGGCGTCGGCGGTCGCCACGGCCGTCAGCGCGAACCCGGCGCCCACGCTCGACCCGGCCGCCCGCCCGGTGTGCACCAGTACCGCCGCCGAGGTCAGCACGAACCCGACGAACAGCGCGCCGCAGCGCCCCGGCACGATCCGGGCCGGGGGCCAGTTGTGCATCAGGAACCCGGTCAGCGCGGCGGCCAGCACGCTCAGCAGCGCCGCGAGCCCGTCCATGACCTCGGCGGCCGCGCAGCCGCTCAGCGCGAAGGCGGTCACCACCGCGACCGTCCCCATCACTCCGTCGGCGTGATCGAGCGAGGTGAAGGCATGGGTGGCGAGGGCGATCCAGCCGACGGCCACCACCCCGGCCACCGGGCCGAGTTCGTCGTACGGCACGGTCAGCGCGGCGGCGCCGGTCACGACGGCCGCCTGGAGCGGAACCCGCACAAGAGCCGGCGGGGGCCACAGATCGGCGACGAGTCCGAGGACGCCGACCCCGATCCCGGCGGCCAGCAGCCGCCCGGCCGCCGGCCCCAGCGGCGCCACGTCCGTCCAGTCCCCGACCCTCGCGACAAACGCCGTGACCGCCACCACCGCGACCCCGCCGAGCAGCGGCACCGCGCGCGCCCGCCGCCGTTCGACCACGCCGAGGCGCAGGGCGAGGAGCCGCAGCAGGGCGGCGAGCACGGCGGCGAGGAGCAGGGCAGAGGTGGCGGCGGCGATTCCGTACAGCACGCCGCTAATTTAGTGTTAAATGTCGCGAATATGCTGGAGATAACACGATCGGGTTTACGTGTCGGTCGGAGACCTCGGCGGTTGTCGGCCGGTGACGTGCGCAACTGCCGGTCGGTGACTTCGGCGACTCAGGTGGACCTCAGCGACGCAGATCACCGCACCGCTGGCTACAGTGCGGCGGAAGATATGGGTAGTCTCAGACGGACTGCATAAGTTACCGCTTAGTAATCGGCTGAAGGTCGGCCTTCAGCTCCCTCCCTCGCAGGCCCGAGGAGCCCCCGAATGCAACTCGCCGCGATCATTGTGTCGCTGGTACTCGCCGTGGTCGGCGTGGCGCTGTTCTCCCGCGCCATCGCGCAGATCTACCGGTTCGTACGGCTCGGCCAGGACGTCCCCGCGGGCACCCGCACCGACGACTGGACCGCGCGCACCGTCACGGTGGTCCGGGAGTTCCTCGGCCACACCCGGATGAACCGGTGGGGGGTGGTCGGCGTCGCCCACTGGTTCGTGGCGGTCGGCTTCTTCTCCCTCGTCGCCACGCTGGTGAACGCCTTCGGGCAGCTCTTCCAGGCCGACTGGACGCTGCCCATCATCGGGCACTGGCTGCCGTACGAGATCTTCGTCGAGTTCATCGGCCTGATGACGACCCTCGGCATCCTCACGCTCATCGTGATCCGCCAGCTGTCCCGGCCCGACCGGCCGGGCCGCAAGTCCCGCTTCGCCGGGTCCAACGTCGGCCAGGCCTACTTCGTCGAGTCGGTCATCCTCATCATCGGCCTCGCGATCATGACGCTGCGCGGCCTGGAAGGCGCCCTCGCCGACGTGCACGGCTACGAGGCCGCGTACTTCGCCTCGTACCCGATCGTCGCCGCCTTCAAGGGGACGAGCGTCGGCACGCTCCAGAACCTGATCTACCTCACCGCGATGATCAAGATCGGGACGTCCTTCATCTGGATGATCACGGTCTCCCTCAAGACGGACATGGGTATCGCCTGGCACCGCTTCCTCGCCTTCCCGAACATCTGGTTCAAGCGGAACGCGAAGGGCGAGACCGCCCTCGGCGCGCTGCTGCCGATGACGAGTGACGGCAAGGCCATCGACTTCACCGACCCCGGCGAGGACGACGTCTTCGGTGTCAGCCAGGTCGAGCAGTTCTCCTGGAAGGGCCTGCTGGACTTCTCCACCTGCACCGAGTGCGGCCGCTGCCAGTCGCAGTGCCCCGCCTGGAACACGGGCAAGCCGCTCTCCCCCAAGCTCCTCATCATGTCGCTGCGCGACCACGCGCACGCCAAGGCGCCGTACCTGCTCGCGGGCGGCGGCAAGAACATGGAGGGCGAGGAGAAGGCGTCGGCGGAGCAGCTGGCCGACGTGCCCGCCGCCGCGCTCGCCGAGGCCGAGCGCCCCCTGATCGGCACGTTCGAGGAGAACGGCGTCATCGACCCCGACGTGCTGTGGTCCTGCACCACGTGCGGCGCGTGCGTCGAGCAGTGCCCGGTCGACATCGAGCACATCGACCACATCGTCGACATGCGCCGCTACCAGGTGATGATCGAGAGCGCGTTCCCGTCCGAGGCGGGCACGATGCTCAAGAACCTGGAGAAGAAGGGCAACCCCTGGGGTCTGGCCAAGAAGCAGCGCCTCGAGTGGACGAAGGAAGTCGACTTCGAGATCCCGGTCGTCGGCCGCGACATCGAGGACCTGTCCGAGGTCGAGTACCTGTACTGGGTCGGCTGCGCCGGCGCCCTGGAGGACCGCGCCAAGAAGACCACGAAGGCCTTCGCGGAGCTCCTGCACATGGCCGGCGTCAAGTTCGCCATCATGGGCGGCGACGAGAAGTGCACCGGTGACTCCGCGCGTCGTCTCGGCAACGAGCCCCTGTTCCAGGAACTCGGCATGGAGAACGTCGCCGCGCTGAACATGGCCTTCGGCGAGGACGACGAGGACGAGTCGACGAAGAAGCCGAAGTCGGCGAAGAAGATCGTCGCGACCTGCCCGCACTGCCTCAACACCATCGGCAACGAGTACCCGCAGCTCGGCGGCGACTACGAGGTCATCCACCACACCCAGCTGCTCCAGCACCTCATCGACGAGGGCAAGCTGCTGCCGGTCACCCCGGTGGACGGCCTCATCACCTACCACGACCCCTGCTACCTGGGCCGCCACAACAAGATCTACACGCCGCCGCGCGAGATCATGTCGGCCGTCCCGGGCCTGCGTCAGCAGGAGATGCACCGCCACAAGGAACGCGGCTTCTGCTGCGGTGCCGGTGGTGCGCGGATGTGGATGGAGGAGCGGATCGGCAAGCGCATCAACAACGAGCGCGTCGACGAGGCTCTTTCGCTGAACCCGGACATCGTGTCCACGGCCTGCCCGTTCTGCCTCGTGATGCTGACCGACTCGGTCAACGGCAAGAAGAACGACGGCCAGGCCAAGGAGTCCGTCCAGGTCGTGGACGTGGCCCAGCTCCTTCTCGACTCCGTCAAGACGCCGGTTGATCCGGCGGGGGCGGCGGAGGCGGAGAGCGAGCCGGAGCCTGAGCCGGTGAAGTAACCAGCGTGATCATCCGGACGCCGGTGGGCCGAGATTCTCGCCCACCGGCGTCCGCGTTTCCTCGCCCCCCGGGGGCTTCTTCGACCACGGGTGGGTGGGGACCCGTCGCGTTCCCCGCGCCCCTGGGCCCGGGCTGCGCCCCGGCCGCCCCACTCGCCCGGAGTATTTCGTCCGCGGGACGGTGGGGGTTGACCGCGCAGTTCCCCGCGCCCCCAAAGCCTTCGGGCACCCGGCGTTCAAAGACGCGGCCCGCGCCCCGACCGACCTCATACAGCCCGCCCCGTCCGAGGACAAGTCCAAAGCCGCTCCCCCGGCCCGCATCATCCCGCCGGTCCGACGCTCGAGGCCGAGGCCGAAGCCGTTTCCCCCCGCCCACCCACCCCGGGCCACATCACCCACCTGGTCCGGCGCTCGAGGACGAGGCCCACCCCGTCCACCCACCCCGGGCCGCATCACCCAGCCCGTCCGGGGTTTGAGGACGAGGCCGTTCCGGCCGAAGCGGGGTCTGGGGGCGCAGCCCCACAGAGGTCCAGGGGCGCAGCCCCACAGAGGTCCAGGGCGAAGTCCCGCAGGGGTCCCGAGGCGCAGCCCCACAGGGGTCCGGGCCGGAGTCCTGCAGGGGTCCCGACGCGCAGCCCCACAGGGACCCGGGGCGAAGTCCCGCAGGGGTCCCGACGCGCAGCCCCACAGGGATCCGGGGCGGAGTCCCGCGGGGGTCCGGGCGGCGGCAGCCCCCGGCGGGGTGCAGGGGCGGAGCCCCGCAGGGCCGGGCCGCAGCCCCGCAGAGGTCCAGGGCGGAGTCCCGCACGGGTCCAGGCGGCGGCAGCCCCTGGTGGGGTGCGGGGGCGGAGCCCCGCAGGGCCGGGTCGCAGCCCCGCAGAGGTCCGGGGCAGAGTCCTGCGGGGTCCAGGGGGCGGCAGCCCCCGGCGGGGTGCAGGGGCGGAGCCCCGCAGGCGGGCCGGGGTGGAGCCCGCGGGGGTGCGAGGGCGGAGCCCCTGGTGGGGTGGGAGGGGCGGAGCCCCTGGGATGGGTTGGGTAGGGGCGGCGGGGGCGAAGGGGGCTTTGGACGGTGCGGCGCCGAGCCCGGTGACGTGCGGGCTCGGCGCCGGGCTCGGGCGACGTCCTGGGGTGCTACTTCGCGGAGCGCCGCCGCTTCGAGTCGCCCGTCACCTTCGCGACCCACGTGAGGAAGTCACCCGGGTCGACATTCGAGCCGTGCCCCTCGTCCCAGTAGTAGAGGTGATTGACGTCGTCACCCAGGTTGTCCAGCGCCGCAGCGAGGTTGGCGGACACCGTCAGCGAGGTGTCGGAGTCCTTCGTACCGAGGCGGATCCACCAGTGCCTCGACCGGCCGGGGTTCTCCTCCCCGATGTGGTGCATCGGGTTCATCAGGTCGAGCTTCTCGGGGATGTCGCTCGCGACCCGCTTGGTGCTGAGGCCGGTGGTGTCGTTCTTCGCGCCGTACGCCGTGAAGTGCCGCGCCTCGGTGGTGCCGACGCCGAACTCGTTGTTCTCGCCCGCGGACAGGTCGAACGCGTCGAAGGCCGGTGTCGTCTTCTTCCGCGCGCCGACGTGGGTGAGGAAGTCGGCCCAGGTGAAGGTCGCCCTGCCGCCGGACCACGTGATGAACGTGTTCGCGGCCAGGTACGTCGCACGGTCGGCCTCCGACAGCGCCGCCAGGTACTTCGTGGCGGACGGCTGGAGGTAGGTCTCCACCATGTAGTCGTCGTAGTTGCGGGCCGTGAGCGGGCCGAAGCCGTTCAGACCCCGCAGCCTGAGGGAAGCCTGGTACTCCGCGAACTGGGCCCGCAGCGCCTTCGACACCGTCTGGTCGACGACCTTGCCGGTGCTCGCCGCGACGTTGGTGCCCCAGTTGAACTCGTACGCGCCGTCGGCGTGCTCGAGGTCGGTGATGGGGCACCAGGCGCCGGTGGCGAAGATCGCGTCGGACGCGTCGGCGGCGCCGAGCTCCTTGAGGTACTTGTCGTAGATCGGGCTGTCACCGGACGCGCCGAGCAGGGAGGACAGGGCGCCCCCCGCACTCGTACCGGTGGAGACGATCCGGTCGGTGTTGCCCGGGATGACTCCCTTGTTGGCGCGGACGTAGCGGACCGCGGCCTTCAGGTCGACGATGGCGGCCGGGGCGGTGCCGTAGTACGTGCCGGCGGAGTCGGTGAGGGTCCGGCCGCGCGCGCCGGGCTCCACGACGACGTAACCCGCCGCCAGGCCCAGCTTCCCGAGGTTGACCATCCCGCCCTGGGCGTTCACCATCGCGTTGCCGCCGGACTGCACCTCGCCCGTGCCGGCGCCGCTGGAGGCCGAGGGGCCGGCGGACGCACTGGGGGAGGCACTGCCACCGGCGCCGCCCGTGGGCATGCCCCCGGTCATCTCGGCGCCGCCCACGCCGGTGGCGTCCGCCACGGACGACGGCATGTAGCCGCCCACCGCGTTGGCGAAGACGATCGGAGCGTTCGTCGCGTCCACGGCCTTGCCGTCGATCTTGACGGGGACACTGACGTTCAGGCTCTGGTACTTCGCGTCCACCGGACGTGCGACGTAGGTGATGGCCTTCCAGAAGTGGTACACCACCGTGTGATCGGTGCCGTCGGCGTCCGTGATGGTCGTCGTCAGCTCGGTGTAGGCGTCCTTGTCGAAGACCAGGGAATCCGACGCACCCGAGGACTTCGAGCTCGTGCTCGACGCGTTCGCGCTCAAGGCGAAGCCACCGGCTGCGGCGGCTCCGGCGGTCGCGCCGATACCCATGACGACGGTCCTGCGCTTCACTGCCCTGTGCTTCACGGAAAGCCTTCTCCCTGTTCACGGCGGCCATACGGCGGCCAAAACGGCTGTTCAGGGGCTCACGGGCCACTCTTCGCGCCGGGCGCCGCCCCCGTTTGTCCGGTCCTTGCGAACGTAAATTGAGCCGCTCGATATTGTCAACAATTCTGTAAAACTCATCGCTGACACACAGCCCTTTCCGAGCTGGCGATACCGCCCCGATGCGGCTGCGATGCCGCTCCGATTCCGCTCCCACCGAATCCGGCGCATCATGGCGAGGTTGTTGTCCGTGGGGCGGATGAGGTGAACGGTGGGCGAGCGAAAAGCCGGTGTACGGGCCGCGGCGATCAGCTGTGTACTGCTGCTCGGGGGATGCGCCGGCACCGGGAACACCGGTTCCGCGCGACACGAACCCGTGACCGTCGCCAAGGCTCCCGCCCAACTCCCCGTCCCCCGCGGCAAGGGCGGCAAGACCGCCGACGACTTCAACGGCGACGGCCATCGCGACCTGGTCCTCAATGACCTCGTCAAGGGCCCGGACGATGCCCACGGCGACGACGCGGGCATCGGGATCGTCTACGGAACCGGAACCGGAACCGCACACGGACTCGCGCCTGGCGCACGGCAGTTGCTGAACCCCGCGCGCCAAGCGGCCCGTACGAAGGGCCGGTCACCCGCCGTCTTCGACGCGGAGGCGAGCTGCGACCTGGACAGGGACGGCTTCACCGATCTCGTCGTGTCGACGGACCCGCCGTACGACGGCCAGGGCCGGCCCCCCGTCCCCCTCCAGATCCTCTTCGGCTCCCCGGCCGGCCTCACCGGCAGGGCGGTGGAGCTGGTCATACCGGCGGCGGCCCGCGCCGGCAACGACTGGCCCGACCAGCCCGTGTGCGGCGACTTCGACGGCGACGGCGCCGAGGACCTGGTCGTGCACGCCTCGGACGGCCGACTCAGCTATCTGCGCGGCCCGTTCATCAGGAAGGGCGCCCCGCGCGCGGCGGGCGGGCCCCTCCCCTCACCCGGCACCGTGCCCACCGGCCCCGCCCTCGACGTGAACCGCGACGGCTACGACGACCTTCTCGTCCGTACGGCGGAAGGCCCCGCCACGTCCGCGCTCGTCCTCGGCGGCCCGGCCGGCCCCACCCGCACCGGCACCGCCCTGCCGAGCGGCATCGACGTCGCCCTCGGCCGCTTCGGCAGGGGCCGCGCCCTGGACGCGGCGGTCGGCTCGATGGACGGAACGTATCTGCGCTACGACCTCCCCACCGCCGTACGCGACAGCATCAGCACCCCCGGTTCGGTGCTGGACGCCGGGGACTTCGACGGGGACGGCGTGAGCGAACTCGTCTCCAGCGGAGCGGAGTTGCGGATCCTGCGGGGTCGTACGACCGGACTGTCCGCGGCGGGGATGGTGACCGTGCCGCCGCCGGCCCGGGGCACCACCCGGGTCCTGACCGTCGCCGACTTCACGGGGGACGGACGGGCGGACCTGGTCGTAAGGACGTACGACGGGGAGACGAAGGACACGGTCGCGCTGTACGCGGGCAGCAAGGAGGCGCTGGTGACGGCGAAGCCGACGGTCACGTTCTCCACGTCCGAGTTCCTGGGAATGGACTCCTGAACCACCAGCGACACCCACCTCAGGAATTAATCAAACTCACGTACAACCCTTGCCCCCCTTTCAAGGTCTTCTGTTCGCCGACCAGCCTCCGAACCCCGGGACAACTCCCGGTGAACGCGGGCGGTCCGCACCCCATTGACTGGGAATGCCCGCCAGGCGTCCCCGCATGCCGCAGGAGACCCCCGCATGCACAAGCAGTACCGGCAGTACCCGCAGCACCGTACGCACGCCAAGACGCACGTCATGCGACTCGCCCTCGCGACGGCCACCGCGGCCGCGCTGACGGGCGGTCTGCTCACCTTCTCCGCCGCGACGGCGACCGCCGCGGACTCCACGAAGGTCCCGCAGGCCGACTTCAACGGCGACGGAATCGGCGACGTCGCCTTCTCCGCCTCCGACGCCTACGTGAGCGGCCTCAAAGCCGCCGGCCAGGTCGTCGTCCTCTACGGCACCCACAGCGGCGTGTCCGGCGCCAAGCGCTCCACGCTCAGCCAGAACACCGCCGGCGTCCCCGGCACCGCCGAGGCCGGGGACATCTTCGGCTCCGACACGGCGTACGCGGACTTCAACGGCGACGGTTACGACGACCTCGCCGTGTCCTCCGCGCACGAGAAGTTCGGCAACGACACCGACGCCGGTGGCCTCGCCGTCCTCTGGGGCTCCCCAAGCGGCCTCACCGGCAAGGGTGTGGCCATCGCCGACCCGGCCGGCTCCTCGCACGACTACTGGGGCAAGACCATCGCCGCGGGCGACTTCGACGGCGACGGCAAGGCCGACCTGGCCGTCGGCAACTCCTCCAGCACGATCTACGTCTATCGGGGCGGCATCACCTCCACCGGCGCGGCCGGCCTCGCCCGCACCACGATCAAGCCCCCGATCCAGTCCGGCGGCACCGCCCTCGGCCCGCTGAACCTCACCGCCGGTGACATCAACGGCGACGGCCGCACCGACCTGGTGGTCGACGGCTTCGAGACCAAGACCGACAACGGCTGGAACACCAACTACTACGTGCCCGGCACCGCGAACGGCCTGAACGTCTCCGCCGCCAAGACCCTCAAGCCCGGCATCATCACGGCCATCGGCGACATCAACAAGGACGGCTTCGGCGACATCGTCAGCGGCGCGTCCTGGGACAACAAGACCGGTGACGGCACGACCATCCCGGACTCCGCGCTCGGCGGGAAGGTGAACATCACCTACGGCTCCGCCTCTGGCCCGGCCTCCACCACCGGGATCACCCAGAACACCGGCAGCGTGCCCGGCAGTTCGGAGAAGGCCGACAACTTCGGCTACGAGCTGGACCTCGGCGACATCAACGGCGACGGCTACCAGGACCTGGTCATCAGCGCCGCGTACGAGGACCTGAACGGTGTCGCGGACGCCGGCATGGCCACCGTCCTGTACGGCTCCGCGCACGGCGTCAACACCTCCTCCGGCGCCCAGGCCTTCGCCCAGAGCACGCCGGGCGTCCCCGGCAGCGACGAGAAGTCCGACCTCTTCGGCCTGGACACGAAGCTCGACGACGTCAACGGCGACGGCAAGGCCGACCTGCTCGTGGGCTCCTACGAGAACGGTGGCGACGGCAGCGTCACCTACCTGCCCTCCAACGGTTCCAAGATCACCACGACCGGCTCCCGCGCCATCTGGCCGGCCGACGCGGGCGTCTCGACGACGGGCACACCGGCGTTCGGCGCCAACTTCGCGGACTGAGACCAGCTGTCCTTCAGCCGGGCCCGCACCCACGGGCCCGGCTTCCGCCCTCCCGCGGAACCCGGGGCCGTGCCCCCGTAAGGGACACCCGTGCTCCTCCCCTTAGGGGATGTCACAGCTCGGACCCAAACCCCCCTCCGATGGCCCGCACCCCGCACGTCACACTGCGGGACCAGGTACGTTCGATTACGTGGCTGGATTCAGGATCGGACGCGGCCGGGACGACCGAGCCCCGCAAGCGCGACCGCAACAACACCGACCGTCGTACGGACAGCAGGCTCCGCAGGGAGGCCAGCAGCCGTACGGCTACCCGCCCGCGCCCTCGCAGCAGCAGCCGTACGGGGGTCAGCAGTACGGCGGCGGGCAGCAGTACAGCGGCGGACAGCAGGGCGGACAGCCGGGCTGGCCCCAGGCGAACGGCGGCGGCGCCGGCGGCCACGGCGAGCCCGAGTACTTCGGCGACGGTCACCCGCAGCAGGGCCCTGACCCGTACGCGGCGAACAGCCCTGGTCACACCCAGGCCTTCTCGGTCGGCGAGGACCCCTACACCCAGGGCGGGACCTACCGCGCCGGCCAGGCGGCGGCCCCGCCGATCGGCCCCCGTCTGCACTGGAAGGACCTGCTGAGGGGCATCGTCACGGCCCCCAACCAGACCTTCCTGCAGATGCGCGACTACACGATGTGGGCCCCGGCCCTGATCGTGACGTTCCTCTACGGCCTGCTGGCCGTCTTCGGCTTCGACGGCGCCCGCCAGGACGCCATAAACGCCACCCTCTCCAACGCCGTCCCGATCGTCCTGACGACGGCCGTGGCGATCGTCATCAGCACGTTCATCCTGGGCGTGGTCACCCACACCCTGGCCCGCCAGCTCGGCGGCGACGGGGCATGGCAGCCCACGGTCGGCCTCTCCATGCTGATCATGTCCATCACGGACACCCCGCGCCTGATCGTCGCCATGTTCTTCGGCGGCGACGCGTCCTTCGTGCAGCTCCTCGGCTGGGCGACCTGGGTCGCGGCGGGCGCCCTGCTGACCCTGATGGTCAGCAAGTCCCACGACCTCCCGTGGCCGAAGGCACTGGCCGCGTCGGCGATCCAGCTGATCGCGATCCTGTCGATCATCAAGCTGGGCACGTTCTAGCGAGGACGCGCGGTACGCCGCGTACGGTCGAGTACGTACGAGAGGGCCCCCGGCACCGAACCACTGCCGGGGGCCTTCTCCATCCCTTGCGGGGCCGAGTCGCCCTTCGGGGACGGGCAGCGGCCATCAACCGACGTCCGCGGCACCCCCTGAGTGCCGCGCTCTTTGCCGAGGACTTCCCCATCGGTGAGACCGACCCCGCAACCTGCCGTGTCCCCACGACGTGGTGCCAAAGCCGCTGGTGAGCGGCTGCAGCGCCCGTGACCGTCACCTTCAACGCAGGCGCCAACGATCGGCACTCCCGGCGACGACGCGATCTTCGCTCTCGGCGGCGTCGGCTCCAACGCGGACATCGGGCAGCCGAACGGCCCCCGACCGATTCACCTGGTCAGGGGCCGTTCAGCGTGCGGAGACAGTTACGGAACCGCAGGTCAGAGCGCTTCCTTGTTCGCCTTGGGCGCCTCTCCCGACTTATGTACCGGAGGCAACACACTCCAGGGGAAGTTGATCCAGTCGTCGGTCCGCTTCCACACGTACTCGCACTTCACCAGCGAGTGGGGCTTCTCATAGATCACGGCGCTGCGGACCTCGGCGACGGTGTCGACGCAGAAGTCGTGCACGAGCTTGAGCGTCTTGCCGGTGTCGGCGACGTCGTCGGTGATCAGGATCTTCTTGTCGGAGAAGTCGATGGCGTTCGGGACGGGAGCGAGCATGACGGGCATGTCGAGCGTCGTACCCACACCGGTGTAGAACTCCACGTTGACCAGGTGGATGTTCTTGCAGTCGAGGGCGTACGCCAGTCCACCCGCGACGAAGACACCCCCGCGGGCGATGCTGAGCACTATGTCGGGCTGGTACCCGTCGTCGGCGATGGTCTGGGCGAGCTCACGGACCGCGACCCCGAACCGCTCGTAGGTGAGGTTCTCCCGCACGTCGGACACGCTCATGCCCGCACTCTCCCCGCTCCCGCTCACACCTGGGTCCGATGGAAGTTGAGGAAGGACCGGGAGGCGGTCGGCCCGCGCTGGCCCTGGTAGCGGGAGCCGTACCGGTCGCTGCCGTACGGGAACTCGGCCGGCGAACTCAGCCGGAACATGCACAGCTGCCCGATCTTCATGCCCGGCCAGAGCTTGATCGGAAGCGTCGCGAGATTGGACAGCTCCAGGGTCACGTGCCCGGAGAAGCCGGGGTCGATGAACCCGGCGGTGGAGTGCGTGACGAGCCCCAGCCGCCCGAGCGAACTCTTGCCCTCCAGCCGCGAGGCAAGATCCACGGGAAGCGAGATCACCTCGTACGTGCTGGCGAGCACGAACTCCCCGGGGTGCAGGATGAACGGCTCGTCCCCCTCGGGCTCGACGAGCCGAGTCAGATCGGCCTGCTCGACGGAGGGGTCGATGTGTGGATAACGGTGATTCTCGAACACCCGGAAGTAGCGGTCGAGCCGCACGTCGATGCTCGAGGGCTGCACCATGGATTCGTCGTACGGGTCGATGCGCACCCGACCGGCGTCGATCTCGGCCCGGATGTCCTTGTCTGAGAGAAGCACGCCCCGAGGATACGCGGGGACTGTCAGCATTTCGCACAGTCCCCGCGCCCCAGGTCCTACCGCTGGTCCTACTGCTGAGTCCTACCGCTTCTCGAGCGTGACCGGAACGACGCTCCGGAGCCGCGCACACCGCGGACACCGGACCAATCGGCCGGGGCCGAGTCGCTCGGCCTGCTGCATCGGGAACGAAGCGGTGCTGAACACGTGCCCCTCGGCACAACGGACGACGGTGCGCTCCATCAAGTCCTCAGAGTCCCTTCCCCAAGAGCCGCGTCTGACTGACGACGAAAGCCACATTACGGGATGAAAGGGATGGCCCTCCAAGCGGCACTCCGGTCCCGCCCAGACCCTCTTCCACTCCCCCACCGTACGCCCCAACTCCGGCCCCCCGCACCCATGTCCACGCCCCGAAACGCGCACCGGCCCCTCGGCGTCAGCGCCAGGGACCGGCCATGAGGTAGAGTGAGCGAGCATTCGACACCGGGTAACCGGCGTCTTACGCGGGTGTAGTTTAGTGGTAGAACATCAGCTTCCCAAGCTGAGAGTGCGAGTTCGATTCTCGTCACCCGCTCCATATTGAAACCCCAGGTCGATGGCCTGGGGT